>JBBSOJ010000010.1:0-26478 GCA_038259855.1 Flavobacteriales bacterium
CAGCGGATTGTCATTGGTATCAAATTCAAAAATCAGGCTGGTGGCATCTTCTCCGGTAATAATCGACGATATGCAATTGCCTAGCCCGTCATAATCAATAACTTCTGTCTTAATAGAGTTGGTTCCCTCAAATGACTCCTTCTTTATCAGTTGTTTGGCAGCGTTTAGAGTAAACACTGTAATGATGGATGAACCTTCTTCAGTTCTCGTAATCCTATTGCCAGAATATACAAAATTATACGTGTAATCATCTTCGTCATCCTCAATGGAGTCATAAATGATTTGCGCAACAGCGCTCCCATCGTATATAATAGTTGTTTCATTTGTGACAGCTCCAGATGATGTGCTGATGACACTGTTGATCATATTATCAGAATTTCTGCTGAAGATCAAAGTTTCGGTCGTTGACTGTCCAAGAATTGTTGTAACGATCAGCGCAGAACTAGCCTTATTGATGTTGTTGAATGTGAAATCACTTTCAGCACGTATGGCCCCAATAAAAGGAACAGCCGTCGTGATGTCATAGGAATAGGCACTTAATGCCAACGAATCCATATTACTATTATTATTTTCATCTTCATCATTGATAACGTCTCTATTCAAAGATTCGGTATCACACGACGTCATCATGACTGTTGCAAAAAGTAAAAGTAGTATTCTGTTCACGGCGCTGATTTCTGTCCTTAAATTCAATTAATTGTTTTTGGAATATCCGACTGCCTCTCCAATTAATGTGGCTGTTGTACAGTTCGTGATTTTGACGTTTACAAAATCTCCAACGTTATAATGTTCTTTCGGAAACACTACAACGGTGCTCTGCTCACTTCGCCCTGACCATTCCTTATCAGACTTTTTCGATGATTTTTCTACAAGGACTTCTACGATCTTACCGAGCGCTTGTTGCGTTCTAAAATGACTGTGGGTTTGTTGCAAATCCACAATTTCCTGTAGGCGTCTTTTCTTGGTCGCTTCTGGGATATCGTCCTCCAATTTTCGTTCGGCCATGGTCCCTGGGCGTTCAGAATAGGCGTACATATATCCAAACTGATATTTTATACGCTCCATTAAGCTCATGGTATCTTGATGATCTTCTTCAGTTTCTGTCGGGAAACCGGTAATCATATCTTGAGAAATGGAACAGTTAGGAATGATGGTTTTAATATCATCGATTAGTTGAAAATACTCTTCTCTAGTGTGCTGACGGTTCATGGCCTTCAGAATGCGATTGCTGCCACTCTGCACCGGAAGATGAATATAATTGCAGATATTATCAAACTTAGCCATGGTTCTCACAACATCCAATGTCATATCTTGAGGATTGGAGGTTGAAAATCGAATTCGCATTTTCGGTTGTGCGATGGCACATAATTCCAATAGTTGGGAAAAATTGACTGATGTTGCTTTTTGCATATCACTAGCCTTTTCAAAATCTTTTTTTAATCCACCTCCGTACCAAAGGTAACTATCAACATTCTGACCAAGTAACGTAATTTCCTTATAACCTCGGTTCCACAAATCAGCAACTTCTTCAATAATGCTCTGCGGATCTCGGCTGCGTTCCCGACCACGTGTAAACGGAACCACACAAAAGGTGCACATATTATCGCAGCCTCGGGTAATGGATACAAGTGCCGTTACGCCGTTTGAATTTAATCGTACGGGTGAAATATCCCCATAAGTTTCCTCTTTGGAAAGAATTACATTGATGGCATCGCGACCGTCGTCAACATCTTCAAGAAGGTTTGGTAAATCTTTATAAGCATCGGGGCCAACTACCAAATCCACAATTTTTTCTTCCTCTAAAAATTTGCTTTTTAAGCGTTCTGCCATGCAGCCCAATACACCGACTTTCATCTTGGGATTGATTCTTTTGACGGCATTGTATTTTTCTAAACGTTTTCGTATCGTTTGTTCGGCCTTATCTCGGATGGAACATGTGTTGACCAAGACCAAATCAGCATCTTCGAGGTTATCTGTTGTGTTGAAACCTTCTTTTGCCAATATGGATGCGACAATCTCGCTATCGCTAAAGTTCATGGCACAGCCGAAACTTTCGATAAATAATTTTCGAGTATTACCTTTTTTTGGCTCGAGTGTAAGATGTTCGCCTTGCTTGGCTTCGTCAATGACTTTCTCCATAGTTTGTGATGTGGGCACGATTTTTAGATCTTTAATTAGGTCACTTTTATTAAATGACAAATGCATTTACAAAGATAGAATTTTTTAGGTGCTGTGACAAAGTGACAGTCGATATTTATTTTGAAAATTACAAATACTATTTGTTTCTTTGGCTAACTAACCAATTAAAATCACAGGCATGACATTACCAGAATTACATCTAAAAATTCAGCGCGCGAAAGAGCTTGACTTTGGAACAGTTTTAAGTGATTGTATCGAATTATTCAAGAAGGTGTGGGTACAAGGCTTTTTAGCGATCATCATTATTGTGATATTATCGATTCCTGTGGCATTATTGTCACAATTTCTATTGGCATTTTTGGGTGTTGTGACACCTTCTATCGTTAGAATGGAAGATTTCAACCTAGACAACCTATCATCATTGTACGGCTTTAATGCGCTCTATAATTTCCCCTTTTCGGTCATTACAAATTCGATTCAACTCGCAGTGCTTGCCGGATTTTATCGAATGGTTAAATTTCAGGATGTTGAGAACCTCAAACGCGATGATTATTTTTATTTTTTCAATAAGGACTATTTCGGAAAAATACTATTGCTGGGCTTAATGTATTCGATTATTGCTACAATTGCCCAATTTTTATGCTTTGTACCTTATATATATGCCATCGTACCGTTAATGTACATCAGTGTTATCTTTGCGTTCAACTCGGAGAAGTCCATCGAGGATATCTTAAAGACGAGCTTTATGCTAGGTAACAAGAAATGGTTGCTTTCTTTTGGATGCCTAATTATTTGTGGGATGCTTGGTCTTGTCGGACTTGCGGCATGTTGCATTGGAGTGTTGCTTACCATCTCCATATTTTATTTGCCTTGTTATATTATTTATAAAAATGTAGTCGGTTTTGATGACGAAAGCGAGCTCAACCAAATTGGTGTTGTACAGGATTTTTAAATTATTTAGATAGTGTGTTTAAAATGTAAGCCTGATTCGTCAGGCTTTTTTTATGACATACAACGGATAAATTTGTCATTCATAAGCGCGGAATAAATTTAAAATTAGGTCAGATACTTTTTTTTCATATACATTTGTAAGCATTAAAAATTGAATATGGCGAAGAATTTAGTAATAGTTGAGTCCCCTGCAAAAGCGAAAACCATTGAAAAATTTCTTGGAAAAGATTACAAAGTAGAGTCTAGTTTCGGACACATTGCCGATCTTCCATCAAAGGAATTAGGCGTAGATGTTGAAGGTGATTTCGAACCAAAATATCAGGTGTCAAAAGATAAAAAGGACGTCGTTAAGAAGTTGAAAGACTTGGCAAGCAAAGCGGATATCGTTTGGTTGGCGAGTGATGAAGATAGAGAAGGTGAAGCAATTGCATGGCACTTGGCCGAAACGTTGAAACTTGATAAAGCTAAAACCAAGCGTATTGTATTTCATGAAATTACAAAATCGGCCATACAAAAAGCAATTGAAAATCCTCGGTCCATAGACTATCATTTAGTGGATGCCCAACAAGCAAGAAGGGTGCTGGATAGAATCGTTGGGTATGAATTGTCTCCAGTTCTTTGGAGAAAAGTTAAGGGAGGTTTATCTGCTGGACGGGTACAATCGGTTTCTGTGCGGTTGATTGTGGAAAGAGAACGCGATATTCAGGCATTTTCGTCAGAAGCATCCTATCGCATTGATGCTGAATTTTCAAATGAAGACGGACAAACCTTTAAAGCCAAATTGCCAAAATCATTTTCTACCAAAGAACAGGCCCAGAAATTTTTACAGTCCAATGCGGGTGCTGATTTCAAGGTCGCGGAGTTAGAAAAAAAACCTGCTAAAAAATCGCCGGCAGCGCCTTTTACAACTTCTACACTACAACAGGAAGCCTCTCGTAAGCTCTATTTTTCTGTGAGCAAAACCATGACGATGGCACAGCGGTTGTATGAAGCAGGTCTCATTACATACATGAGAACTGATAGTGTCAATCTTTCAGATGAAGCCAAGAAAGGGGCAAAAAATGAGATTGAATCAGCGTATGGCAGCAAATACAGCAAAACTCGAAACTATAAAGGTAAATCCAAAGGTGCTCAAGAAGCGCACGAGGCCATCAGACCTACAGACTTTTCGATGCATTCGGTGTCGATTGATAGAGATCAAGCGAGATTATATGATTTGATTTGGAAACGTGCCATTGCTTCACAAATGAGTGAAGCCGAATTGGAACGAACCAATGTCAAAATTAGTGCCTCAACCCACAAACAGCAATTTTCAGCGAATGGTGAAGTCATTACATTTGATGGTTTTCTTAAGGTTTATTTAGAAGGTACGGACGATGAGGATACAGAACAAGAGGGCATGCTACCAGCCATGAAAACCAATGAAACACTTCTTAATGGTTATATTACAGCCACCGAACGATATACGCGTCCACCTTATCGCTATACAGAAGCATCATTGGTAAAGCAACTGGAAGAATTGGGAATTGGAAGACCATCCACGTATGCACCTACCATATCCACTATTCAGAATCGTAATTATGTTGAAAAAGGAAATGTTGATGGCGTAGAGCGAAACTATACCCAATTGACATTTCAGTCAGATAAGGTTTCAGAAAAACAATTGACTGAAAAAGTTGGTTCAGATAAAGGCAAATTAGTACCAACAGACGTTGGGATGATTGTAACTGACTTTTTGGTGAATCACTTTGGTACTATTTTAGATTACAATTTTACCGCTAAAATGGAAGCGGATTTTGATGATATCGCTGAAGGAAAGGAAGATTGGAAGAAAATGATGAAAAGCTTTTACAAAGAGTTTCATCCACGTGTTGAAGATGTTCAAGAAAATGCGGAACGTGAATCTGGCGAACGAATTCTTGGCGAAGACCCAAAATCGGGAAAAACGGTTTTAGTGCGATTAGGAAAGTTTGGAGCGATGGTTCAGATTGGAACACCGGACGATGAAGAAAAACCACAATACGCAAGTCTTCTGCCAGATCAGCAATTGAGCTCTATCACCTTTGAAGACGCCATGGATTTGTTTAAATTACCTAAAGATTTAGGGACTTTTGAAGGGCAGCCTGTGGAGGTTAATAATGGTCGCTTTGGTCCTTATGTGAAATTTGGTGAGAGCTTTGTGTCACTTCCAAGCGGAACAGACCCTATGGGTGTGGAGCTGGAAGATGCCATTGCACTTATAAAAGAAAAACAGAAAGCAGATGCCCCGATCTATAAATTTGATGGATTACCAGTAGTAAAGGGTAAAGGGCGTTTTGGGCCCTTTATCAAGTGGAACAACATGTTCATCAATGTCAATAAAAAATATGATTGGGATCATTTGTCTGATTCCGATATTGAAGCCTTAATTAAGGAAAAAATTCAAAAGGAGATTGATAAGTTAATCCATCATTGGGAGGACGAAGGCATCAAAGTTGAAAAAGCCCGCTGGGGAAGGCATAACGTCACCAAAGGCAAAATCAAGGTGGAGTTGGATAAATCTATCGACGTGTCCGAAATGACGCTGGAAGAAGCACAAGCGCTCATTGCGGCAAAATCACCAAAAAAGAAAACAGCGGCCAAAAAAACAACAAAGAAGAAAGCCACTGCCAAAAAAGTCACTAAAAAGAAAACAGCTAAAAAATAGTTTTAACTATATTTGGAATCTTACTATTCTCACAAATTGAATACCTTCAAAATTAACAATTTAATTTCCCTCAATGAATTTTAATTTTCTCTCGCCTGTGTCCGATTCGGTTTTGGCGCATAGTGAATTGCTATCAGAACAAGCTCTAGGAAAAAAAATTAGAATCCATTCAAAGAACACTGGTATACCAGACTTGGATAACACCAAAATAGCAATTATCGGTGTGCTAGAAAATAGAAACGATGTCAATTACATCGGAGAAGAGTTCAGTTTCGATACCTTAAGGGTGAGTCTCTATGGACTTTTCCCGGGGAATTGGTATACCGATGTCGCTGACCTTGGTGACATTCAGAAAGGAGAGACAGTAGAGGACACGTATTTCGCTCTAAAAACAACCATCACCGTACTTCTTGAAAAAAATATCATACCTATCATATTAGGTGGAAGCCAAGATCTCACGTATCCATGCTACCGTGCCTATGATACGTTTTCACCCATGGTAAATATTGTTAACGTCGATTCTAACTTCGATTTGGGGGACGCTTCACAACCCATAAAGAATAATAGTTATCTGGGAAAGATCATTTTGGAAAAACCCTATAACCTCTTTAATTATTCTACCGTAGGATTTCAGACCTATTTCAATTCACAGGAGGAGATTGATCTTATGGAAAAGTTATATTTCGAAGCCTATCGTTTAGGTGAAATTTCCAAATCCATTAATTTAGTGGAGCCTGTTATGCGCGATGCTCATATTGTCAGTATGGATTTAAAATCTATCAAAGCTTCTGAAGTCTCAATGAGGCAAAAACATTCTCCAAATGGATTCGACGGTAAAGAGATCTGTGCTATTTCTCGATACGCAGGTATAAGCAATAAGGTGTCTACGTTTGGAATCTTTGAATACCACCCGTCAAAAGACGATTCGATAACCGCTATGTTGATTGCCCAGATTATTTGGTATTTTATCGAAGGGGTTAATTGCAGGGTGAAAGACGATGATTTTAAGAATAGTGATCACTATCAAAAATATAATGTGTTAGTTGAGGATGAGGAACTTATATTTTTCAAAAGTATAAAAACAGGGCGTTGGTGGATTGAGATACCCTTTTTGCCGAATGCCAATAATAAATTGAAAAAGCATACGTTATTACCATGCATGCATGACGATTATGTGGAAGCTAGTCACGGTAAAATACCAGAAAGATGGTACAAAGCGTATAAAAAGAACAGTTTTTGATTACATTTGTATTTCCGGTTTTAACATTTTGTTAATCGATGAAATGCATCTTTTTTAGGTTAAAGTGTAAAAAAGATTCAAAAAAAATTGTTTTATTGAAAATATATAGATATGTTTACGACCTCAAATTTTTTAAGACCAATTAAAAAAGTAAAATTTTAACCTCGAGTTTATATGAATATGAAAAAGTTTATCTTATTAACCGCTGTTTTAGCTCTATTAGTTAGTTGCGGCTCTGGTGACAGAGGCGAGCTAGTAGGAGTTAAAGGGAAAAAATGGCATCCTGAAAAGCCATTTGGTATGACACTTGTTCCGGGTGGAGCTTTCACCATGGGTAAATCTGACGATGATTTGGCTGGGGTTCAAGACGCACCAACGAGAACTGCTACGGTAAGTGCATTTTATATGGATGAGACCGAGATCACCAATAATGAGTATCGCGAGTTTGTCTATTGGGTGCGGGATTCTATCTTAAGAACTAAATTGGCCATATTGGCTGATGAGGTTGGACAAACCCCAGGTTCTGGCGGTATTGGAGAGTTTGCTTTTAAAGATGCTGATCCAGAAAACATGTCTGTATATGAAAAATACATGTATGACAACTATAGCGGATTAGGACCAACAGGCTACGAAGGTAGAAAATTGAATAAAGATGCCGACCTTATTATGGATACGGCTGACTATCCAGATGAGTACTACGCTGAAGTTATGGACACCATGTATCTTCCAATGGAAGAATCCTACAATGGTCAACGTACTTGGGATGTTAGAAAATTCAAATTTCAATACACCTTTATGGACATTGCAAAAGCGGCCAAGAATAGAAATATGAAGCGTTCTGAATTTATCGTTCAACAGCAAGTTGAGGTTTATCCAGATACGACAGCATGGATCCGTGATTTTGCTTACTCATACAATGAGCCAATGCACAACGATTATTTCTGGCATGCAGCCTACGGAGAATATCCAGTAGTTGGGGTATCTTGGAAACAAGCCAATGCATTTTGTCAATGGAGAACATTAAAGAAAAATGGATACCAAAAAGAAAAAGGAGCACAGCCTGTGAATCGATTTAGATTGCCATCAGAGGCAGAATGGGAATACGCCGCGAGAGGTGGTCTTCAAGGTGCGACATATCCTTGGGGTGGTCCTTATGCTAAAAATGATAGAGGTTGTTTTATGGCAAACTTTAAACCATTACGTGGGGACTATGCAGCGGATCAAGCGCTGTATACAGTAGAAGCGCAATCTTACGATCCCAATGATTTCAATCTTTATAACATGGCTGGTAATGTATCAGAATGGGTAAATGGTTCTTACGATCCTGCTTCTTATGAGTTCATGTCTACAATCAATCCTAATGTGAACGATGCAACCAATCAGCGTAAAGTTGTTCGCGGTGGCTCTTGGAAAGATGTCGCTTACTACTTACAAGTTAGTTCTAGAGATTATGAATACGCCGATTCAGCAAGAAGTTATATTGGATTCCGAACCGTTCAAGATTATATGGGAACTGATGTAACATCAACTTCTAATGCAGGAACAAACAAAAATTAACAACAACAACAACAAAACAATCAATATTAATCTACTTAAGAATTTACTTAACTAAAAACAAAAAAAATTATGGCACAGTCAAAAGCAGGTAAGAAGTTTATGAACATGGCTTACGGATTAGGAGCATCGGTAGTAATTATAGGTGCATTATTTAAAATCATTCACTTTGAAATAGGCCCTTTAACTGGTAACGTTATGTTAGCTGCAGGTTTGATCGTTGAAGCATTAATTTTCGCTATCTCGGCCTTTGAACCAGTAGACGATGAATTGGATTGGTCATTGGTATATCCAGAATTAGCTGGTGGAAAAACAACTCTTAATGCCAAAAAAGAGCAACCAGCTGAAGTTGAAGCTCAATTGTCTAAAAAATTAGATAACCTTTTAAAAGAAGCTAAAATTGATGGCGAATTAATGGCGAGTTTAGGAAACAGCATCAAGAATTTTGAAGGTGCTGCAAAAGGAATCAATCCAACATTGGATTCTATGGCTGCCACTAAAAAATATGGTGAAGAAATGTCATTGGCTGCCGCTCAAATGGAATCTTTAAATAGTCTTTACAAAGTACAGATGGATGCTGCAAGCCGTCAAACGTCTATCAATGAAGAAGCCGTTGAGAATGCTCAAAAGCTGAAAGAACAAATGAAAGCTATGGCGTCTAACCTATCATCATTGAATGGTGTTTACGGTGGAATGCTTTCTGCAATGAATAAAAACTAATTAGTGATTAGTCAATTTATATAAATTAACAACCTAAAAAACTAATTAGAAATGGCAGGAGGAAAATTATCCGCAAGGCAGAAAATGATTAACTTGATGTATTTGATCTTCATTGCGATGCTAGCATTGAATATGTCAAAAGAAGTGCTATCGGCATTTGGATTAATGAACGAAAAATTAGTTGAATCTAACGAAGCAGCAACAGAACGTAACAAATTGTTCTTTGCCGGATTAGAGCAGCAAGCAATTGACCAACCAGAAAAATATAAGCCATTGAAAGATCAAGCGGCTCAAATAACTTCGTTGGCAAATGATTTCAATGCTTATATAGCAGATCTTAAAAGTAGGATGACAGCAAAGGTTGAAGATCCTAAAGATTACGAAGTGATGGATAAAGGGGATTTTCTTGACGAAGAATTCTTCAAAGGAGACAAACTTAAGCCAGAAGGTCAAGAGTTTTTAAATCAAATTACCAAGTTTAGAGAAGGAGTTGTTGGCATCATTGGTGCAGATTATCCTACGATTGCTTCAGACGTTAAAGACAAGTTTGCAACTGAACCAGTAACAAATAGAGATAACAATAAAATAGATTGGTTAGACTATCATTACAAAGGGTTTCCTTTAGTGGCATCTTTGACTAAAATGACTCAATTACAGGCAGATATCAAAAGTACTGAATCTGAAGTATTGTCATCCATGTTAGCTGGTAAGCTTAAAGTTGAAGCTTCACTTACAAATTTTGAAGCTATTGTAGTTCCAGACAAGACGGCTTTCTTTAGTGGTGAGCCATTCACAGGAAAAATCATTTTAGGAAAAAAAGATAATACGTTGAGAGCTGATAAGGTTGTTGTAAACGGTAAAGAATTGTCTGCAGATGCCATGAAAGAAGGCGCAACTATGTTGAATTTTCCAGCAGGAAATGTGGGCGAACAACCAATTAAAGGTCAGTTTACCTTTAAAGAAGGTGGTGAAGATGTAGTAATCGATTTCGAAAGCTCTTATTCTGTGGTGCCTAAACCGAATTCTGCTACCATCTCTGCTGATAAAATGAATGTAGTGTATCGTGGAGTGGTTAATCCAATGACAATCTCTTTTGCTGGTGTTTCAGACAATAATGTGTCTGTAAGTGCTCCAGGTCTTACCAAAGGTTCAGGTGTTGGAAAATACAACATCAGTCCAGGTCAAGGTAGAGAATTGGTTATCAATGTTACAGGAACACTTCCTGACGGAGCTAAAGTTTCTGATAAAGCGACGTTCCGTATCAAGGACATTCCAAAGCCATCAGGAACGATTGCTGGTCAGCAAGACAACGTGAGTTTACCAAAACAAAACGTTGAAATCGGGACTGTAGGGGCTGTACTGAATGATTTTGATTTCGAATTGAATCTCGCAGTAACCTCATTTAAAATTAAAGTTCCTGGTCAGCCATCTGTAAACGTAAATGGTAACAAAATGAACGACCAAGCAAAAAGTGCCATACGTAAAGCTTCAAGAGGAGATGGTATCCAGATTTTTGATATCAAGGCTTCCATTATCGGAAATCCTGTGAAATTGCCAAACGTATCGCCAGTTTTTGTTGAAGTATCAAACTAATAGTTTTTAGTCTGATAAATGACAGAAGAATAAGTTAAGGAGTAATGTCCCAAATAATATGAAATTATGAATTTAAAAATTGTTTTATTAACCGCGATAGGTGTCAGTTTGGCCACAAGTTCGTTTGCTCAAACAAACTTGCTTAATGCCAAGACTCCTGGAGATATTGGAATCAAGTCTGAAGCCCAATTGGCAATGGATAATGATAAACCTTTGGAATATGGTTATGTTGATGACAGGGATATTCTGTTTTCAAAAATGACTTGGGAAAAAGTTGTATTGGACGAACGTGTCAATTTTCCGTTGTATTTCCCTGTAGACACCAATAATATTGGTAAAAACAGAAGGTCGCTTTATGATGTTTTGATAAAGAACATCAATGATGGTACCATCGAAAATCTTTACGATGATTCCTATTTTACGGCAAAGCGTACCTTGAAGGATATAGAGTCAGCTTTGCACAAAACGGATACTTTAGACATCGGATATCAACAGTTTAATGCTGAAGGTAAGGTAGATGCTGAATATATTACGAAACGAGATATTCAATCGTATGACATCAGTGCCTATTTGATCAAAGGATTATGGTATTTTGATAAGCGTCAAGGCGAATTGAAATATCGTATTCTCGGAATAGCTCCAGCTGCTCCAGATGTCAATTTTATTGACTCTGAAGATGATGCTAACAAAGAGCCAATTCCATTATTTTGGGTATTTTACCCAGAAGTGAGAACAATTCTTCATCAAGCTAAAGCGTTCAACAACAAAAATAGTGCTATGCCAATATCATTTGATCATTTGCTGAATTCAAGACGTTTCAACGGGTACATGTACAAGGAAGAAAATGTCTATGGCGATAGAGAGGTCAAAGATTACGTTGCTGACAATGCCTTAATGCAATTGTTGGAAGCTGATCGCATCAAAGATAAAATCAGGGATTTTGAACAGGACATGTGGAATTATTAAGTAAAACACGTTTCAATTATACACATAACGCCCGCTACTACAGTGGGCGTTTTTTATGGTACTAACCCATCTTTTTTATAAGTCTAGTTAAATGTCTCGATAGATTATGAATTTTTATAATTTGAAACGATAGAAAGCACGAGGTATTAAATTTTGTCCATAAGTTTGTATTTATGAAACAAGTGGATTACGTAGTTGTTGGTTGTGGTTTGGCAGGAATTGCCTTTTGTGAAGAATTAATTCAACATCGGAAGCGATTCATCGTAATTGATGATGTTTCCCAATTATCGTCAGTAGTTGCCGCCGGAATTTACAATCCGGTTGTTTTAAAGCGATTCAATGCGGTATGGAAAGCGGATGAGCAATTAGCATTGGCTCTTCCATTTTATAGGCACCTTGAGCAAAAATTAAAAGTATCCTTGGATACTAAAATCAATATACACAGGCGATTTACATCCATCGAAGAACAAAACGATTGGTTCTCTGCGCTCGATAAACCAAATTTTGAGAGCTACCTCTCATCAAAATTGATCAAAAACACAAATACTGCAGTGGAGGCCCCTTTCGGATTTGGTAAAGTGCTTCAAACTGGTCGTATAGACACATCTTTATTGCTATCAAAGTATAAAGCTTATTTAATTGAATTGGGCAACTATCGGCCAGAAACATTCATTCATGACGATTTAGAGATTCAAGAAAATGATTTCGCATATCACGACCTCGCTTTCAAAAACATTGTTTTTTCGGAAGGTTTTGGAATGATGAAAAATCCCTTTTTCAAAACGTTGCCACTTAATGAGGCCAAGGGGGAAGTTATCATAATCAAATCTACCAATTTAGACGTGTCAGATTATATTTTAAAATCGTCAATTTTCGTGGTGCCTTTAGGGGATGATATGTATTCTGTAGGAGCGACTTACAATTGGGATGATAAAACCAATGATAGTACGAATGCGGCGAGAACAGAACTCGTTTCAAAGCTAAAGGAATTAATCACATGTGACTTTGAGGTCATCGATCAAAAAGCAGGAATTAGGCCCACAACCAATGACAGACGTCCTTTGGTAGGTCAGCATCCAGAGCATGCAAATATGTATATATTGAACGGACTGGGGACCAGAGGTGTCATGGTTTCACCTTACGTTTCAAAAGCACTTTATAATTTTATTGAAAACAATACACCGCTGGATGGAGAGATAGATATCGATAGATTCAAGAAATCATGATTTTTTTGAATGGGCTTTATCATAGTCCACAAACATGTTGATCCAAATATTCCTGGACAGTCGCATTATAATCGGCGAAAAAACAACGATGGTTCCGATTATGGCAATAAAAGCGGTTATCAAACTAGAGCCCAAAAACAAATAACTTATCACAAATGCCGCGACGGCAAAGGCAATTCCGACGCCATAGCTCACATACATGGATCCATAAAAAAAGGAGGGTTCTATCAAAAACTTGAATCCACAATTTGAACAGTTTTCGTTCATCTGCAAAGCTTCTGACAACGCATAAGGGTTCGTGTTTTGATACATAGAGGCTTCATGGCATCTTGGACAGGTACCCGTGAAAATGCTGTAGAGTTTATTTCCTTTGGAAATCATGATTTCTTTTTAGAATTATATGAAAGAGATGCATCGTAATGGATGAAGATATTGAGCCAGATATTTCTAGAGAGTCGCATTATAATAGGGCTCAATCCCAATAATGTCGCTATAATAATTGCAGCTGTACTATTTAAGGACAGACTGAATATACCGTAACTCATTCCAAATGCCAGCGCCGCAAAGATAAGACTGACCGCAAACGTAACATACCCTGAAACATAGAAAAAATATGGCTCAATCTTGTATTTTTTACCGCAATTCGAGCATTTTTCATCCATGTCAAAAATCTCAAAAATTTTATATGGATTCGAATTAACGTACATAGGCTCTTCATGACACCTCGGACAGGTACCCTTGAAGATGCTATATAATTTGTTTCCTTTATTAATCATCTAGATTGCTTACTTTTGCATTTTTAAAAATACAGCTTGTTTGTGGAAAAAATAAATGGCGTAGCGCTTATATAGTTACAAAGTTAAGTTTTTTCAAAATAATGACCTGTAACAATCGTTACCAAAATGCTTAATATACACAATCTTTCTATATCGTTTCAAGGTGAATATCTTTTCGAAGACATTACATTCCGGCTTGGGGCTGGTGATAGAATAGGCCTGATAGGAAAAAATGGTGCAGGAAAATCGACCATGCTCAAAATTATTTCCAAAGAGTTGGAACCAGATTCAGGACAGATCGCTGCTGATAAAAATCTGACGTTTGGATTCTTAAAGCAGGATATTGATTTTGTCCTTGGAAGAACGGTGCTTGAGGAATCGTATGAAGCATTTCAGGAAATTCGTACGCTCGAAGCAAGAATAGACGAAATTAACCATCAGTTGGTAGAGCGAACGGATTACGAAAGTGAGATTTACCATGATCTGATGGTCGAATTGAGCGAAGTGCAACATCAATATGAAATTATAGGCGGTTATAACTATCAAGGTGAAACCGAAAAAATACTTCAGGGTCTAGGATTCAAACGCGATGACTTCCATAAATTGACAGATACGTTTTCTGGTGGTTGGAGAATGCGAATCGAGTTGGCCAAGTTGTTACTTCAAAATAATGACATATTGCTATTGGATGAGCCGACAAACCACTTGGATATTGAATCCATTATTTGGTTAGAGAGTTTCTTGAAAAATTACGTTGGCGCTGTAGCCATCGTTTCCCACGATAAAATGTTTCTCGACAATGTCACCAATAGAACTATTGAAATTTCACTTGGAAGAATTTACGATTACAAAAAACCATATTCACAATATTTGGTGCTTCGTAACGAAATCAAAGAGCAGCAATTAGCTTCTCAAAAAAATCAGCAAAAGCAAATTGAGCAAACTGAAAAACTCATCGAGAAATTTAGAGCCAAGGCGTCTAAAGCTACGATGGCGCAGTCGCTGATTAAAAAGCTTGATCGGATTGATAGAATAGAGGTTGATGAAGATGATAACAGTGTCATGACACTGAATTTCCCTATTTCGATCGTGCCAGGTAAGGTGGTGATTGAATCAAATGGCATCGGGAAACGATACGGCGACCTTCAGGTGCTTAATAATATCGATTTGACGATTGAACGGGACAGTAAAACAGCTTTTGTCGGTCAAAATGGCCAAGGGAAATCTACCCTTGCCAAAATTATTGTTGGGGAGCTTAAACATCAAGGCGATTTAAAATTGGGACATAATGTCCAGATTGGTTACTTTGCGCAGAATCAGGCCGAGTATCTAGATGGTTCAAAAACAGTGTTGGACACGATGATCGACGCTGCCAATGAAAAAAATAGAAGTAAGGTGAGAGATATTTTAGGTTCTTTTCTGTTCAGGGGAGAGGAAGCTGAAAAATATGTTCGTGTACTTTCAGGTGGTGAGCGTAACCGATTGGCATTGGCCAAATTATTGCTGCAGCCCTTTAATGTGCTGGTCATGGATGAACCAACTAATCACTTGGACATAAAATCTAAAAATGTTTTAAAGGAAGCGCTGAAACGTTTTGAGGGTACCTTGATATTGGTGTCGCATGATCGTGATTTTCTTCAAGGTCTCACCAATAGTATCTATGAATTTAAGGATCAAAAAATTAAGAAGTATTTAGGTGACATTGATTTTTATCTTGGTCAACGAAATGTTGAAAATCTTCGTGAGGTCGAAAAGCGTGATGTTATTGTTGAGCAACCTAAAGAAACCAACAAACAAACCTATGAGGATCAGAAAAAACTGAAATCTCTGAATAATAAATTGAGCAATATTGAATCAAAAATAAGTCAATTGGAGAAGGACATCAAAGCAAATGATGTTGAATTGGCCGTGAATTATGATAAGACCGTTGCTGATACATCATTTTTTGACGGTTATCGTTCTAAAAAGGATAAGCTAAAAAAATTAATGTCCGACTGGGAATCAGTCACGTTAGAGTTGGAAGAACTGTCGTAATTTGACGCAATTCAGGCGCTGAAAGATCAATATAAATAATTAATTTCAGCTTGAGTAGTTCATCGATGCTTGATGTTTGTGAGCGCTCAAATCTTTTTAATAAAATCATGGAGGTAGTCCAATTCCCTTAATTTTAAGTTTTTATTAACGCCAATGGCTCTTCAACCTTAATAACTTTGTTTTTTCGTTTCTGATATATAGTGATCAGAAACTATCTTAAACAGAGACGTTCATGCGTAAAATTATTGTTTACACGCTATCGGCATTGGTCCTTGTCGGTGCGTTTTTTGCTGCTAAAGCCATTGTTGATAGCAAAGAGAAACCCAAATCTGACCCTAAAAAAACCATTAAAACCGTATTCGTAGACACCATACAGAATTCGACCATTGCCATTACAATCCCAGCTAATGGTAATTTAATTGCAAAGCGAAGGGTTGAATTATACTCCGAAGTTGAAGGTGTATTTCGGTACAGTTCAGAACTTTTTAGACCAGGGCAAAATTATAAACGCGGTGAGATACTCATTAAAATTGATGCGACCGAATATGAGGCATCTGTCCAATCTGCCAAAAGCGAGCTTTACAATCAGATTATTGCGATTATGCCCGATCTGCGTTTGGACTATCCCGATGTGTATCCTAAATGGCAAACTTATCTAGACAAATTCAATTTAAATGGTTCCGTTCCCCAGCTTCCACAACTGTCCACAGATAAAGAACGTTATTTTATAAATGGCCGTGGAATCGTTACCGCTTATTACAACATACAAAATCTTCAGGAACGTTTGGTCAAATACCGTATGGTTGCACCTTTTGACGGTGTGTTGACAGAAGCGTTGGTGACTGAAGGGTCACTTGTACGTAATGGTCAGAAATTAGGGGAGTATATAGATCCAAAAATCTATGAATTGCAGGTGTCACTTTCAAAAGAATATGCCGATCTGCTAAAAGTTGGCGAGGAAGTAACCCTTAAGAACAATAAAGGCACCAAGGATTATACAGGGAAGGTCAACCGCATCAACGCTCGAATTGATCCCGCAACCCAGACCGTTAGCGTTTTCGTTGAAGTCTCCGATGCGACTTTAAAAGAGGGCATGTATCTGCAAGCTAATTTAGACGCAAAAAAAGAAGAGAACGCTATTTCCATAGACCGAGGTCTTGTGAATGATAACAATGAAATATTTGTCGTAAAAGATGCTGTTCTCAAAGTTATAAAGGTAACGCCGGTTTATTTTTCTGATAAAAAAGCAATAGTAAAAGGAGTTCCCGATGGCGAACTTATTCTATCGAAACAAGTCTCTGGGGCGTATAATGGTATGCCAGTAAGAATTGCGGAGCAGACGGTTTCTAAAGACAGCATTCAGCAAAAGAGCGCTACAAAAGAGACCGTTGAACTATGAAAAATATCATTAGCTATTTTATAAAGTATCATGTAGCCGTAAATGTTTTGTTGCTTGCCTTTGTGATTTTCGGCGTCGTCGGAATGTTGCGCATGCAATCTTCTTTTTTTCCGTTGATTGAATCTGAAATCGTCACTATTGATGTGACATATCCTGGTGCCGCGCCTGAAGAAATTGAAGAAGGCATCGTTTTAAAAATTGAAGATAATCTTAAAGGTTTGGTCGGTGTGGATAGAGTGACATCGACATCACGAGAAAACGGTGGTACGATTACCGTTGAAATCGATATTGATGAAGATATCGATGTCATGCTTTCGGAGGTAAAGAATGCCGTGGATCGCGTTCCAAATTTTCCTTCAGGTATGGAGCCTCTGGTCGTTGCAAAACAGGAGAACATACGTGAAACCTTTGATTTTTTTATCAGTGGTAAGGATGTCGATTTGGCCACCTTAAAGCAAATTGCAAGACAGATAGAATATGATCTTAGAGCCATGGATGGCTTGTCTCAAATTGAACTGCAAGGATTTCCAGAAGAGGAGATAGAGATTGCCGTGGATGAGAATGACCTACTCGCTTATAACATCACATTTTCGGAAGTAGCAGATGCGGTTTCACAAGCCAATATTCTAACCACAGGGGGGAGTATTAAAACCGAAGAAGAGGATTTTTTAATCAGAGCTGACAACCGTTCATATTATGGCAAAGAGCTAAATAATTTAGTCGTAAAATCACAACCAGATGGTACCCAGATTGTCCTTGGGGATGTTGCCATCATTCGAGATCGTTTTTCAGAAACACCAAATGCTTCTTACATTAATGGACAAGTTGCAATTAGCGTCAATATCTCTACAACCAATAATGAGGACCTGATTTCTGCTGCAGAAAAAGTGCGGGATTATGTAGAAGATTTTAACAAGAAGAATGACACGTTAAAAATTATTGTTGAGGATGATCGAAGCATCACCTTAAATCAAAGAACAGATCTTCTGATTGAGAATGGGGTTGTAGGGATCTTACTAGTATTGGTATTTTTATCCGTCTTTTTAAACACGCGATTGGCCTTTTGGGTCGCTTTTGGATTGCCAATTTCATTTCTGGGAATGTTTATTTTTGCCGCTTTTTTTGGGGTTACTATAAACGTGCTTTCGCTATTCGGTATGATCATTGTCATTGGGATTTTAGTGGACGACGGTATTGTTATTTCAGAAAACATCTATCAACACTACGAGATGGGCAAAAACCCAATTCAAGCTGCTATCGATGGTACGATGGAAGTGTTGCCGCCGATACTTTCAGCTATTATTACCACGATACTGGCCTTTTCAACCTTTCTGTTTTTGGACAGTCGCATTGGGAAGTATTTTGGTGAAGTTAGCACTGTAGTCATACTAACTCTTTTGGTGTCCTTGGTTGAAGCCCTCATCATATTACCTGCACATATTGCGCACTCAAAGGCCTTGAAAAGAGTGTCAGCAGAAGAGGAGAAAAACAAAAAAGGGATTGATAAATTGTTCATGAAACTTCGGGTCGTTAACAGGTATGGAGATAGGATGATGGGCTATTTGAGGGATAATATCTATGGTCCAGCCGTAAGATTTACAGTTAAAAACAGATTTGTAAGTTTTGCATTATTAACGGCGATGCTCATTTTAACGATTGGTTCCATCATGGGTGGTGTCGTTCAGGTAACACTTTTCCCTAGTATTGCAAGTGACCGTGTGAGTATTGATTTATTGATGCCGGAAGGTACGAATCCGCGCAAGACAGATAGTATAATCTCGCTGGTCGAGGATGCTGCTTGGAGGGTGAATGATGATTATACCGCACGTCAGACAGATAATAAACAAGTTGTTCAGAATATTGTAAGGCGTGTGGGGCCTGGTAATAATAAGGCATCATTAAGGGTGAATCTCTTGCCGGGAGAGGAACGCGATTTTGGATCACCAGAAATTACAAATTCCATACGTGAGGCCGTTGGGACAGTGTATGGCGTTGAGCGACTTACGTTTGGCTCGGGAGGTAATTTTGGAGGGAAACCTGTTTCTGTCTCATTGTTGGGCAATAATTTAAATGAGCTTGAAAACGCTAAAGTGGAACTCAAGTCTGTATTAATCGATAATCCCACACTAAAAGATGTAACAGATACCGATCCTGAAGGAATAAAAGAAATCACGATTGAATTGAATGAAAGTGCTTATGCGCTTGGTCTCAACTTACAAGATGTGATGAATCAGGTACGATCTGGTTTTTTCGGTCTTCAAGCACAGAGGTTCCAACGTGGTCAGGATGAAATAAGAGTCTGGGTACGATATGATAGAGGTAACCGCGAATCCATAAATGATTTAGATGACATGCGTATCGTAACACCAAATGGTGATCGCGTTCCTTTAGGAGAAATAGCAAGTTACGAGATCAAGAGAGGGACCGAGTCTATAAGTCATCTTGAAGGGCTACGCGAAATTCGAGTTGAGGCAGATATGGAAGATCCAAATGCAAGTGCGACTGACGCCATTACCAATATTGATGAAAATATCTTGCCGGATATTCTCTCAAAATATCCGAGTGTCTCCGTCTCTTATGAAGGTCAAAATCGTGAAGCAGAGAAACTGACAAATTCTGCGACAGCCGTTTTTCCAATCATTATTTTTCTGATCTATGCGGTGATTGCGTTTACTTTTAGAAGTTACAGTCAGCCATTTTTGCTCATTTTAATGATACCCTTTAGCATTATCGGTGTTGCTTGGGGCCATTACATCCATGGCTTTCCATTGAATGTCCTTTCTCTATTGGGAATTATAGCGCTCATTGGTATTATGGTTAATGATGGGCTTGTCCTCATTGGAAAATTTAATTCCTATCTACGAGAAGGTCTGTCCTTTGATCAAGCGTTGATAGAAGCTGGAAAATCTAGGTTCAGGGCCATTTTTCTGACATCGTTGACAACTATTGCTGGTATCGCACCTTTATTACTAGAGAAAAGTCGTCAAGCTCAATTTTTGAAACCAATGGCCATTTCCATAGCGTACGGTATATTTATAGCTACTTTTTTGACCCTTTTGATTCTACCGATGTTAATCTCGATTACAAATACGGTTAAAATAAAAACAAGATGGCTGTTAACTGGTGAGTCTGTAGATAAAGAAAGTGTAGAGCGGGCTATCATTGAAAAAAAGGATGAGGACGTTCGGCAAAAGGAGATAGATGAAGCTAACGGAAATGCTGAAAAAAGATGAGTTATTATTGTAAGAGTAGACCAAACAAACTAACTATGAAATCGTTTTATTCGAATATAATGCTAGGTATTATGATCCTTGCAATTCCAACTATTGCTTTCTCACAAGCTCAATTGGGAAAGCAAGAGGCTATCAGCCAAATGTTGAATAATAATTTTGGCATCATGTTAGCCAATAACGAGATCGAGGTAGCCGATAATAATCAGAGTATTTTAAATTCGGGTTATCTTCCTTCAGTTACCGGGCAAGCGGGCGCAGAATATGAAAATGCGAGTGATACACGATCCTTCCCAAATGGCTTTTTGGATAATGACCAACCGAGACCAGATGTTATTATAGAAGGCGCCGAAACACAACGTTATAATGCTTTGTTGAATGTTGATTACTTGCTTTTTGATGGTCTAGGAAGGTATTATAATTACAAGCAACTCAAAGAGCAGTATAATCTATCTGAACTTCAGGCTAGAGAGACCATTGAGAATACGATTTTGCAACTCTTCACAGTATATTTTGACGTAGCGCGTCTATCCGAAAACCTCGAGGTTTTAAAACAAGCTTTGGAAATATCAAAGAACCGTGTCACCCGATCCCAATACCAATTCGAATATGGGCAAAACACTAAATTGGCTGTTCTTCAAGCAGAGGTTGATGTAGTGACTGATTCGGTAAATTTTTTAAATGCACGACAGGAGCTTATAAATTCAAAACGAGATCTGAATGTGGTGTTAAACAGAGAATTGAGAACAGCCTTTGAAGTAGACACGTTGGTGACCTTTCAAAATCGATTGGGTCTGGAAAGTTTTATCGAGAAGGCTGATGATAATAATGTGCGATTGCTTCAGGCGGACAAACAAGTGCAGATAAGTGATTATAATATTAAGGCCACGCGGGCCTTACTGCTTCCTAGTGTGGGTTTGACAGGTAGTTATGGATGGAATCGCATCAACAGTCCTGCATCTGCTTTCTTTCCAGGCTCGATTTCTAAAGGTGAATCATTGATTTTAGGGGCAAATCTAACCTGGAATTTGTTTGATGGCGGACGAAATATCACAAGTCTTAAAAATTCCAAAATCATCAAGGAATCTGACGAAATCCAGAGGGCTCAATTTAAATTGGAAGTGGAGCGCGATATTGAGAATGCATTAGGTAATTATTATAACCTACTTACCATTTTTAATATTAGGGAAAAGGATGTAGAGACCAATAAAAATAATTTACAAAGATCACAAGAGCGCTTAAATCTTGGGCAAATTTCATCTATCGAATTCAGACAGGCACAGATTAATCTCATCAACGCGGAAACTAGCAGGAGTCTTGCCAAGTATGATGCAAAATTAGCCGAACTACAGGTTCTTCAACTCACTGGTCAATTGCTCAATGTTGAATTTTAAATATCTGTTATTCAAAATTAAAGATGATGAAACATTAAAGGATTAAAAATTAGAGACCTATGGATGAACACTTTTTTCAATGTCCCTATTGCTGGGAGGAAATTTCAATGTTAATTGACTTTTCCGTTAATAGTCAATCTTATATTGAAGACTGTGAAACTTGTTGTAATCCCATACAGATTACGGTTTCAATACAAAATAATGAGATGATTAATTTTCAAGCGGAAAACATAGAACAGTAAAAAAAGATAAACAACTGATATTCACTTATTTAAAAATTTAAGCATATTTTATATATGCAGTTCATCGAAAAAAGTTTGTATTTCATCGATTTAGATTTATATTCGTACTGTAAAATTGCTCCCTCGCAAAAAATCTATCGCAATGAAAACTCTAAAATTATCTTTAATTTTCTGTTTTGTTACTTTTTTATCATACAGCGATATCGCTCCAAAAGAGAAAAACGCGTTAATATCGTTCTTCAATGCAACTGAAGGTGCCAATTGGAATACATCATGGGATCTTAAAGCCCCTGTAACAGAGTGGTATGGAGTTGTCATAGTGAATGACGCCGTGGTTGAACTTAATTTACCTTTTAATAATTTGAGAGGAAATCTTCCAAATGATTTAGGGGATTTAGTGCATCTACAAAACCTCGACTTATTCAGAAATGATATAGCAGGGTCGATACCTGAAAGTATTGGGCAATTAAAATCTTTGAAAAAATTGAACATCGCCTTCAATAAATTACAAGGCACCATTCCGTCGTCCATAACTAATTTGGAATCACTGGAAATCCTTCAATTGTTTATGAATAAACTCAGTGGTGAAATACCTTCAGCTATTGGGGATTTAGAACATCTTGAGCAGTTGGAACTTTATAATAATGATCTTTCCGGCGCTATTCCATCCTCCATTACAAAATTGAAACATTTAAAAGAATTACTGATCAGTAGCAATCAGTTGACTGGGAAATTACCGTCTGATATTTCTAATTTTAAGGATTTAGAAGTGTTGAGTGCTTTCGATAACAAATTATTTGGCAACTTGCCATCGTCGATAGGTCAATTGACAGGTCTAAAAGAGCTTGTAATTGCAAACAATGCATTTTACGGAGATTTGCCAACGGAAATGGCCAACCTCACTAATTTGAGAGTTTTAATGATAGGTAATAATGGGTTTCAAGGAGAACTTGTAAATCTTGAAAGACAATTTCCACAATTACGTCAGTTTGATTTTGTGAATACCAACGAAGGTAGTGCGATCGCTACTCTGGATGACGACGAAGATTAATTAGTTTTTAAGTTTGATAGTGTGTACTCTCAACATTTATTTGTTGAGAGTTTTTTTATTTGAGAAAAGGTGTTATATTTGCACTTCTAAAATGGGGGAGTCGGAATATATGGGCTGACAATTAAACCTTTATTTTAGAAATTATATCGCGGGATAGAGCAGTAGGTAGCTCGTTGGGCTCATAACCCAAAGGTCACTGGTTCGAGTCCAGTTCCCGCTACTAGAAACAACAAGCCTTTCAAGAAATTGAGAGGCTTTTTTTATTGGCATAGGTAGAGCATAGTGCTGTATTTAAAGTGTCATTTTACTTGCTGTCAACCTCTCTTTTTCCCTAGTAGGAGAATTTATTCTTTTCAGAAAGATTATAGAAAAAAGCTAATACTGGCCCATTGTGTATTCAGTTCTCATACATTGCTAAACTTCAAGATTACATAAAAATTTATTGGAATATTTCTACTTTTTGAGAAGGTCTAAACTAGTATTACAGGCAGTCAACGCTAAAATCTCGTCATCAAAATTACCACCACTTCATCTTTGGGAATAAAACGATGACAAATTATAAAGAATCAGAGAGGGGTTGAAATTAATCTCTATAGGCAATGAAATAAAAGGTAATCTGGTGTAGTTGATTTAGAGAATTAATAATTAAATATGACTTTTATCACATGTCTTTTCATATGCCCATCGTACATTTAGAAGAAACAAAATTAGGCAATGTCAGAATTTAAAAATGATTATTTAGACAATCACTACATCCACAGGAGTAATTGGTTAAGAGCTGCCGTTCTTGGGGCAAATGACGGTATTTTGTCTACAGCAAGTCTTGCGATAGGTGTTGCTGCTGCAAGTGAATTTAGAGAACCTGTTATATTGGCAACGCTTGCTGGGTTAGTTGCCGGTGCGTTATCTATGGCAGCAGGAGAGTATGTCTCTGTGAGTTCTCAAACAGATGTAGAAAAAGCCGATATTGAAAGGGAAAAGCAGGAACTGGAGGACATGCCAGAAATTGAACTGTTACGGCTAGCCGAAATTTACGAAAATAGAGGGCTTAAAAAAGAAACCGCATTAACTGTTGCTAAAGAGTTAACAGAGAAGGATGCCCTGGCTGCTCACGTTAGAGATGAGCTGGGTATTAATGAAATGAGTCAAGCCAAACCAATACAGGCTGCGTTTGCCTCTGGAGCAGCCTTTACAGTTGGAGGCATATTGCCTCTCATGGCAACTATATTTATGCCCTTAAAAAGTATGGAATATTATCTCTATGGTCTGGCCATTTTATTCCTGATTGTTTTAGGAAGTTTAGCTGCTAAAACTGGAGGCTCCAATGTCTTGAAAGCAATTATTAGAATTACGTTTTGGGGAACGGTTGCCATGGGATTGACCGCATTGGTAGGATATCTCTTCGGGGTTAGTTTAGCTTAAAAAATACATTATGATAAAAATTTAGACAACGTAATTGTTGCCCAGTATTATCGGATTAATGAATCATACAAAAAACGTACATTATGGAAAAATCAAACTATTCTAAAATATACCGCACGTTGCACTGGGCAATAGCGATTTCATTTACGCTATTGTTAATCACTATTTTTTTGCGATTAACCTGGATGAACAAGTATAATGTGGCAGCGATCATACAAGACTATTTGAGTACTACTGGCCAGACTTTGTCTCAAGACCAGCTCATAATGTTAGCCAAACAGATAAGACAACCCATGTGGAATTGGCACATTTATATAGGTTATGTGTTGACGGGATTATTTAGTCTGCGGTTGATACTTCCCTTTTTTGGGTCTATGAAGTTCCAGAATCCTTTTGTAAAAGACCTATCTTTAAAAGATAAATTTCAAAAATGGACCTATATCATTTTTTATTTATGTGTGGTGATTTCATTAGTTACCGGACTTATCATAGAATTTGGAACAAAAGAATTTAAAACACCAATGGAAGATATCCATGTGCTTGGTATTTATTATTTGATCGGATTTATCGTGATCCATATCACTGGGGTTTTGATAGCAGAATTCACAAATCAAAAAGGAATTATTTCACGGATCGTAAGTGGCTCGAAAAAAGAAAGCTAAAAAGTATGCAAGCAAATCAAGGTAGAAGGTTATATAAAGACGTTGAGAACTAGCCGTATTGTTTCAAATTTTAAGCCAATCTTAAGGAAAACTAAATCTCAACTTAATTAATAATTGTAACTTTTGCCCAATGAGAATTTTAATCGTAGAAGATGAACCAGGTATCTCTAACTTTCTCAAACAAGGTTTGGAAGAAGAGTCTTATGCAGTAGATATTGCCGAGGAAGGAAAAAGAGGCCTGCAATTAGCGCTAACTGGAGATTATGATTTGTTGCTTTTAGATTGGATGGTACCAGGTTTGAGCGGTATTGAAATCTGTCGGCAATTCAGAACAGAATTTAAAGAGACTCCTGTCATTTTTTTAACAGCAAAAGATACGGTTGATGAAACCATTTTCGGACTCCAAGCTGGTGCTAATGATTACATCAAGAAGCCCTTTAATTTTGAAGAACTTTTAGAACGCATCAAGGTACAACTGCGCCCAAAATCTGGGGAGCATTCTGTGTTTGAACTCGGCAATATTACACTAAACACGGCGACACATCAAGTCTTTAAATCTGAAGAAGAAATTAGCCTTACTCAAAAAGAATTTGCCTTGTTGGAATATCTGATACGAAACAAGGGCATCGTCTGCAGGAGATCCCGCATCATTGAAAGTGTTTGGGATATCCATTTTGAATATAACACAGGGGTTATTGATGTATATATTAATGCACTTCGAAAAAAATTAAAACTTGGAGAAGATGAAAATTATATTCAAACCGTGCGTGGCATAGGCTACGTAGCCAAAGACATATGAATTTAAGTTTTAGAAATAGAATTGCCTTTTATTATATGATAGCCACTGCCGTAATTATGGCCGTGGCTTTTGCCGTTGTTTATTTTGTAGTTCAGGGTACGGTATATCAAAACCTAGATAACGACCTTTCTTTTGAAGCTGAAAAGCATACTACAGAAATTATAGTTGTTGGTGATAGTGTAAAAATAAGAAATAAACGAGAGTGGGAAGAAAGGGAGCATGGAGAAGTTCAAGTGAATCCAGTATTTATTCAAATCTTGAATAAAGAAGGCATATTTATGGACAAATCTCCAAACCTTAAAGACGATGTTCTTGTCTTTAACCCAAAACAGAATTACGGCGGTCATTTTAATGAAGTATTCAATAGTAGGGCCATTAGACAGGTACAGCTGCC
>JBBSOJ010000011.1:0-25953 GCA_038259855.1 Flavobacteriales bacterium
CAGATGGCGATACCCATTTAGGTGGTGATGATGTTGACCAAAAAATCATTGATTGGTTGGCTGATGAATTCAAATCTGAGGAAGATATTGACTTACGTAAAGACCCAATGGCATTGCAACGTTTGAAAGAAGCTGCTGAAAAAGCGAAAATTGAATTATCATCGTCTGCACAGACAGAAATCAACTTGCCTTACGTTACAGCAACGGCGAGCGGACCAAAACACTTGGTGCGTAGCTTAACAAGATCTAAATTCGAGCAATTGATTGATGATTTGGTAAAACGAACAATTGAACCATGTCAAACAGCATTGAAAGCTGCTGGTTTATCAAAAAGCGATATTGATGAAATCATTTTAGTTGGTGGATCTACGCGTATTCCTGCAGTTCAGGAAGCGGTAGAGAAGTTCTTCGGAAAGAAACCAAGCAAAGGTGTAAATCCTGATGAAGTTGTTGCCGTAGGTGCAGCAATTCAAGGAGGTGTATTAAGTGGTGATGTAAAAGATGTTCTTTTATTGGACGTAACGCCTTTATCATTAGGGATTGAAACGATGGGGAATGTGATGACAAAGTTGATTGAGGCAAATACCACAATTCCAACAAAGAAATCACAAGTATTCTCAACAGCGGCCGATAATCAGCCTTCAGTGGAAATCCACGTATTACAAGGAGAAAGAGCAATGGCACCTGATAATAAAACGATCGGACGTTTCCACTTGGATGGTATTCCACCAGCAAGAAGAGGAACACCTCAAATTGAAGTGACCTTTGATATCGATGCCAATGGAATCATTCATGTGACTGCTGGTGATAAAGCCACTGGTAAAACACAAGATATTCGAATTGAGGCATCTTCAGGATTGACAGAAGAGGAAATCAAAAAGATGAAAGCAGATGCAGAGGCAAATGCGGAATCTGATAAAGCGGCAAAAGAGAAAGCAGATAAATTGAATGCTGCTGATGCCATGATTTTCCAAACAGAGAGTCAATTGAAAGAGTTTGGTGATAAATTATCTGATGATAAGAAAAAACCAATCGAAGAAGCGCTTGAAGAATTGAAAACTGCGTTTGAAACTAAAGACTTGGCAGTGATTGATCCAGCTTTGGAGAAAATCAACGAAGCTTGGAAAGTTGCAAGTGAAGAAATGTACAAAGCACAAGCTGATGCACAAAGTGGTGGACAACCAGGACCTGATGCTGGAGGTGACGCGTCTCAAAATGGTCAGGCGAACGAAAGCAGCGATGTTGAAGACGTAGACTTTGAAGAAGTAAAATAAGACGTCAATCTATAATTGCACTATTAGTATTTTCTAATAAGGCGTTGATATGACTCACAAATGATAAAAACCTGCAAGAGAATTTATTCTTGCAGGTTTTTTTATGTTTGAATATTATAATATTAGCAAACTTTAACTCTGATTTTACTTCTGAATTTTTGTGTCAAAACTATTTTTCCTCTTGAACATGGAAAATATTACCATCGAATGTGGAAACGTCACGGCAGCTAAAAAAGAGAAAAATAAAGCATAAAAAATACCCATATCGCGAAATATGAAATAGAGTATAACCAATCCGATTACGGAAATCAACCAATATGGAAAGGCAGATTTCAGATATTTAATAATTGTTGATCGATTGGTTTCTCCATAAAGAAAATGGATCTGATCATTTAAAGAAGGTAAACTATGCCAAAAAACGAAATAGATCGCAAAACCCCAAATCAGTGAGCCGATATTAAAGAGTATTCCAAAGATTAGAACATAAAAAATTTCGAGAGGTAAACGTTTCAAAAATGAATTTTCTACGACCGATAAGATGATCACTGATAGTATGGCCAATCCTAGATTGATATAAAATGATAGTTGAATGATTTCTTTAGAGAGCTCGTAATTGCTTATGGTCTTTACGATGCCTATCACTGCTTGCTGATTAAACCAAAATAACATCGTTAGAATCAGGGAACCATATATAATATAAAAGGAACGTTTCAAAAGACTACCAGTGTTTAATGGGCGATCCTCCCAATGCTGCTCACCAAAATGATACGCACTGCATAGCACAAATAGAACAATTGCAAATAGTGGTGACAAGTAAAACAATGCCAAGGCTATCAACACAAATGCAATATAGAATGACAACGTTTTCACAATAGTATTTATAGTCAGTACTGACTTTATTTTTGAAATAAGAAAAATATCGTTGGAACCATGAAGGATGCCAAATGAAAATATAAGTGCAAATCCCATGGCAGTCTCATAGTGTTCTCCTACAAAAGAGCTCAACCAAAGACAGAAAAAACTTGTTAAAATCGCTAAAATCCTAATATTTTTCAAAATAAATATGATTTTTTTCATTAAAGAACAAAAATAATGATAATTATATCAATTAAATTGTTTAACTTTACGTAATAATAATTAAACAAAACTAACTTTAAAACCTTTACTATGAAAACATTACTTTTATTTGCAGACATGCAGGCATTGGATTCGTCGGATTACGTCGGATTTACATTTTTTGTGGGAAGTATGGCCATGATGGCCGCTTCTGCTTTTTTCTTTCTATCGTTAAGCCAATTTGATAGAAAATGGAGAACTTCTATTCTTGTATCAGGATTGATTACGTTCATTGCGGCTGTTCATTATTTTTACATGAGAGATTATTGGTTTTCAATGGCTGAATCTCCAACATTTTTTAGATACGTAGATTGGCTTTTGACGGTGCCATTGATGTGCGTTGAGTTCTACCTTATTTTATTAGTTGCAGGAGCAAAACAGTCTCTTATGTGGAAATTGATTGCTGCATCTGTAGTTATGTTAGTGACAGGTTACTTCGGTGAAGCAGTATTTACTGATCAAGCAGCTCTATGGGGCGGTATTTCTGGTCTTGCCTATTTCTATATTGTATATGTCATCTGGTTGGGTGAAGCTAAGAAATTGGCTGTTGCTGCCGGCGGTGACGTATTGAAGTATCATAAATTACTTTGCTGGTTCGTACTTGTAGGATGGGCTATCTACCCATTAGGCTATATGCTAGGTACCGATGGTTGGTATACAAGTATTTTAGGGTCTGGAAGTGTAGACGTTGTTTACAATATAGCAGATGCTATAAATAAAATTGGATTTGGACTTGTGATTTACGCTTTAGCGACAAAGAAGCAACCAATCCATGATTAGTAGTTTTAGATTAGTTATTGGAAAAACGTCATTACTTTATTGTAATGGCGTTTTTTTATGGTCTTAATTTTAATTGTTGTGAAAAACCACAGTGTATCCTATATTTGATGTGAGACTGCCACTACATTTAAAGGTTTAAAATTTAAAGTTAACTATGTCCGCTCAACTGACCCAACTTCTCAAAATTAAATACCCGATCATACAAGCACCCATGTTTTTGGTATCCAATACAGCCATGGTCATTGAAGCTATGAAAGGGGGCATAGCTGGTTGCATCCCTGCTTTGAATTATCGCACATTGGAAGAGTTAAAGGCTGCTATAAAAGAGTTGAAAGCTGCTAAAGTAGATGGCGGATCTTTTGGGTTTAATCTGATTGTTAATAAATCTAATCTTAAATACAAAGACCAATTGCGGGTATTATGTGAAGAAGGTTGCGATTTTATCATCACTTCTTTAGGTAGTCCGGAAGAAACGATCTTACAATCACACGCGGCAGGTATTAAAGTCATTTGCGATGTTACAGACCTAAATTTTGCAAAAAAGGTAGAATTATTGGGTGCTGATGCCATCATTGCCGTCAATAACGAAGCTGGTGGACATCGTGGTGATTTAGAGCCCAAAGAATTGATAGAACTACTAAAAAAGAACTGCTCCATCCCAATCATTTCGGCAGGAGGCGTTGGTCGTAAAGCTGATATAGATAGGATGTTGTCGTATGGCGCCGATGGTGTTTCGGTGGGCAGCCCTTTTATAGCCTCTATGGAAGCAGACGTAACTGATGACTATAAGCAGGCATGTGTAGATTATGGTGCGAATGACATTGTGATGACTCAAAAAATTTCAGGGACACCCTGCAGCGTGATAAATACGCCGTACGTAAAGAAAATAGGAACTAAAACAACCTGATTAGAATCTATTTTGAACAAAAATAAAACCTTGAAAAAGTGGGTAAAAATGATTCGGTTTTCCATCGGAATGAATGCCACCACAAAAGCAGCAAAACAGGCGACCTATAAAACGGTATGGGTTGCAGGCCCGAGTATTGAACATACCAAAGCTGTGCTTCCCGTAAAAGCAATTATAGAAAGATTGGTGTATTGATTCAGATCAAGCATAAAGTATATCATGTTAGCTACAATGGGAGAAGTATTTCCTCAAAGGGAACGATTGGTTTCTAATCAACGTCACTGAATATCGTTGTCTTAAGTATGGACCAGTCTTCTTTTAAAATTCCGTAACAGCAGGTGTTTCTTCGAAATCCATCAGTCATGAGTGTGTCTTTGCGCAAAATACCTTCCAATTGTCCTCCAATATTTTCTACTGCTTTTCGAGAGCGTTGGTTACGTTCGTCAATTCTAAATTCAACTTTCTCGAATTCCAAGGTTTCAAACGCATAGTTGAGCATTAAAAATTTGACATTTTTATTCAAACCGGTTCCTTGAAATTCCTTGCCGATCCAAGTCCAACCAATATGTAAGACTTTATTCTTCCATTGTATCAATCCGAAACGCGTGCTTCCCGCATATTGTTTCTTTTTTTTATCGAAAATGATAAATGGAAGCGTGATCTCCTCATCATAACCGTTAATTGCGATCTCAACATACGAATGCAGCGCATCTGGTGTTGAGATGTTAGAAGGTGAAAATAACAACAAGTCTTTTTCGCTTGCGATGTTCGCCAACTGTTTGTAATTACTAAAATTGAGTTGGGAAAGTCTTACGCGATCGTTTTCGAGGATTGGTGTTTCCATTAGTTCACTAATTGGTTGATTATATTTTTGTTGACCTCGTGTATACCTTCAAAAGGAATGATATTCAAATTAACATGGCCAAATAATGCAAAGGCTCTGTTTTTTTCCTGAAGGATACGATCTTCGTTCAAATAAGCATCGTTGTCCCCGTAAATGAACGAAACTATGGTGTCGGGTTTCAAAAAGCTAAAATCAGAAACTGTCAACTCTTTAGGGATGCCACCAGACATTAGGACAATCTGTGAACATTGCAATTGGCGCGTTTTAATGTACCGAAGTACCACGGATACGCCTTGCGAATATCCTAGTATGATGAGGTTTTTAAACCCGTTGATCGATTCATTTTCAAATATGGAATCAAAATATTCCATGACATTCTCTGTTTCTTGGATGGTATTTTCTTTTGTCAACCAACTGGCTCCGACATGCTTTAATTTTGGTGTAATATAGTATTTGCTCTGTGCCTGTGGAGCGATCACGTAGTTCATTTCTTTATTCAAGTCATTAAAATAATTGATAAAATATCGGCTTAAATAGCCCATGCCATGGCATACAAACCAAACATGTTCTATTGTATCGGTGAGTTTATTTAGCGTTGAGTAAGTATTAGTGATTTTATATGAGATTTGCTTGTCCTCTGGATTCATTTGGGTGTATGTTTTGTACTTTTACATTCGACTTTAAAAATACGTCAAAACTATGCATTTATCTAAAGAAGATGTTCTCAAAAGAGCTAACGAAGCCTCCAAAAATACGCTCATGGAAACCTTGGAAATTTCGATGGTGGATTTTGGAGATGATTTTTTGATTGCTAGAATGCCAGTGACTTCAAAAGTACATCAGCCAGATGGTGTTCTCCATGGTGGAGCGACGGCTGCCCTAGCGGAAAGTGTTGGTAGTTTCGCCTCGCATATATTTATGGACACGGAGAATTTTTTCATTCGAGGTCTTGAAATTACCGCCAATCACCTAAAAAGCGTAAGAGAAGGCCACGTATATGCCAAGGCAACTTTTTTGCATAAAGGAAGAACGACCCAGTTATTGGATATTCGTATCACTGACGATACAGATACTCTCATTTCCATTTGTAGGTTGTCTACCATAGCATTGCCAAAAACAAAATAAATGACCGTAACCGATTTTTTTGATCAGCTTGAATTTCAATATAAAAATGAGTTGCCATTTGTAGTTTATAGAAAGCCGAACGACTTGTTATTGACATCTCTTTTGCAGGGTGATACTGCGTTGCATGAAGTCACGGATTTCACTGAAAGCGGTTTTGTCTTTGCACCATTTAGCAGCAAACATAAAGCTATTCTTATACCGGACGAGACATTGCAATCGATTAACTTTGAACTTCATCAAATTGAAACATCACAACACGTTGGTTTTGATGTTCAACAAGCATCGCAATCTACAGAGCGACGGAAAGAAAAGCACATCAATCTTGTAGAGAAAACGGTCAAAGCTATTGATAAAGGTGACTTGCAAAAAGTGGTGATTTCTAGAAAGGAATCTTTAAAACTCACAACTACCATATCAGACACAAGTTCGGTGCCCTTCACGATCTTCAAAAAACTTCTTAAGGCTTATCAATCGGCATTCGTATACTGTTGGTACCACCCAAAAGTTGGATTGTGGCTAGGAGCAACTCCAGAAACCTTGTTAAAATTGGAAGGCCGTAAGCTCTCAACGATGTCTTTGGCCGGCACACAACCTTTTGTAGACACTTACAAGGTGGCGTGGGGAGAGAAAGAAAAAAATGAACAGCAAATGGTTACAAATTTTATCGTGGACAGTCTTCAATCTGTATTGTCGACTGATTCAGCTGTAAATAATAGTGTTAAGATCTCTGAAGCAAAAACCGTAAGAGCTGGTAATTTACTCCATTTAAAAACGGATATTTCTGCCAATCTCCAACCTAAGTCCTTAAATCTGCAGGAGATAGTTCAAAACCTTCATCCTACACCAGCCATATGTGGACTACCCAAAACCCTTGCTGAAAATTTCATTTTAGATCATGAAGGTTATGATCGTGAGTATTACACTGGGTTTTTAGGCGAATTGAATTTCACAAAGACAACTTCTAGAAATCCCAACAAGCGCAATGTTGAGAATAATGCTTATGCATCAGTCGCCAAAATTTCAACACTGTATGTTAATTTGCGTTGCATGCAGTTAAAAGCAGATCAGGCGATTATTTATGTTGGAGGTGGTATCACAAAAGATTCCTCACCAGAAAGCGAGTGGGAGGAAACAGTTTCAAAATCACGAGTGATTAAAAGCGTGTTGTAATTGTATTTGGCGTGGCTATTTTGTAAATTTGCGACATTATCTAAACATTAAATGAAGTACTCAAAAATTCCGCTAGCCCAAACTGTCGTTCAGCTTTTTAAGGCAAAAAACATTAAACATATTGTCATATCTCCGGGCAGTCGAAGTGCACCTTTGACAATTGGTTTTACAAACGATCCTTTCTTTGAATGTTATAGCATTGTAGATGAGCGTTGTGCAGCCTTTTTTGCATTGGGCATTGGGCAGCAGTTGCAGCAACCTGCAGCTGTGGTCTGTACGTCTGGCAGCGCATTGTTGAATTACTATCCAGCAATTTCAGAAGCTTTCTACAGCGATATTCCATTGGTTGTGTTATCGGCCGATAGGCCCAAACATCTCGTGGGAATAGGTGATGGACAAACCATCAATCAAAAAGGAGTTTTTGTAAACCATATACTTCATTCGGCAATTTTAAAATTAGATTTAAAGGATGAATTGAATCTATCGGAGCAGGAAGATCTTCCCATGTTGAAGAATATCGAAGATAAGCTGGAACGTTTTTTAGGCCTTCAGGATGATATTCAATCCCACAATGAAGAGGAAATCAATACCGCATTGAATTTAGCAGTTCATAAAAGTGGCCCTGTTCATATCAATGTGCCTTTTGATGAACCTTTGTATGAACTTACGGATAAACTTTCCGTAAAACCAAAATTGAAATCCTTCGATACCAAAGACAAGAATAAGGTAGAAAAATTGGTTTTGGAAGAATGCGTCGTGGATTGGAATGAATCCGCTAGAAAAATGATTTTGGTAGGCGGTAATTACCCCAATAGCATTGAGGAAAAATGGCTGGAAGAATTGGCGAATGACAATAGTGTGTTGGTGTTTTCAGAATCTATTTCCAACATTCATAATGAGGAATTTTTCCCCAGTATCGATAAAATTATCGGTCCTATGAGTGAGGATGAAATGAAACGTCTTCAACCGGACATTCTCATTACGTTTGGAGGTTTGATTGTCTCTAAAAAAATCAAAACATTTTTGCGAAAATACCAACCTAAACATCATTGGCATATTGATAAAAAGACCGCAAATGACACGTTTTTTGTTTTGGAAAAGCACATTGAAACATCGCCCAACCAGTTTTTCTCTGAATTTCTTCCAAAGATTACGCATGTTATTAAGAGCGATTACCAAAAATTTTGGAGATCAAATAAATTCAAGCGCCAATTAAAGCATATTGAGTACTTAAGACAGATTCCATTCAGTGACTTTAAGGTTTTCGAGATTCTTAACGAAAGTTTACCTGAGAACACCATTCTTCAATTAGGAAACAGTTCGACTGTGCGCTACATGCAGTTGTTTGATACGCATCCGAGTATTGAAGTATTTTGTAATAGAGGCACCAGTGGTATCGATGGATGTACCAGTACAGCCATTGGTTGCGCTGTAGTAAAAGAGAAGCAGACCGTATTTTTTACTGGAGATTTGAGCTTCTTTTATGATAGTAATGCCTTATGGAATAATTACATACCAAAGAATTTTAGAATCGTTGTCATCAATAACGAAGGTGGAGGCATATTTAGAATCTTACCTGGCCATAAAAACACAGAGAATTTCGACACCTATTTTGAAACCACACATCGTTTGACGTCTGAACACTTGGCAAAAATGTATGGTTTTGAGTATTCAAAAGCATCCAATGAAGAAGAAACTAAAACCGCCTTGAAGGGGTTTTATGATCATTCCGATTCACCAAAACTATTAGAGATTTTTACGCCAAGAACGGAAAATGACGAATTGCTTTTGGATTATTTTGATTTTTTGAAGTAATCATTGCTTCAGAGGTTTAATGGTTTTTATAGAAGGCATATTTTAGAAATTGAAAATACCTTTTGACAAGAACTGTTGGCAACATTTTTAATATTTCATTTTTAGATAACAGTAGTACATGATATATATAGGGGAATACAATTCATTAGAAATCATAAGGGAAGCCGAGCAAGGGCTGTATCTGGCGGACAAAGAAGGCGAAGAAGTTTTATTGCCAAACAGGTATGTTCCAAAGGCATTTATGATCTATGACACCCTTGAGGTGTTTGTATATCTCGATAATGAAGAGCGTCCTGTAGCAGCAACTGATAGACCTTACGTTACCAAAGGTGAATTTGCCATGCTGCGTTGTAGTGAGGTCACATCCATTGGGGCATTTTTAGATTGGGGATTAGTCAAGGAATTATTCTGTCCTTTTAAGGAACAGGCTTTTAAAATGAAACGGGGCGGATGGTATCTTATTCACTGTTATCTGGATGATGTTACTAATCGATTGGTAGCGTCTAGTAAAACGAATCATTTTTTGGATAATAAAGAATTGACCGTTCAGCAATTTGATGAAGTTGATTTGATCGTATCACATCCTTCTGACATTGGTATGAACGTTATTGTGAATAATCAACATGCTGGACTGATTTTTACTGACGATATCTTTAAAGATTTAAGTGTCGGCGATCGAATGAAAGGTATTGTCAAAAAAATTCGACCTGGCAATAAATTAGATATTTCACTGGGTAAGATCGGCTTCCGGAATATTGAGCCGAATGCAGAAACCATCATGCATGAGCTGGAAGACAATGGTGGAGTTCTTAAATTGACCGATAAATCCAATCCTGAAGATATCAAGGATATGCTTCAGATGAGTAAAAAGAATTTTAAAAAAGCGATTGGTTCTTTATACAGACAACGCTTGATTGAGATAAAAGAGGACGGCATTTATCTTATATAAATGAGTTTTAAAGGATTGCCAAAATTTAAAATCATATGAGTACAATTCATTGGAAAACGGTTAAGGACTATGAGGATATTACCTATCACAAATGTGATGGTGTTGCTCGTATTGCATTTAATCGACCCGACATAAGAAACGCCTTTAGACCAAAAACCACTAGTGAGCTTTACGATGCTTTATATAATGCCAATGAAGATGTCAATATCGGAGTGGTGTTGCTTTCGGCCGAAGGGCCATCATCTAAAGATGGTATTTGGAGCTTTTGCAGCGGTGGTGATCAAAAAGCGAGAGGCCATCAAGGCTATGTTGGTGAAGATGGCTACCATAGATTGAATATTTTGGAAGTACAACGCCTCATAAGATTTATGCCAAAAGCAGTTATCGCGGTGGTTCCCGGGTGGGCTGTTGGAGGAGGCCATAGTTTGCACGTAGTTTGCGATTTAACCTTGGCGAGTAAAGAGCATGCCATCTTTAAACAGACCGATGCTGACGTCACTAGTTTTGATGGTGGCTACGGATCTGCATACTTGGCGAAAATGGTTGGTCAAAAAAGAGCTCGCGAAATATTCTTTTTAGGACGAAATTATTCTGCACAAGAAGCCTATGATATGGGAATGGTCAATGCGGTTGTTCCACACGATGCGTTGGAAGCAACTGCGTTTGAATGGGCTCAAGAGATATTGGCAAAATCTCCAACATCGATTAAAATGTTGAAGTTTGCTATGAATCTTACGGATGACGGCATGGTTGGACAGCAGGTTTTTGCGGGTGAAGCAACGCGGTTGGCGTATATGACCGACGAAGCAAAAGAAGGACGCGATGCATTTTTAGAAAAAAGAAAGCCAAATTTTGAAAAAAAATGGATTCCATAAAGCATTCTTGATCTATGGCTAATTTTAAAATTTGGCTTTCTGCCATGCGTTTGCGTACGTTGCCGTTGTCAATTTCCGGCATTATAATCGGGTCGTGTTTTGCTTATTACGATGGCTCTTTTGATTGGCTGGTATTTGGTCTTGCCATGCTATTAACGTTGGCTCTTCAGATTTTATCAAATTTAGCAAACGATTTTGGTGACGGAGTTAAAGGTACCGATAACGAAACCAGGGTAGGACCAGAGCGTGCGATTCAAAGTGGCCTGATTTCGGAAGATCAAATGGCAGAAGCTATCAAAATAAATATTCTGATTGTTGTCCTGTTAACAATCTGTTTAGTGTTATCTGCTTTCGGAACCAAATATCTGCTGTATGGATTTTTATTTTTGGTTCTAGGTGGTCTTGCCATTTATGCCGCATTGACTTATACCATTGGAGAGTCAGCCTATGGCTATAAAGGTTTGGGAGATTTTTTCGTCTTTCTGTTCTTCGGACTGGTCAGCGTTATGGGAAGTTATTTTCTTTTTATGAAACAGTTTGAGCATTTTGTCCTGCTTCCTGCAATTTGTGTTGGTTTGTTGAGTGTAGGGGTTTTGAATCTAAATAATATGCGTGATATTCAATCCGATAAGAAGTCCAGAAAATATACTATGGCGGTCAAACTAGGATTGATTCAGGCAAAGCGTTATCATTTGTTTCTTATCATCGGCGCCATTATAGTATCGCTAATATTCGCTATTTTATACTACAGAAACCCATGGAATCTTATGTTCTTTATAACATTTATTCCTTTAAGCACTCACATCAGAAATATTATCAAAGCCAAACAGCCCAACGATTTTGACAGTCAACTGAAAGTATTGGCACTTACGACGGTTCTTTTTTCTGTTCTACTTGGTATTGGGTACATCGTTTGAAATTTATCTCCAATGATTAAAATTTAAACTTTTACTTTCTAATTGAATTCTAGTTTCCATTTTTCCTTTTTTACCATACTTTCTTTTTTACAATTTACTTTTTTGTGTTAAATTGTAAAGAAATTAGATACATATGAAAATCACATTTTACGGTCATGCCAGCTTCGGAATAGCAGTGAATGACATTCACATTTTAATAGATCCTTTTATTACAGGAAACGATAAGGCATCAAAAATTGATATTGAAACGCTCAAGGCTGATTATATTCTATTGACGCACGCTCACGAAGATCACATACTCGATGTCGATGCGATAGCGAAGCGAACCAATGCCGTGATCGTCTCAAATTATGAAATAGCCAATCATTTTGAAGCGAAAGGTTTTGAAACCCATCCTATGAATCATGGGGGCTCTTGGGATTTTGAATTCGGTAATGTAAAATATGTGAATGCCATCCACACCTCCTCTTTTCCGGATGGAAGTTATGGAGGTCAACCCGGCGGTTTTGTGATTGAGGGTGAGCGTAAAAACATTTACATTGCCGGTGATACCGCCTTGACCATGGATATGAAACTGATTCCGCTTCATACAAAACTTGATTTGGCGATTTTACCCATCGGTGATAATTTTACAATGGGTATCGACGATGCAATTTTGGCCAGTGATTTTGTAGAATGCGATAAAGTGTTAGGATGTCATTACGATACGTTCGGGTATATTGAAATTGACCAGGAAGAAGCAAAACGTAAGTTTTTTGATCAAGGGAAAGATTTGATGCTTTTGGAAATTGGAGAAAGTATTGAGTTGTGAATTTAGAATTCTGAAGATGATGTCAAAAAAAAATTGCGCGAAACTGTAACAGTTATAGAAAAGAGCGCTCTTTAAAGTGTATTAACAAAAAAACGCACACAATATGACTTCATTTTCACTTAACAAGTTAAGTTTAATAGCAATTTTCACGATTGCATTTTTCTCAAATAGTTTACCTAGTTATTCACAATCAAAGACGTTCGAAGTTTCTGAATTTGATAAGGTCGTTGTAAGTCCTCATATCGAAGTGATTTTTAGAGAAGGTAATCAGGAATCTGTCAGTGTTGAATCGAATACAGAGTCCATCGAAACATTCAACGTTGAAGTTGAAAAAGGTGTTCTGCAATTGTATCTAACAGGTGCCAAAACATCAACCAAATCTTTAAAGGAGGGGATCTATCGAACTAAACCCATGTATAAAGGAACGGTGGTCAGAGCCATTGTTACTTACAAGAGTGCTAATAAATTCTCTTTAAGAGGTGAAGAACGGTTTCTTTTTGAAAGCCCAATTGATAATGATTCTATGGAATTGAGCATTTATGGAGCCTCTCAAGTGCAACTCAAAGATGTTACTTTGGATGAATTGAAAATCGTTATTTATGGAGAAAGTTTCGTAAAAATTGATGAAGGTGCTATCGGTTTTCAGCAAATTCGGGCTTATGGCGAATCAAGCGTTAATTTGTTGGATGTAGCATCAAAAAACACAAAACTCACGGCTTATGGTGATGGAAGCTTTCAATTTAATGCGTCAGAATCGCTGAAAGTTACTTCTTATGGCGAACCAACGGTCACCTATAAAGGCGACGCAAAAGTAAAAAACGGGTTGTCTTTTGGTGAAGTATCCATTGTGAAAGTTAATTAAAAACTATCGCACTTTACTTTGTAATACATACCAATGTAATAGTTTGGGCATGATTCGTTTTAAGTAAACACCGAGAATTTCCTTTTTTCCAATATAAGCTTCAAACTTCTTTTTTTCAATAGCCTTGATCATACGTTTGGTAAACGCATCAACCGATAGACCATTTTGAGTCGCTGTGTCGTGTGAGTTGAGTTTTGAGCCGTCACCCGTCAACGCGTTTTTAGATACGTCGGTATTTACAAACCCAGGACAGATGAGTGTTACATGGATACTGTCTTTGTCATGTTCCATCCGCAAAGCATCAAAAAAGCCATGCAAGGCGTGTTTCGCACCACAATAGCCTGAACGATATGGAGAAGAGAATTTTCCCATGACACTGGAAACTGTCACGAAATGACCAGATTGTTTAGCAATAAAATGAGGCAGTAAGGCTTTTGACAGCCCTACAGTTCCCAAATAATTCACTTCCATCAGCTTTTTATCGACACTGATATCCGTGTCTATCGCCAATGATCGCTGGCTTATGCCTCCGTTATTGATTAAAATGTCAATCGTTCCAAATAGTTGTATGGCTTTTGCTGCAATCGGTTTTAGATTTTCATAATCAGCCAAATCAAATGGGAGTATAGCTATCCGGTCCAAATTGCTGCAGTTTTTCTTTACCGCTTCCAGTGCCTCCTCCCTTCTAGAGGATAAAATCAGTTTGCAATCATACTGCGATAATTCTTTAGCAAGCCCTTTCCCGATGCCACTTGAGGCGCCTGTAATCCAAATAACTTTGTTTTTGAAGTTCATATGCTATTGATTTTTGAACAAATCTAAAAGTTTGATTTTAGAGATCTAGAATACTAAAATAGTGGTTTTTTTATAATTGTAAATATGGTTAAAATCATGTTAACTAAAAGTCTTATGCGCTATATTAATAGTTTTACTATTATATTTGCATAGATAGATATCATAATGAAAAATATAGTGATTGTTTTATGTTTGGCATTATTGGGACTTCCGGCATCAGCGCAAGTTGATGCATCACAGACCGGAGCTTGGTACATGTATTTCTTCAACCATCAATTTGAAAATAGTCGATTTGGAATTCAAGGAGATTTGCAATATCGTAATTGGAATGTTGTTGGAGATTTAGAACAATTGCTGGTTCGTACGGGTCTAACATATACGCCAAAAAATACAGATGTGCTGCTAACGTTGGGTTATGCTAATATTACAACGGGAGACTTTGGTGATAGTAGCGAAACATCTGGTGAACATAGACTTTATCAAGAAGCTTTATTACCTCAAAAAATAGGAAGCCGGTTTTATTTTACACATAGATTTAGATACGAACAGCGATTTGTAGAGGATCAAGATTTTAGAACGCGCTATCGATACAATTTATTCCTGAATATTCCACTTAACAGTAAAGCGCTAGATAAAGGTGCCATTTATACAGCACTGTATAATGAATTGTTTATCAATGGACAAGAGAATATTGGTGATGGTAAAACAGTAGAATTTTTTGACCGCAATAGAACCTATTTGGGTATGGGCTATGTTTTGGGACCTGGAAAGCGGATTCAGTTGGGATGGATGAACCAAAAAGTCGATGCTTACGGGAAGGGTCAATGGCAGTTAAGCTTTCATCATAATTTTTAATTTAATTTTAACCTAATGATAAACACTATGAAAACAACAATCAAAACTTTTAGTATTATTGCTTTGGGCCTCGGATTTCTCGCTTGTGAAAACTCCAAAAAAGAAACGGTAACAGCATCCGAACCAACTTCAACCGAAGTACAACAAGAACCCATAAAGAGCATTCTGACAGCAGAAGAGCAGGCGAGCATGACACCTGACGAAATCATCGATCGCTTAAAAGAAGGAAACACCAATTTCGTGAATAATGAATTAACCCAACGCGACCACTCGGAGCAACGAAGACGTGCGACCATTGGTCAATACCCAAAGGCCATAGTATTATCGTGCGTGGATAGTAGAGTACCGGTAGAAGATGTTTTTAATTTAGGTATCGGGGATATTTTCGTAGCTAGGGTGGCAGGTAACATTGAGAACAAGGATATTGTAGGATCTATGGAATTTGCCACGGCTGTTGCAGGCTCAAAAGTCGTGATTGTTATGGGTCATACGGCTTGTGGCGCGGTATACCATGCCATCGATAATACAGATGCCGCCTCTATGAATATGAATGCGCTCTCCGATTTATTGAATGAAATAAAACCATCTGTGGAAGCGACAGAAAAGAATGGTGAAGTATCCTCCAAAAACGTGGCATTCGCCAACCAAGTAATTATCAATAATGCGAAACGTACCGTCGAAGATATTAGGCAAACATCTCCTAAAATGGCAGAACTTGAAAAAGAAGGAAAAATTAAAATCATCGCAGCGGTGTATGATATGGAAACCGGAAAAGTTGAGTTCATGAAATAATACAAATTCCTCTAATTTGAATGAGCCCAAAAGTTGACGTTTTTATAAAGCGTCAACTTTTTTTATGCGTATTTTTGTAAGCTTATGACGGCACATTATCACAAATATGTTTTGAACTTCAAACAGCCCAGCGGAACATCTCGGGGTATTTTGAAAACGAAGGAAACTTGGTTCATTAGTTTGGAAAATGATGGTAAACATGGCATCGGAGAATGCGGAATTCTACGTGGTTTGTCGATAGATGATCGCCCAGACTATGAAGCTACATTGCGTTGGGCTTGCAAAAACATTAGGTTGGGATTATCGGTACTGTTGCAAAAATTAGAAGCGTTTCCTAGTATTCAATTCGGATTGGAAATGGCATTTAAATCGCTTCAAAGCACTACCCGGTTTGAATTATTCCCATCTCCATTTGTGAAAGGGATAGACAGTATTCCCATCAATGGTCTGATATGGATGGGATCGAATGATTTCATGAAGGAACAGATCGCTCAAAAAATCGAAGAGGGCTTTAAATGTATCAAATTGAAGATCGGTGCTCTCGATTTTGACACCGAAATCAATTTGTTGAAGGCCATCAGAGCAGAGTTCAATTCGCAAGACATTGAATTACGCGTAGATGCCAACGGTGCTTTTTCGCCTGATACTGCTCTTGAAAAATTAAAATATCTTTCGGAATATGACTTACATTCCATAGAACAACCCATCAAGGCAGGGCAATGGAACGAAATGGCAAAATTATGCGAATTAACGCCGTTGCCGATTGCGCTTGATGAAGAATTGATTGGTATATTTGACATCACAAAACGAAAAGAGCTGCTCCAAACCATTGCGCCACAATTTATTATTTTGAAACCTAGTTTTATTGGTGGATTTAACGGTAGTAATCAATGGATTGAACTAGCTGAAAATCAGAAAGTAGGTTGGTGGATTACAAGTGCGCTAGAGAGTAATGTTGGTTTGAATGCCATTGCGCAATGGACTTATAATTTAGAAACAAATGCGTATCAAGGATTGGGAACAGGAAGCTTGTTCACCAATAATTTTCACTCACCTCTGAAGGTAAAAAATGGTGCTTTGCATTATGATTTGTCCGAAGAATGGAACTTTAATTTATAATTTTTATGTTTATAGAACAAGCATTTAAGGTGCAGCACGAATTTTGGAGATATTTGGTCGGCTCGGTCATTATCATTATAGCAGCAGTTATAGGTCAATTGCCTTTAGGTGGCGTCGTGGCCTTTAAGGCGCTTCAAGATGGGGTAGGAATCCAAACTATTGATGAATCAACCATGTATTCTCTTTTAGACTCTAACCTATTTTTATTTTTGATGTTAGTATCGTTTTTGGTTGGCATGGTTGGTCTTGTGTTAGTTGTGAAATTTTTACACAAACAGACCATGACAGAAGTCACTACGGCAAGAAAAAAAATAGATTGGAAACGTATTTGGTTTGCTTTCTTTTTTTGGGGACTGCTATCTTCAGGATTGGTATTGTTAGACTATTATTTGTCACCTGAAGACTATCTATTTAACTTTGAATTGGAACGCTTTGCCATTTTAGCAGTAATTGCGATTGCACTTATTCCAATACAAACCAGTCTTGAGGAATATATTTTTAGAGGCTATTTGATGCAGGGTTTCGGCATGTTGGCGAAGAATAAATGGTTTCCACTGATCATGACCTCTGTGATTTTTGGTGGTTTGCACTTGTTTAATCCCGAAGTCAGAACATTGGGTTATAGCATTATGGTGTATTACATCGGCACCGGATTATTTTTAGGAATATTGACGTTGATGGATGATGGCATGGAGTTGGCGCTTGGCTTTCATGCCGCTAACAATCTGTTTACGGCATTGTTGGTCACCTCCGACTGGACGGCCTTTCAGACGCATTCTATTTTAAAGGATGTTGCGGAGCCAGAATTGGGATTTGTAGATCTCGTAGTGCCCGTTTTTATTTTATTTCCTATTTTACTATTGATTTTCTCTAAAATTTACAAATGGCACAGCTGGAAAGAAAAATTAATCGGACCTGTTGAAGAACCAGCCCTGGACGATTATAAGATTATAGATGAATTGGGGAATCACTAAATATCAAACTCTATAATTGACAATATGAAACCGATTTTCAAGCGAATGTGAAATAATTCAACAATCATCGATTTTTAAAATTTATATTAAACAATTTGAACATGACACCATCTTATAACAAAATCCATAATAAGTTCAAGCTCAATGGTAACAAATATGATATCGAACAACTTAAGGAAGTTGCTTACAGTTTAATAAAAGAAGGTGATGCGTATGAACGAATTACTGGAGATTTTCTGTTGGATTGGGTTGATGAAAAAGACGTAATTCAGGTCCATACGTCTGGTTCTACTGGTTCTCCCAAAATTATTGAATTGAGTAAACAGGCCATGGTGAATTCATCAATTGCCACAGGAAATTATCTCAAATTAAAACCAAGCATGACGGCCTTGCATTGTCTTCCAAATAATTACATTGCAGGTAAGATGATGTTGGTTAGAGCGATGATTCTGGGTTTAGAAATTGACTTGGTGGAACCCACATCACAGCCCATTTTCGATTATGATAAAGTCTATAATTTTACCGCCATGCTGCCGATGCAGCTACAGTCTACATTGACCTATCTTCATAATATCAAAATACTTATCGTTGGTGGTTCTTCGGTTTCCAATCATTTGATTGAGTTGACACAAAATTTAAAACCGAAAGTCTATGCGACCTACGGTATGACCGAAACAGCTACACATATTGCTTTGAAGCCACTGAATATCAAGTCAAAAAAGCCATATTTTAAAACACTTCCAAAAGTAACCATCTCTCAAGATGATCGAGGATGTCTCGTAGTACATGCACCAAAAATCTCTAAAGAAAAGGTAACTACAAACGATTTGGTGACCTTGCATTCCGATACGGAGTTTGAATGGTTGGGACGCATCGATAATGTCATTAATTCTGGTGGTGTTAAATTGTTTCCGGAGCAAATTGAAGAAAAATTAAGAGGAAAAATTGCTGATCAATTTTTTATAGCTTCAGAGCCTGATACGACATTAGGTGATCATCTAATTATGATTATTGAAAATAATTCAGATAGCTTTGATACCAATGTTTTCAAAGTGCTAGATAAATTTGAAGTTCCTAAACACATCTACCATGTTCCAAAATTTTTAATGACATCCACAGGAAAAATCAAGCGTTCTGAAACGCTCAATCTGGCAAAAAAGTAAGTTCCCTCACTTAAAGGGGCGTATCACTCATTCGGGGTTTCATACAACATGAATTGACTATAGTTTTACTGTAAACTAAATTCAATGATTATGAAACATGTTCTAAAAACTTTATTTATCCTGATATTTGTCTTTCAGGGATTCTCACAGCAAACATCCATATCAGGAATCGTCTCTGATGCAAATGGGTTGCCTTTACCAGGAGCTGCCGTGCTCAATAAAAACACCAAAGAGGCGGTTAACACCAATTTTGAAGGTTTATACAAAATTAAGTGCTCTGAAGGCGATTTATTGTCATACGCCTATGTTGGTTATACTACTAAAGAACTTAATGTTAGTGATTCAGATAGCATCCACGTATCACTACAACCAGATGTTCGTATGAATGAAGTGGTGATATCTGCATACGGAATTAAGCGAACGAAAGAAATTACAACGTTGTATCAAACGATTCGCTCTGAAGAAGTCCAAGGAAGTACCAATACAAATGTGATTAATAGTTTATCTGGGAAGGTTTCAGGATTACAGACTGTTAAAAATAAACACAAGAATGATGGGAGTAATATCGTTTTACGCGGAAACCGTTCCATATCTGGAAGCAATGAAGCCATAGTCGTCATTGATGGTAAAATTGTAAGTCCAGAAGAAGCACGAAAGTTAGATCCGCAGGAAATTTTGAGCACACAGGTCATTAAAGGAGCGAACGGCACTGCCCTTTATGGTAGAAAAGGGCAACATGGAGTCGTATTGATTTCTACAAAAACTGAAAAATATAGTTATCAAAATCTTCCGGAGTATTCAGAAGAAAGCTATGACGACATAATTGAGAATGATTTTGAGACCGTATATGTATCACCACTGTCTACTTTTTCAATTGATGTGGACAAAGCGTCCTACAGCAATATCCGCAGAATGATAAACAATGGTCAAAAAATCCCTCCAAATGCCGTTAAAATTGAGGAAATGATCAACTATTTTGATTACGATTATCCGCAACCAAAAGGCGAGCATCCCTTTTCCATTAATACGGAAGTCGCGAAAACACCTTGGAACAACGACACGCAGATCGTTAGAATTGGTTTACAGGGCAAGACCTTTGAAAATGACGCATTGCCAGCTTCCAATCTTACCTTTTTGATTGATGTGTCTGGTTCAATGAGTGATACCAACAAACTTCCATTGTTACGTTCTGCCTTTAAATTGTTGGTCAATCAACTGCGAGAGAAAGATAAGGTTTCAATCGTGGTGTATGCAGGCGCTGCCGGATTGGTGCTGCCTCCAACATCAGGTAAAGAAAAGGAAAAAATCATCACAGCATTGGATCATTTAAATGCAGGAGGTTCAACCGCCGGTGGTGCGGGGATAGAATTAGCATACAAGATCGCACAGAAAAATTTTATTGAAAATGGAAATAACCGGATCATTCTGGCAACCGACGGGGATTTTAACGTTGGCGCAACTAATGATAAAGCAATGGAACACCTCATTGAAGAAAAGCGTAAATCAGGGGTGTATTTATCGGTTCTTGGTTTTGGTTATGGAAATTATAAAGATTCAAAATTAGAAACATTGGCAGATAAAGGGAATGGGAACCATGCTTATATTGATACCATGCAGGAGGCCCAAAAAGTATTTGGAAAAGAATTCGGCGGCACTCTACATACCATCGCAAAAGATGTCAAAATTCAAATGGAATTCAATCCCAAAAAAATTCAGGCTTACCGCTTGATTGGTTATGAAAATAGGCTTTTGGCTGATGAAGATTTCTTGGATGACGCCAAAGATGCAGGAGAGTTAGGAAGTGGCCATACGGTGACCGCACTTTACGAATTGATTCCTGTTGGTGTTAGAAGTGCATATTTAAAAAATGTAGATGCGTTGAAATATACTAAAACGGCAACGATAATTGATGATTCAGATGATTTATTTACGGTTAAATTCCGATACAAAAAGCCAGATGGCGATAAGAGTATTGAGATGATTCATGTTCAGAAAGATGTGATTACCGAAGCATCTGAAGATTTTAGGTTCGCTTCTGCAGTCGCTCTCTTTGGCATGCAATTGAAACAGTCAAAATATGATAACAACTCAAATATTAAAGATGTTATCTCACTAGCCGAAAACGGGACAACAAATGATATGGATGGTTACCGAACAGAGTTTATAAGATTAGCAAAAACGAATTACAATTTTTAAATTTAAATATTTGAAATTAAGAGCGACTTAAAGGTTGCTCTTTTTTATTGGATATTTTCTTTTATAAAAAACGAAAGCTGCAATCAACCCAATCACTGTGAATACTGTTGTCATCATAAACACGTGTTGATGGCCCAATTCTCCGGGTGAATTATCAAGAAGAATACCAATCATGGGTCCAGCAAAAATGTCGGGCGTGTAGCCAACAACCGAAATAAAACCGATAGCAGTGCCGGTAATTGTTAAGGGCAAATTGGCTTCTTCCATTAAGGCAAAGTAAAGCACTCTAGTTGCATAAACCCCAATCGACATAAAGATAATAGAGGTGAAAAATAGAAATATTGTATTTTCAGAAATGATTCCAGATACAAATAATAAGCTTGATATGAACATCACTGCAAATCCTATAAGTATCCAAAATGATGCTTTAGTCCTGTCAGCAAGAAAGCCAATGGTGATGCCTGTAATGGGACGGATGTATAAGAGATAAGTGCCAATTTCAGCTGATCGTATGTCATTGTAATTCAACACATCTTTAGCATAAAGGCTAAAAATATCAGTGACTTTATACCCCAAATAGGCACACATAATAATGATCATCATTAACCAAACAGAAGTGTGAGCCATTACCGTTCTAAAATTCTCAATTGTATAGACAGTTTTCTTTTTATCAACGACATTTTGAAGACTCGAAATTGGCTTCAAGAAAAAATAAACAAACATCCCAATGACGGCAATGACCGCTGAAGAGACTAAAATTGTATACCGAAATGCTTGTTGTCGCTCAAAAGCAGTCGTTTCTTGTATGTCGATATTTAGCATCGAACTAAATACCCAAATACCAATAGAGCCAAAACATGCTGCGACCAGACCACGACCTCCATCGAGAAATCCATATGCCATACCCTGGTTGTGTGAACCACCCCAGATTCTAGTGGTTTTTATCATGGGTGCCCAAAATAAAAAGATGGTCGTAAACCCAAAATATCCGAACAAGATCTGTAATTGTATACTAGACGGGAATGTCGCCATGTAAACGCCGCCGATAGCCGTCAATAATAAAGACATAGCCATAAGGTTTTGGGGAGCGTATTTATCGGCTAAAGAACCACCAAATAAATATGAGAACAAAGCCACGATGCCGTAGACGGAAAAACAAATTCCAAGTTCAAAATTATTTATGCCGAAAGCTTCCAAAAACGTTGGTCGAAAGATTCTTGCCAACACAAACGGAAGTACAAAAATCGCCTCTCCAGAAAGTATCAATAGAAGAATAATCAGAGGAGAACGTTTTGGTGGCGATCCTGTCATTATACCTGTAAAATCCCCAAATTAAATTTCTTCTCAATAGGGGCGTGGTCAGCTGCTTCAATGCCCATGCTTATCCAAGTTCGTGTATCCAATGGGTCGATGATGCCATCCGTCCATATTCTTGAGGCTGCATAATAAGGCGAGACTTGGGCATCGTATCTATCCTTAATCTTTTTGAAGAGTTCATCTTCCTGTTCTTTCGTGATCGTTTCGCCTTTCTTTTTCATGGAGGCTGTTTCAATTTGAAGCAAAACTTTCGCAGCAGAATTTCCGCTCATTACCGCCAATTCAGCACTTGGCCAAGCAACTATCAACCGTGGATCATAGGCCTTTCCGCACATAGCGTAATTTCCGGCTCCATAACTGTTACCTATAATAATGGTGAATTTAGGAACGACAGAATTGCTTACGGCATTTACCATTTTGGCGCCATCCTTAATAATACCACCATGCTCACTTTTACTACCGACCATAAAGCCAGTAACATCCTGTAAAAACACTAAAGGGATTTTTTTCTGATTGCAATTTGCAATAAAACGTGTGGATTTGTCGGCGGAATCATTGTAAATCACACCACCAAACTGCATTTCGCCTTTACTGGTTTTAACGAGTTGTCTTTGATTTGCCACAATCCCGACGGCCCAACCATCAATTCTGGCGTACGCCGTGATGATTGTTTTTCCATAACCTGCTTTATATTCGTCAAATTCTGAGTTATCAACCAAACGCTTGATGATTTCATACATATCGTATTGATCGGTGCGACTCCTAGGAATGATTCCGTAGATATCTTCAGGGTTTTCTTTTGGTTTAATGGCTTTCGTGCGGTTGTATCCCGCTTTGTCATAATCACCAATTTTATCAATTATATTTTTAATGGTATCAAGAGCGTCCTTATCATCTTTGGCTTTATAATCCGTAACTCCAGAAATTTCGCAGTGGGTCGTTGCGCCACCTAACGTTTCGTTGTCTATTGTTTCTCCAATCGCTGCTTTTACCAAATAGCTGCCTGCTAGAAAAATACTTCCTGTTTTATCAACGATGAGCGCTTCATCGCTCATGATCGGTAAATACGCACCACCGGCAACACAACTGCCCATGATAGCCGAAATTTGAGTAATTCCCATACTGCTCATAATGGCGTTATTTCTAAAAATACGACCAAAGTGCTCCTTATCCGGAAAGATCTCGTCCTGCATAGGTAAGTAAACACCAGCTGAATCAACCAAATAAATAATTGGCAGTCGGTTTTCAATGGCAATTTCCTGTGCACGTAAATTTTTCTTCCCTGTGATCGGGAACCAAGCGCCTGCTTTGACGGTCGCATCATTCGCAACTACCATGCATTGCTTTCCTCTTATATATCCAATTTTAACGACGACGCCTCCAGAAGGACATCCTCCATGTTCTTCATACATCCCGTCACCGGCAAAGCCTGCAATTTCGATCCGTTTTCCTTTAGTGTCCAACAAATATTCGACACGCTCTCTTGCCGTCATTTTGCCATTGGCATGTTGCTTATCGATACTTTTTTGTCCGCCACCTAGTTTTACTTTGGCAAAACGCTGTTTCAAATCGGAAAGTAAAAGTTTATTGTGGTCTTCGTTTTTGTTGAAGTTGATGTCCATTTTCTGTTTTATTTGACGTAAAAATACAAACTTTAAAAGTCATACCAAACCTAGCCATTGTTCAAATGGTAATAAAATCCTAAAAATGATTACATGGAAATAGTTTCCTTGGAATATAAATTTATTTTATGTACATTTGTATCCTATTATTAGAGATATATTCAAATTAAAACAGACTAACATATGAAAAAGATTATAGCATTTGGTGCAAGCAACAGTTCAGATTCAATCAATAAGCAATTGGCAACCTATGCCGCGAGCCTTTTAAATAAAGTTGAGGCCACTATTTTAGATCTTAATGATTTTGAATTGCCTATGTACAGTATTGATCTGGAAAAAGAACAAGGAATCCCAGAGAACGCAAAAAAGTTCTTAAATCACATTAAAGCATCTGATGGAATCATTATTTCTCTAGCTGAATATAATGGTGCATATACCTCTGTTTTCAAAAATTTGTTTGATTGGATGACGCGGCATGAAAACAAAGTCTTTATGGGAAAACCTGTATTGCTCATGTCTACTTCACCCGGTGGTCGGGGTGGAGCATCCGTAATAGCGATGGCTCACAGTCGCTTTCCCTACCATGACGCAAAAATCGCTGCTGAATTTTCCTTACCATTATTTGGGGAGAAGTTTGCCGATGGAAAAATAACCGATTCGGAATTTGACGACATATTAAAAGAAGCAATAAAACAATTTCAAAAAGAACTTTAAATTTAAGACATGGAAGTAACTCATAAAAAACGCGATAAAGAAGGAAAATTTTCTTTGGTGCATGAAGGAAATGAGATAGGTGAAATGACCTATGTATTTGTAAATGAGAACAAAATTGACATCAATCACACATTGATTGACAATGATTTTAGAGGCAAAGATTTAGGTTTAAAACTGATAAAGGCATCAGTGGATTTTATGCGGAAACAAGGCCTTAAAGCCATTCCGTCTTGTCCATATGTTGCCAAAATTTTCGACGAGACTTCAGAATATGATGATGTACGAGCTTAAGTGAATTTTACCAACAGTACCGAAAACTAAAAAATGGGAGATATTTCAAAAGATATCAATTCAAAATTCAAGGATGAAAAAGTCAAGGCTCTGATCAATATTTTGTATACCGCAAATTGGATAACGAGTTTTCAGAATGATTTTTTCAAGCCATTTGGTATTTCACCACAGCAGTTTAATATTTTAAAAATTCTGAATGGTGCCCAAATGCCCCTGAAAGTTCAGACCATTAAGGATAGAATGATAGAACGTTCCCCGAATGCTACCCGTTTGATGGATAAGTTATGCGATAAGCAATTCATAAAACGTATTCCATGTCCTGAAGATAGGCGTGTTGTAAAAATTGAAATAACATTGCAGGGAAGAGAATTATTGACCTCTATTTCTGATAATTTCAATGACGATTTGGTTAAAAATATCACTCAAATTGAGGCGCAACAATTAAGTGATTTATTGGATAAAATGCGTTGAATTAATTTCAAAATAGTGTTTACCTAAACATTTAAAATGTAAAAATGATGAAAACAGTAATACATAGAGCAGACAGCAGAGGCTCAGCAAATCATGGATGGTTGCAAGCCAATCATTCTTTTAGTTTTGCAAATTATTTTGATAACGACAAACTTCAATTTGGAGCTTTGAGAGTACTTAACGACGATATTATAGCAGC
>JBBSOJ010000012.1:0-25584 GCA_038259855.1 Flavobacteriales bacterium
AGTTATTTTCCACCGGAAACAGGTGCAGCATCCAATAGGATGTTTCACATGGCAGAAGGCTTAAAAAAGCGACACTTCAATGTCACTGTGATCACACCATTACCAAACTATCCAACGGGTCAGATTTTTGAAGGTTATAAAGGGAAATTTAAGGATTCGACCACTGAAAACGGAGTCCTAATTCATCGCCTTTGGATCTTTGCCAGTAATTCTAAAAATAAGATATTGCGATTGATTGCAATGCTCTCGTATAGTTTTAGCTTGGCTTGGTTTTTTCTCTCGAATAACATACCCAAAAAAGTGATCGTTCAATCGCCGCCTTTGCTGGTAGCGTTCACTTGTATGCTTATATTGCGGTCGAGAAAACGGCATCTCATATTAAATGTAAGTGATTTGTGGCCCATTGCGGGACTCGAATTAGGCGCTTTCAAAAAGGATTTCAGCTACCGATTACTTGAGAAGATAGAATATTTCAATTATAACAGCGCTGACCTGGTTTTGGGTCAAAGCCAAGAAATCTTGACTCATGTGCTGTCTCTTTGTCCCGAAAAAAGGACATTTTTATACAGAAACTATCCAGACTTCGAAATTCCGAAGCTTACAAACAACGAGACGCTGGAGTCAAACACTATAAAAATGGTGTATGCGGGCCTGTTGGGAATTGCTCAAGGTATATACAAACTTTGCAATTCGCTCGAGTACGGAGCGTATGAATTTCATATTTATGGTAAAGGCGCTGAACAACAACGTATCGAAGGTTTTATTGCAGCTAATCCACAACTGCCCATTTTCTATCATGGCGAAATTTCACGACAAGAACTTCACAAAGTGCTTTTAGAATACGATATCACGATCATTCCGTTGCTCAATCGCATTTATGGCTCTGTACCCTCTAAAATCTTTGAGTATGCCAGATTAGGGCTTCCTATGCTTTATTTTGGTGGTGGAGAAGGGGAAGCTATTATTGGAGAACATTCTCTTGGTTGGATCGCTGAAGCAGGCAACTATGACGATCTCAATAAGGTCATTTCAAACTTAGATCGTTCTGATTTCACATTAGACAAAAGACAAAAGATACAGCAAACCGCTCTTTTGGAATTTAATTTTACAAAACAATTAGACAGCTTAGTTTCTTATCTTTAATATGCTTTTTCTTCACCACGAACAGCATTGATGAATGTCCTTGTAATTATTTTGAGATCTAGAAGCAAGGACCAATTTTCAATATAGAATATATCATATTTAACGCGGCCAATGATATCTTTGTCAGATTCAATTTCACCTCGGAATCCGCTTATTTGAGCCAGACCAGTGATCCCTGGTTTTACAAAATGGCGCACCATAAATTTATCGATTCGTTTTGCATAGATATTCGTATGGCTTACCATGTGAGGTCTTGGACCAACCACAGACATATCTCCAAAAAGGACATTGAAAAATTGCGGTAATTCGTCAATGCTCGTTTTTCTAATAAGTCGCCCAATTTTAGTAACTCTTTGGTCATCTCGCGTCGCCTGATATAAATGCGCATCTTGGTTAGGCATCATTGACCTGAACTTATAGCAGTTGAATTCCTTATAATTAAACCCGTTACGGGATTGCTTAAAAAAAACTGGCCCTTCAGATTCCAATTTGATCAATATGGCAATGATCGGTGTGAGCCAAGATAATATAAAGACAATGATCAAGCTTGAAAAAACAATGTCAAAAAATCGTTTTAGAACCGTGTTGATGGAGTCCTCCAGCGGAATATTTCTTAATGATAAGATGGGAATATACTCGTAATATTCGTATTTTAATTTCTTGGAATAAATCTCCTTATTGTCTGGTAGAAATTTTAAGATTTTGAGATTGTTATCAGCAAAATCAGAAATTTCATTGATTTGGTGATTTGAAAGTTCTGAAATAGAACAGTAAATTTCATCAACCTCTTCATCGAGAATAAATCTGAAACAATCTGCCAAATCCAAGGTCTCTTTATCTTTAAAATTGAATGTTTTTTTGTGAATGTAACCAAATTCAACTTTCTCATTAAAAAACCGTTCTAATGCTAATGTTTTCTTGTTGACACCAAATATGACGGTTTTTCTATAATTACCACCGAAGGCAGTCCGATACTTCTGTAACAAATAGTAAAGTGCAAACTTAAAAAAGGCTATTCCTAAAAAAGCAGAAAGAACATATCTAAAAATTTTGATTGGATATATTTTAAGGTCATAATTATATCCTACGAAGGCAAACATAATTAGTGTGAAAAGCACCAACTGACGGATAATAAGTGTGAAAATAGTTACCTCTCGAGTGAATCGATAAACCTCATAAAATTTAGAATATATGGAAAGGATGAACCATGACAATGAAATAAAAGCAATGGCCAGCGCAGGGTTTATATTCTCGAAAAAGTAAAGAATGGCCAAACCATTTACAATACTTAAATCAATTAAATATGATATTGGTCTTAAATATCCTGAATAGCGGCCATGCTTAAATAAACTCAATTTACCTCTTTATATGTTCATCAAAATTTTTATGCTCGCTTCTAAAAAGTTCTTCTTCTGATAGACTCTTAAAATAATCGAAAGTAATTTTCATGCCTTCTGCTCTATCAACTTTTGGCTCCCAACCAAGAAGCTCTTTCGCTCGCGTAATATCGGGTTGTCTTTGCATAGGATCATCAACCGGCAGATCTTGGTAAATGATTTTTTGATCTGTACCCGTCAACTTAATGATCTCTTCTGCAAAATCCTTGATAGATATTTCATGTGGATTTCCAATATTTACAGGGTTGGAATAATCACTGAATAGTAATTTAAAAATTCCATCTACTTGATCATCTACATAACAGAACGATCGGGTTTGCGACCCATCTCCAAAGACAGTAATATCCTCTCCCCTCAAAGCTTGACCCATAAATGCTGGAATAACGCGTCCATCATTTAGTCGCATTCTCGGCCCATAAGTATTGAATATCCTAACGATTCTGGTTTCCAATCCATGGAACCGGTGATATGCCATGGTAATTGATTCCTGAAATCGTTTCGCTTCATCATACACCCCTCTTGGACCAATCGTATTCACATTACCATAATAATCCTCTGTTTGTGGGTGCACCAATGGATCGCCATAAACTTCCGATGTAGAAGCAATAAGCAATCTAGCGTTTTTATTTTTTGCCAATCCCAATAGATTGTGGGTTCCCAAGGAGCCCACCTTAAGAGTTTGAATCGGAATTTTTAGATAATCAATTGGACTTGCTGGTGATGCAAAATGTAAGATATAATCTAACTCTCCCTCTACATTGACGAATTGTGTGACATCATGTTCTATGAATGTAAAATTGGAATGAGAAGCTAAATGTTGAATATTTTTAGAATCCCCAGTTATAAAATTGTCCATGCCTATAACCTGAAAACCTTCTTTAATAAAGCGATCACACAAATGAGACCCTAAAAAACCTGCCGCTCCGGTAATGAGTATTCTTTTCATAATTTTATAACAAGTATTTTAATTATTTGTAATACCACTTCCGATACTGTAGTAAATGAATCCAATTTTTTCCAATGCTTCACGATTCAGTAAACTTCTTCCATCAAATATAACCGCAGGTTTAAGCATGCCATCATAGATTCGCTGCCAATCATAGCCTTTGAACTCGTCCCATTCCGTTAATATCGCTACACTATGTGACTTTTCACAAGCCTCATATGGATCTGTTTCCACTTTCAATAAGGCCTTATTTTCAGAGTCGCTTCTCGTCTTCAGATAATTTAGATCTCCATAGATTTGATCTGCTTTAACTTTGGGATCGTATACAGAAATCTTGGCTTGCTCGTTCAATAAATTGTCTGCGACTTTTATAGCTGCAGATTCTCTAGTGTCGTTGGTATCCTTTTTAAACGCCCAGCCAAAAAATGTGATTTTCTTGTCAGACACTGTATTATATAATGTAGTTATCAATTTGTTGGTAAAGCGCTCTTTCTGATATTCATTCATAATGACGACTTGCTCCCAATAATCAGCAACTTCATTAAGACCATAAGACTTTGCTATATAAACTAAATTTAGAATGTCCTTTTGAAAACAAGAACCTCCGAAACCTACTGACGCCTTTAAGAATTTTGAGCCAATACGACTATCCATGCCTATGGCTTTGGATACTTCATTAACATCTGCACCAGTCTCTTCACAAATTTCAGACATCGCGTTAATTGAAGAAACTCGCTGCGCCAAAAATGCGTTGGCTGTCAATTTAGAGAGTTCAGAAGACCAAACATTCGTTGTTAAAATACGCTCTCTCGGTACCCAATTGGCATAAATATCAACAAGAGCCTGAGCAGCATTCTTACCGTCAGGTGTGGTATCTCCACCAATTAAAACACGGTCAGGATTTAATAAATCCGTAACAGCGGTACCTTCAGCCAAGAATTCTGGATTCGATAATATTTCGAACTTAACATCATTACCGGTGTGGTCTAGAATGCTTTTGATGGCGGATGCTGTTCTAACGGGTAATGTCGACTTTTCGACAACGATTTTATTTTGCTTGGAAACACGGGCAATCTGTCTAGCGCAAAGCTCTATGTATTTTAAATCAGCAGCCATCCCTTTTCCCTTACCATACGTTTTTGTAGGAGTATTTACTGATATAAAGATCATTTCAGCCTCATCTATGGCTTTATCTACTTCGGTTGAAAAAAATAAATTTCTTCCTCTTGCTTCTTTTACTATGGCATCTAAACCGGGCTCAAAAACAGGAAGATTATCTAAATTATCATCGTTCCAGTCAGCAATTCGCTTTTCGTTGAGATCTACAACAGTTACTTTGATATGTGGACACTGTTGTGCAATTATGGCCATGGTTGGACCTCCTACATAGCCTGCACCAATGCAGCAAATACTTTTTATACTCATAATGGTCAATTTTGGCTACAAAAATAGGAAAGTAAGATGAAAGGCGTCGTATTAATATGCATATATAGTAATACAGCAATAAGTATTATTGAATGTTTGCAGTCAGCTTCTTAAATATTAGTAGCGATCTTTTTTTTAGTGTCTTTTTCAAAAATCGTTCTGTTAAACAAACAATAGAATATAATAAAAAGAAACAACCCCGTTTGTCGGTAGAGAAACGACTCGGTAAAGAACACAAAAAAGATCGTGAAACTAAACATCAAAAACAGAAAACCACGTGTTTTATAAGCCTTGACAATCAACACCCCGAGCATCGTTAATAGTAATAATAACCCAATGATTCCAGTTTCAGATAACGTTTGAGCATATTGATTGTGATAGTTATAGTCGTGAAATCCTGGATAGGTATTAAATTTTAAATGTCTTTTTCTCAAGTTATCTTTTGAAGCGAACAGTCCAAAACCTTTCCAAAAGATAGCATCCTCTTTTAATTGATCTTTTAAATGTCGTAATTGAAATAAGCGAATGGAAGATCCTGTCCAAAGATAAACTTGGCCAAACTCTTGCTTCGTCCACACTTCACTGATGTTAGTTTCGGTCTCAAAATTAAACCGCTCAATCGATTTTAGGGCAGCAAACCCAATAACCATAATACCGATAAAAATCGTAATGGTCAACTTTGTTCTACTCAACCCAGAAGAAAAGATAAATATCAAAAACCCTAAAATCAGAAGTATGAACAAGATTTTAGAGGATAGCAAAACAACTAAAATGCCCATAAAAATCAATTTTGTGGTATCTAAAATCGACTTTGATTTTTTGGATAATAAATAAAAAAAGCTAATGGCAAAACTCACAGAAACGTAAATGGCATTGAGCTCTAGATCTTGCACTAGTTCATGGTATGTGAATTCCTTGAGAGAAGATGATTGCAGGTACCTCAAAAAAGCAGTCGCCAAAAAGAACAAACCAAATAGGCTATTCACCGTAGTGAATATATCGAAAATTAAATCAAATGATTTTCTTTTGAATTTTGGAATTATATTGAAAGCAATCGGAATCAGCATAAGAACAACGGTCCTATCAATGCCTTTACGAGTTTGCTCGACATCAACTGACCAAAATAATGATAGTGAAAATAATATATAGAGCGCGATAGGAATCAATAGCTTCCAATCGATTTGTTGCTTGTTCTTTTTCGTCAGTGAATATTTGACAGAAAAAAAAACAAAAATACCAACAGCAATACTACTTGGCGCAAAGCCAATGAAGAGAGTAGATAAGATGGTCGCAATTATGTAAGCGAGGAACTTTTCAGAATTTAAAAATGTGAAAATATTATTTTTGACAGTCATTGAAAAATTCTAAATACATGTTATTGATGCGTTCCCAGGTAAAAGTTTCGTTTATTTTTTCAAAACAGCGCTCTATTTTTTCATTATGAGCGCTTTTCTTTATGGTAGAAATAAGGTTGGAAACATCGTTTTTAGACTGAAAATAAAATGCGCTATGCTCAAGAATTGATTGGTTGAACTCATTATCATGGGCAATGATCAATGCTCTTGACGCCATGGCTTCCAACAGCGACGGATTCGTTCCCCCAACTGAATGACCATGAAAGTATAAACTGGAATAATATCTCAAATTGTTTAGATGTTCTAAATCATAAACACCTCCAATAAATTTTATATAAGGTTCGTGCTTATATTTAGTTTTTAAATAGGCGCCAAATTTATTGGAATCATGTTTTCCGATGACCAAAAAAGTCGTTTTTAAACCTGACAGTACAGCACCATCCAAGATCATTTCCAAATTGTTTTCTGGTTCAAATCTTGCGACGAGCATATTGTAATTTTCTGGAGTTACATCATACAGTTTTAAAACATTACTATTTGGCGTAACAAATGGTTTAGCACCGTAGGCAATATATTTAGAATCTCTGTGATAAGTTTTCGAAAGGTATTTTTGTATTCCTAAAGAATCGGAAATCAGGTAATCACTAGATTTGACGGCAAGCTTCTCTGCGTATTTCAGAAATTTTTTCTCTGACGATGAATATTTTGAACGTTTCCATTCCATACCATCCATATTGGTGATGATCGTACTCTGCTTTGGCAGTAACCGGTGCCATACGGTACTACTGGTATAACCCAATTGCAATAGAATATCGAAATCTCTTTTTCTTGCGTCCATAATACAATTGAAGTCGTATACAAACTGCCCAACCGTACCTATCTTATCTTCTGGGTCTTTACAATGTATAATATTGACCCCGTTGTACATTGTATCCTGATAGGGATGGTTGCTTGAATTATACACATAAACCTGATGATTTTTCTCTGCTAAAAATGTCGCAAAGTATTCAGCAAACTGTTCAAAGCCTCCATAATGGTTTGGAATTCCCCTAGTTCCTAATATTCCAATTTTCATGTTGCTTTATGGTTTAAAAATAAAATGCCGCCTAATATGATCGTGGTAGTATCTGCTGTATTATAAATGCCCGTAATCACCAACGATGTACTCAGATAGTATAACACAATTCCGAAAATCATATTGGCAATTATTGGTTTGGTAAATTTTGATCTTTTGTAGGCCAGATAATTACCCAATAAAAACATGACATATAACAGTATTCCAATAATTCCCGTTTTATAAAGCACAAAAGCATAGCCATTATGGAGTTTTGAAATGTAGCGCAATCCTTTGGCGTCATCAGACAAAGGAGCAAAAAACTTTAAATCGACTAAAGAGCCAGCTCCTAAACCTACTGTCCATGCCGTGGCTCCTCCTTCATTCAATTGATCGATTGCCATGTTTGCCTCATAAGCTCGCCAATGATCCCATAACTGTGCATGATCCCGAATGTCGAAACTTGTTTTTGCGATGAATATTTCGGCCGGCGCCATCTTTATTTTATATAAGAAATTATCAACTGTACTTTTAGAATCCCTTGGTATATTAATTGAAAACAAATAGACATAAAATAAGATGAGCCCAACCGAGCCCATTAAAATATAACCCAATCCTTTTTTTGAGATTCTCAAATACCCTAAAAACGCCAATGATAAGACGATGACCAGTGCAAACATCGTTCTAGAAAAATACAATAAAAATGAAACCGCTAAGATCAACGTCATGAGATTTTTATACTTGATAGTAACGATCTTGTATTTGGTATTGGCGACTAATAAGCTTACAGCAAATAACTCCAAAAAATTATCGAGACCTACTATGGGACGCATATAATTGATGGATAATGTTGTAACATCCGACATAAAAATCATGAATCTGATGATATGATATACGGCGCAAATGGTAGCGGTATAAATAATGATCTTAAAAAAAACCTCTCTGTCATTAATCTTTTGGCTTATTAAATATCCAATAACAAGAAATAGTACAGGTTTTATCAGATATAAAAAATCTTTAATAAAGTCTAAAAAAACAATATCTCTAAAAAAGGAACCAAATACAGCGATCAAAAGAATCAGAATCAATGTACTGATAATATTCAAAAAATCTGATGAAATAACGTTTTTAGAGGTCGTTAATAATACAATCAAAAGAATAAAAGAGAGAGCAATGACCGCTTCAAAAGAGTTGAGCAGCAGGCTTACCAAAAACAAAAGGACCAATAAAACTTTGGGCAAAACCAAATTTTTTGACATTATGATTTGTGTTTTTTCAAAGTTTATTGCCGCGATTTATTTTTTTTATAGAAGACTATAACTTTTTAATATGTCACATGAAAATGTAACTTTAAATTCATGATGTTTATCAATTCAAAAAGGATGTATTCTAGATACGTTTGTAACCTGTCATCAACGCAAAAATAAGTGTTTTTATACTGAATTTTTATCAAAAAGCGCTAAAAGAAGACAGATCTAATGAGATGATGAAGAAGCACCCAATCTTTCAATGGCCAATTTAAGTTTTAGCACAGAAAGATCCCAATTATAAACTTCTTCCATTTGATGCAAAACCTCGTTATCAAACGGACAGTTGAGATTGGTCTCTATAGAACTTTTCATTTCGGACATCTTATCAGGAGAAAACTGCATAGACTTCATAAAAGTAAAGTCGGACATCCCAGTGGTATTAGAACAAATTGACGGTACATGTGCCGCTAATGCTTCTAATGGTGGAATGCCAAAGCCTTCTGCAAATGATGGATATACCGATAGATCAGCGCCCTTCACCACCAATACCAAATCGGAAAAATCAATATTTCTTAACGTCTTTATTTTTGATTTTATATCAGTAGGTAATGCCTCATAATAATTGGAGTATTTTTTGTCTTCAATCGCCTCGTTTCCCACAAATACCAACGAATAGTCTTTGTAATAGTCGTTTTCGACAAATACTTTTAAAAGAGACACATGGTTTTTTCGAGGCTCCCATCGACTGACATAAATCCAGTAATCTTTCAAACCATATTTCAAATAGACGTTGGTTTTGACTGCAACTTTATCGTATGGTTCAAAATAAATAGGATCAACCGCATTAGGTGTAACAGTAACTTGGTTAATCTTGAAATGTTTCTGAATGGCTTCTTTTGAAAATTCAGACACTGTTAAAACAATATCTGATTTTAAAGCGCTTCTCTTAAAAAGCATTGCATTTCTCAATCGATAGCTCAAAGGGAAATATTCAGGAAAATCCATAAAAAGAATATCGTGAATAGTGACAATGAACTTACAGTTTTTTATTGGTGGTACGATGTATTGAAAATGGGCGAAATCTATTTTATACTGGTGTATCAATGCCGGTATATCATATAGTAACCTTGCGAACTTATTAGTAAACTTATATTGTAAATAAGTGACATTATCTCGGTCGCCAAATACCGTCTTTAGAAAAGTAGCATTATTTGAGGTTAAAAAAAAATGATAGTTGTCGTCAAGAATAAATTTAGAATAGATCCCTTTTAGATAGGTGGTCGTTCCTTGAAACGTGCCGTCAAACACATGGCAATCCACCAAAATTCTTATTTTATTCCTCATTTTCGCTCTCTAGATGTATTGAAAAACCGCAGCTGTTCTAGAAACCAAAAATAATACTTTCATATAGATTATCTTTTTGTATCGTCTATTTAAAAGAGTCGTTTTATAGATTTCACAGTTCTATTCGTAGCAATCATGAGTTTTCCAAAGCGCTTTCCTAAAGCATCAAAATGCTTTTCCGCATAAATATCATAACCTTTAAGGAGCAAAGGTTCTCTTGATTTATTGAAACCTACAAAATGGATGTAATTGAGGTCGGATCGGAAGACACAATATTTACCAATATCTGCTAAACGCTTACAGAGATCAACATCTTCAACATACATGAAATAATCAGGATCAAAACCGCCGATTTTTACATAATCTGCTTTTCTAATGAGCATGAAGGCACCGCAAACCCAATCAACATTATATAAAACATCATCAAATTCCCCTGTTTTGAACACCTTTCTATTATCCTTTAATAACGATATTTTAAAAAGTCTGAATGGTGTTGGAAACCTTCCAACGCCTGTGATGTACTCCTTTTTACTATCAAGCATATTGATGGTCACTACACCATTTTCGGGTTTTGAATGCAGTGTTTCAATAGCAGGCAACAAATAATTTTGAACAATTGTATCATTATTGATCAGTAATATTGTATTTCCTTTAGCATGTTCGACCCCTAAATTATTGGCTCTACCGAATCCTAAATTTTCCGTGCTTTCTATAAGCTTAACTTCAGGAAAATGTTCTTTGATGAAAATGCAACTCGTATCAGTTGAGTTGTTATCTACGATAATAATCTCATATTTGAGACCATTTAAATTAGAAGCTAACGATTTTATACAGTCCGCAAGATATTCTTGGCTATTGTAATTAACGATAACCACAGATATCATTAATGATTCTGTGTTTTTCATTTCTTCTTAAAGATAAAGGTGGCCTGGTCTCCGAGATCCTTATGATTAGCATATTTAGATAAAAAACTATAATAAAGTCTTCTTGGGTTGTATGCTTTGGCAAAACCAGTTTCTTTTTGAGTTCTCATCGAAATTCCTTTCTCATATTGCTCACTGACCAAAAATTGGTTCGCTTCCGAATCAAAAAAATATTCTCGTAGCTCAAAACCTTTGCTACTGCACATATCCACCAAACCAGAAAAAGAAGGAATTAAAATGTGCCTAGGAGCGTCTATTTGAAACCAATTATTCTTGAATTTACTAAATGCGAGACTCGTACTTATGGGAACTCTTAAGATTAAATGACCTTGGTGGTCAAGCAATTTATGGATGCTATCTAAACCTTGACCAGGTCGTTCTAAATGCTCGAACACATGACTAAGTATGATAATGTCAAATTTACGGTTACTGTCCGCTAGTTCTTCCATCGTCATTTTTTTTATTTCATACTCTTTTCCTTGCACATCGGCCTCCAGATAAGGATCGATCCCCATAATATTACGGAATCCCTGTTCGTTCAGCTTATCTAACAATAGTCCACCACCAGAACCTACATCCAGGATTTTGGAAGAGTTTCTGTTTGGTTTACATATTTTTATGGCCGCCAAATTGGAATTCTTTCCTTTGAGAACACTTGTCAATGCACCAATCACCGAGAGTTTACCTAAATTACTTGCGCTTTTTTTGCTGGAAATCCATTTTTTAAGATTGCTGCTTTGAGTACCGACAAATGAATAATAATCTTTTGGATAATAGCTGGCCAAGTCATCTGGGATATTGATAATAGAGAGGCTGCGACATTTGTCACAAATCAAATAATCGAATGATGTGTTGGATCCAAACATCATTTCTTTTACTTCTATTATAGTTGAAGACTCAAAAGCACAAAGCCTGCATTTGTTTTTCATAAATTCTAAATAACCAATTTTCTAGTCGAAGACATATAACATATCATTGTTAAATCTCAATTATTTACGACTAGATTCTAATTTTGCGGTTTCAATAAATAAGTAAACTGCGTAAAACAATTCCAATAAAATCAGTGTGAAAATGGAACCAATACTACCAAAATTAGAAATTAAAATAAAACCAACAATGATTCCGAACAATGGAGCCAAAAGCGATATTTTCATCATTTCACGCTTCCGATCCATCGCTATCAAATATAATGATAAAGGGCAGTTTATGATAACGATACTTATTCCAATTAAAGAAAATAACAACATTCTTCTGAGAAGATCAACGTTGAGACTTGTAAAATATTCTATGATATAACGGTTAAAAACTGCTATAGCGATTAATTCCACTATTATAAAGATGGTTACAAAAATATAGGTTTTTTTTATGGTCTGTTTAGCGGCCTCCTTACTCACTTGAACTTGTTGGGAAATTTTTGGGAGCATAAAGGTTTGGTATATAGCGAAAGGCCTTCTAGCTATATTGTAAATTTTCTCTATGATTGCGTAAATTCCTGCCATCTCATACGATATGAGAAAACCTATTAAGGGGCTTAAAAAATATAATGAGGTGTAGTTTCCTATATTCGATAGAAAAAAGTGATATCCGCCTTTTAGCTCCTCTATTATTGCAATCCTTGAGGAGCGCCTGAACTTAAAAATGAATTTTTTAGATAAATATACAATCGAAGCACCACCTGACACCAACAAACCTAGTCCATATAAAAGATTTACAATCTTCACATCGCTTGGAACATTGATAAATAAGAAAATCATTACTATGTAAAAAACCTGACCTAGTATGGTCAATAGACTCCAGGCCTTGATTTGATGAAGACCTTGTAAAGCCCAACTTAAATTTAGAATTGAAGCCAAAGGAATACAAAGCGATAAGATATACACGTACCACTCTAGATCGTCTGATGCCAAAAAATAATAAATGATTAAAAAGATTGGCAACAATGACAAAAAGATCAATGTCTTTGTATAGATGATGTTTGTTATAATAGCCGATACCCTATTTGGATTTTTTTCTGCAGCTAGTTTATTGACACCGGTAATATAAAAGCCATAGTCAACAATCATTGCGTAAAAAAAAGATACAGAAAATGCAACGGACGAGATACCAAAGTTTTTTATTCCCACTGTAGAAACAAGATAAGGAACCAATAATATAGGAACCAACAAGCCCACTAAACTGCTCAGGCCAGTGTAAAATGTTCCAGAAAAAAAATACTTTAAATCTGAACTTGGATTGTTGAAGATGTTTTTGAGACCTTTCGTGATTTCTTTTATTTAGTTGATTCGCTCGTTACTTTTTTATTTCAATAATTTTATCAGTTACCGTGTAGTCTTTTACATTTGAATCATTAGATATCAAAACGCCTATTCTGTAGGTTCCTTTTTTCAATAACTCCTTTTTCACTTTGGAAGAAAAACCAGAATGATCATAGTTATATTCACTCTTAAAATAAGATGTAACATCAGATCTTGTTTTTTTGAAAGTCTTTAGTAAATAACTTGTCCCGCCATCATTTTCGAGTACAATCTCAATCTTTACATCTCGAGAATTTTTACGGTTGACGAAGGCCCAACCATTAATGAATATAAAATCAAGTTCTTCAAAATTCTCTTCAATATTATATGTTATTGTCTCGCTATTATAAGGCGTATTTACCAGTTTTTGTGGAGGTATATCTTTGTCTAAAGTAAACAATGGTTGGTTCGCAGATTCAAATATCAATGTATTGTTTGATGCTATTCCAATTAGAATTTTATAGTCAGAATTATCCAAAGTATCTGTGAAAATAGTGGACTTGAAGCCAGACCTTTTTAAATTATCGTTTTTAAAAGCTTGAGATAGATCAGGCCTTTCGTGCATCATAGTCTTTGACACATATGTTTTGTCAGTACCATTCAAAGCAATATAGATAGAGTCATTCAATTGTGTCGTTCCGTCTTTAAAAAACGCCCATCCTTCAATAATCAAAACATCATTATTAAATGTGTTCTTTTCAATATTAAACTGAATTTTATCGGTTGCAACGTCGGGTTTCTCTATAAGCTTTAAATTAGTAATAGAACTCAATTCTGCAGCGATCGAATCTTTTTTATTTCTCTCAAATTCACTAAAATCGTGCTGAACCATTCGACTGTTTTCGTTTGAATAGAGGTAATAATAGCCATCCATAAATCCGAAACTAACCTTATTTTTGTAGATCAGGGTATTAAAATATTTGAGGTGATCAGGCGCAATAATAAATAAATCGTTTGGGGCGATGATACCATTACTTATTTCTAAATCCAACCTCTTGCGAAATTCGATGTTTTCCACACCAGAATTTCTGGCTACATAGCCGCACGTGATCGGTAATTTATTTTTTGCAGCTATAAAACATAGATCTTGATAATCTAAATTATAAACTAAATTGTTTTCAAATGGAGGATAGGTCACAATTCTTTCAAAATTTGCCGACATTGATGTCCACTTTTTCTCATTCAGCGGTTTTATCTTGTAGTTGCCGTAGCTGTAATCTTTGGACGTCGCAAATAACTTAATATCATAAAATTGAAGTGAAACAATTAGAAGTAAGACAACAATTTTAGCGGTATTTGAAACCTTGATTTTTAAAAAATATATGATCGCAAACAGAAACAGTACATAGTATAATATCCAAATAAATCTACCGCTGGCTCTGAAAATATTGCCAACTTTAATTATAAGGTCTGGTAAACCGAACTCAAAGAGCAATCTATCATTAAAAGTAACCTGGTTAGAGATTGCAAACAAAGAAAGCACTACAATCAGAATGATCAAAGGCATTAACCATGTATAGGTTAGGGCCTTACTTTTTTTGATCGTCATTAATTTAAAGACAAGGTAAACAAGACTTATCACAATTAAAATGATTGCTCCAAGCCCCAAATAAGCATAACCTTCATACTGCTGTACTGTATAGAAGGGCAATTGTGGAAAAAAAGATGAAAACCCACTTGAATTGTAAAACGCATTTAAGTTTAGACCGTAAAGGCCATAAGCATGTTCCACTTCCATGCCGTTATCCTTTTCTCCAAACGAAACCATACCTATCATATACCAGCTAAAAAAGCTTAATATAATAGGAAGTAGGATATAAAAAACGGCTCTTTCTAAACTAATCAATTTATCATAAAAGTAATGTTTAAAGGGCAAAATAATATTGAAACCCACGACCATCAAAAACAAATAAGGATTTATTAATGCGCTCAATACCAAAACTATAATTTGATTTTTGTTAATTATATGGACCGAACTTGCCTCTGCTTTTTTTGTATAATAATAGATAGACGCGATCAAAACCCAATGGGCACATAGTGCTGGGTGTAGCATTCTATAAATCAAAACAGGACAGAAGGACACTAAAAGTATTGAAAGCATCAATAGCACATAATTGGAGGTGTATTGTTTGAGTACTTTAAAAGTGAAATATCCTGCTAAAAAATGACACAGTAAGAGCCAAATTCCAAAATATTGAAATGTATCTGGCAACAAAAATGAAAATAACTTGAAGACGATTGCCAATAATGGGATAGAGTCTGTAAATCCTATATTGGTGCCTGCCGGATAATTATAATTCTCGATATGTCCTATTGGAAAATACCATGGTTCATGCTGGTAAATTGTCCAACCCAAATAGTGTGTTCCCCAATCATGATAGGCTTCCATAAGCCAACTGATATTAGATGGTACCACAATTGATATACCATAGCACAAATGAAATGCGATTACAATAAAGACAAAGGATGCTAGTTGAAATTTATATTTGGCAATGTCATTCATTTTCAACGCATTCTATAAAGTCTAAATAAATCTTGTTGTTGGGCGCACTTATTTTCTTTCTTGAACTTAATTGTAGTAACAACACTATTAAGGTAACAGAAAAGAGTTGAAGAATAATACCGAATATAATCAATATCAGGCTTGAGGCCCAACCCGGTATTGATTGATTAGAGAAAAATTTTATGCACAAAATAAGCACTACAGATAAAAAACATATCAACACACCAAATAAAGAAAGTTTGAGAATACGAACCGATAAAGAATCAAAATAAACAGATATTGAGCTTAAACCATGAATTACCAAACTTGTAAAATTCATTTTAGATACTCCTGCATATCGCTTCCCACGGTCTAATAAGATTTTATCGTACGGAGTTCTCGATTGAATGATACTGCCTGAATAATGATTCCACAGATTTTCTTGAACAATAATATTCTTTAAAAGCTTTTTTGGAATACAGCTAAAATTACCAAAACTGATCTTCTGCCCTGTTAAGAAGTAGAAAATTGTTTTATAAAAAAAATACCCGATTTTGAAAAATGAGGATTCAGACCGTTTTTTTCTCTGTGCAAAAATAATTTTACGATCATTCAGTGATTGTGATTTTGTAACCAAGGCACTGATATCTTCTGGTTTGTCTTCACCATCACTATCTAGAACAACCACGTAATCGAAATCTGATTTTACATCTGCTATATATTGTAATCCAATAGCAATAGCTCGTTGGTGCCCTACATTAACTTTTAAATTGATTATTTCAATAGGAACATCAATATCTAGATGTTGTCTATCATCAATAGACCCATCATTTATTGCTACAATTTGAAAATCTAAATTATTATGATTACTATACGTGTTACTAATCGTGTTGACCAAAACAGAAAAGCTCTCCCAGTCATTGTAAACCGGTGTCAAACAGATGAGTTTTTTCAGTTTTTTGTCCATCCTATTTTTTTTCCCAAATTCCGATCACAGTTTTACCTATGGCATAGAACGATATGATATCTGTAATCTTTGAAATTGGAACAATAAAATTATCCCAAAATTTAATTTGCTTAAGTTCTGGATAGTCTTGTTTTAAGAACCATTTGTTCGCCAAAGACGCAAATAAACCAACGGAATCAAGATATCTTAAATCTTTAATATATAATTCTTTAGGCGCAGCTTCCAACAACATTTTCTTATTATATCTTCTAAAATGGCCTATAGATTTATCGAATTCGCTAAATAAAAAATTATGAGCAGGAACCAGTACAATCAACTTTCCGCCAGGTTTTAAAAAAGAACTTGCTTTTTGTAATTCAGCATTGTCCTTTTCAATATGTTCAATCACATCGATATAAATGATAGCGTCAAATTTCTTATCAGTATCTAGATTGTCTAATGTGCCCAATAACACCTCAATGAATGATGGCAAATATCCTGATTCCTTTTTGAGGATTAATTCATTCAATAATTTCTCGTCGGGCTCAACACATAACCATGAGTTTTGTGTCCCGTCGCATAATGAATGGGTTGTTTCTCCAATGCCAGCACCAACTTCCAACACATCATTTATTAAATGTTTCTTTATAAATTGTGCGTAATAATTCTTCCAGTTATGAGCGTGTTTAAAGAGCTCCAATTCATTTCCTATATAATCCTTCATTTAAGAATGTCTTCTAAAAAAATTAAGTTTAGCCAATACATTACACCGTTTAAATTCCCAAAAACATAACGTTTGAGTATTGTTTCAAAATTATAAACAGTAAACATCAAATGTAATTCAGCCGTACAATATTACAACTCGCCGTAAATTTATAGTTATAAAGTGAAAATCAAGCATAAAAAAATCAAAATCCAATGATCAAAACAAATTTTGATTGATTTCAGATTTTGAATTGCTTTTGGTATTCAATCATCGATTAAATTTCCCAGCTCACACTTTCTTTCAATTTCACGATTGGATTGCCAGCATACAGGGCATGCTCATGATTGAGTTTTTTATTAACCAAAGAATCTGCACCAATGATCGCGTTATTTGGGATATTTGCGTTCTTTAAAATCAAGCATCGACAGCCAATCCACACCGAGTTGCCTATGACAATTGGTTTAGGTTTATTGATCTGTTCGTTAAGAACATTCTTTATCTTATGAAAGTCGCTGTCCATAACCAAAGTGTCCCAAGACAATAGACAATCATTCCCAAAAGTAATTCTATGGTGCGCTACGATGGCTGTTTCGGCCGTGATGATGAAGTTGTTTCCAAAGGTCAGAACTCCAGATTCTCCAACGGATATTTTAGATCCATGACCAAAATAGGCTTTTCCGTGAAAATTAACTTTACCCAAATTTTGCCAAATGCTCCTTTGTCTGTTTCTATCAAAAATACCAACATCACCAAATCCGATTTTTATCAGACCAAATTCTAGGGGATGATGAATGGCAACTGTGCCTTTAACTGACTTTAACTTTACTTTTCTAGATACTATAAAAGGAAAATTTAGCGCATCTTTAAATGAAAGGTATTTAAAATTAAAATAAACGGTCTTAATTAAGGATATGCTAAAAAGTTTATGATACTCCATCCTGCTAATTGTTTAATTTGCCATCTCAAAAATCCTGTTACATTCAAAAATAAAAAGCACTTCATTTAAAAATCCATTACACAATCATTCCAGCGGCCACTGTCTCATTCGTAGCATCATCAACAAGGATAATACTTCCCGTAGTTCTGTTTTCCCTATATGAATCAACCATCAATGGCTTTGTGGTTCTTATTTTAACCTTACAGATATCGTTCATAGTCATTTCTTTGTCATCGGTTTTACGCTCTAAAGAATTGATATCTATTTTGTAGACCACTTCCTTAATCATCGCCATTTGCTCATTAGAAGTGTGTTTTATCGTGTACTTGGTGCTAGGCTTTGCAGAGGTATTTTGCAACCAGCAAAGCATCACCTCGATATCTTGTGAAGGATCAGGTTTATTCTTTGATCTAACGATCATATCACCACGACTGATATCAATATCATCTTCCAAAGTTATCGCCACAGACATGGGCGCATAGGCTTCTTCAAGTGATTTTTCGAACATATCAATCGATTTGATTTTGGAAGTAAATCCTGAAGGCATCACCGTAACTTCGTCACCAACTCTTAACACGCCACTGGCCAATCGTCCAGCATACCCTCTATAATCTCTATGAGATTCATTTTGAGGTCGCAATACCGTCTGAACTGGGAACCGCGCATCTACTTTATTTATATCACTGCTAATGTGCATAGTTTCTAACGTATGCAACAAAGGAGCGCCTTGATACCAATCCATGTTTTTTGATCTATGAACGACATTATCTCCATCCAAAGCACTTATGGGAATAAATCGGATGTCCCTTACCAATAATTTTGATGAAAACTCTTCAAACTGATTGATAACAGTATTGTATGCTTCTTCAGAATATTCTACGAGATCCATTTTGTTGACACATACAATAACATGCGGAATTTGCAATAAAGATGCAATAAAAGAGTGCCGCTTTGTTTGTTCGATCACTCCGTGACGTGCATCTACCAAAATTATAGCAGCATTGGCAGTGGAAGCCCCAGTAACCATGTTCCGGGTATACTGAATATGCCCTGGCGTGTCAGCGATAATAAATTTTCGCTTTGGCGTTGTAAAATATCTGTAAGCAACATCAATAGTGATGCCCTGCTCCCGTTCATCGCGCAAACCGTCTGTAAATAATGCTAAATCGACACCGGCATACCCCTTTTTTTTACTTGTGCTTTCAATAGAAGCTAATTGATCTTCAAAGATTGATTTTGAATCGTATAAAAGGCGTCCAATGAGTGTACTCTTCCCATCGTCCACGCTTCCTGCGGTGGTAAATCTCAAAAGCTGATTGTTATCTATCATGATGTATTTTATCTATTGTGAATTGTAACTATACTATTTTATAGGTGGCGATTTTAGAAGTACCCTTGACGTTTTCTATCTTCCATGGCAGATTCTGAACGTTTGTCATCTGTTCGGTTGCCCCGTTCGGTCTGACGCATGCTAGAAACTTCCTCCACAATTTTTTCCAGTGTATCAGCATCGGATTCTATGCCTCCTGTGATAGTAATGTCCCCTAAAGTTCTGAATCGAATTTTTCGAGTGACAATTTCCTCATGTGCTTCCAACTTTAAAAATTCCGAATTAGGAATCCAAGAATCCTGTCTCCAAACGACCTCGCGCTCATGTGCAAAATAGAGCGATGGAATAGCCAAATTTTCTCTTTTGATATAATTCCAAACGTCCATTTCGGTCCAGTTACTTATAGGAAATGCTCTGAAATGCTCCCCTTCAAAATGCTTGCCATTGAAAATGTTCCAAAGTTCTGGACGTTGATTTTTTGGGTCCCATTGACCAAAATCATCGCGATGAGAGAAAAAACGTTCCTTAGCTCTTGCTTTTTCTTCATCTCGTCGCCCTCCACCGATAGCGCAATCTGTTTTATTGCTTGCTATAGCATCTAATAATGTTGTTGTCTGCAAGGCGTTTCGTGTAGCACTTTTACCTTTTTCTTCAGCCACTCGACCTTCATCTATGGATTCTTGCACAGAGCCCACAATAAGATTAAGGCCTAATTCATTTATTAAATCGTCTCGAAATTGTATCGTCTCCGGAAAATTATGCCCTGTATCCACATGCATCAATGAAAATGGAATCTTTGCTGGATAAAACGCCTTTCTCGCCAAATGAGTGACCACAATGGAATCTTTTCCACCGGAAAATAATATCACAGGGTTTTGAAATTGAGCCCAAACTTCGCGAAGCACATAAATGGCTTCACTTTCTAATTCGTCTAAATAATTCAGATAATATTTGCTCATTTTTAAAGTTTTAATTTTGGCGTAATACAATCAATGATTTTTATCACTGATTGTTCTATCGTTTCGTTTTCTGTTAAAATTTCAATTTCAGCATCTTCAGGTGCTTCATAAGGCGCCGAAATCCCAGTCATATTCTTGATTTCCCCAGCCCTAGCCTTTTTATAGAGTCCTTTTACATCACGTCGCTCACATTCTTCAATACTCGTGTTGATATAAACTTCTACAAAATTAACATCTCCAACGATAGTTTTGATATTCTCACGATCTTTTTTATAGGGAGATACAAACGCGGCTAGCACAACCAATCCTGCATCAATCATTAAATTGGCAGATTCAGCGATTCTTCTAATGTTTTCTGTTCTATCGTCAGGGCTAAATGACAAATCGTTATTAAGCCCTTTTCTTATATTATCACCATCCAGTGTGTAGGTTTTGATGCCTTTTCTATGTAATTCTAACTCTACCTTATTGGCAATGGTAGACTTTCCAGAGCCAGAAAGCCCAGTAAACCATATTAAAAAAGAATTATGCTTGTTGGCTTTTCTTCTATTATCTATGGAAATCTGATACTCGTGTCTGATGATGTTCTCTTTCATTCTTCCGTATTTCGTTTGTTTTCTACTCCAAAATCCATATTATACCATACTTTTTCATGCAGAAAATACAAGATCATTTTGGAAACTACCTCAACCATGCCAATTTTTAATCCCGTTAATGGATCTCCTGTAATTAGCCACGCCAGAATCATTGTATCTAAAGTACCCAAAATACGCCAAGTTATGGTTTTGAAAATATGGCGACGGTTGCTATTGGTCACTGTTATCTTAAACCAGACCCTTTCGTGCCCATAATACAGTGCCATTTTTGTTACCACTTCTGCAAATCCTATCTTTAAACCGATTAGTGGATCTCCAGAAATAAGCCATGATAAAATGATGGTATCAATTGTTCCAACAATTCTCCATGTTATTGCTTTAGCTATATGTCTTTTTCGAGAATGATCAGACATTATTTAGAAACCAAAAACCAAGGATTCAAAAGGTTTTCTTTATTGTATAATAATGGCTTCTCCGTCTCCTTTGAAATAACTTCAATACCAACGGCATTGCAAATTGCCTGTCCCGCTGCAGTATCCCATTCCATAGTGGGTGCAAAGCGTGGGTAAACATCCGCAAGACCTTCTGCCAGAAGACAGAATTTTAAAGAACTACCTTTTGAGACGATTTCAACCTCCTTGCCGTCCGATTTTAAAGATTCGGTGAAATCAATGGTTTCCTGACTCATGTGTGAACGACTTCCTACAACTCGTACTAGTCCTTCATCGATGGTACTAGGCTTTAGGGGTATGACTTTTTTCATAACCTCATCGATGCTTGTAATGTGATTTTGTAATGTGACTTTAAAAGCGGTTTTAGACGTTACATCTCCATAATACAATTCTTTTGTTGCTGGAACGTAAATAACACCCATAATCGGTTTTTGATTTTCTATCAATGCAATATTGACTGTAAATTCTCCATTACGCTTTATAAATTCTTTTGTGCCGTCTACAGGATCCACAATCCAGCACGTGGTCCAATTCTTTCGAATATGGTAATCAGTTTGTTTAGTTTCTTCGCTGATAATAGGCAACTCCGTAGTCTTTAAGTAGCCCACTATAATACGATTTGCTTCTTTATCTGCCTCGGTGAGTGGTGATTTATCGTCTTTGATCTCTACATCGAATGCTGTGTCGTAAATGGCCATAATCGCCTCACCAGCTTCTAAAGATGCCTCAATGGCTACTTTTAATAGATTATTTTTCATTCAAATACCAATTATAGATGGTGCTTAAACCCTTATCTAAATCCATGGCGTGTTTCCAGCCGAGATTGTTCAGTTTTGATACATCCGTCAGTTTTCGCATGGTCCCATCGGGCTTTTCTGTATTAAACAGCAGCTCTCCTTTGAATCCTATTAACTCCTTCACTTTAATTGCAAGCTCTTCAATGGAAATTTCTTCACCTGTACCAATGTTAATGTGCGTATTGCGAACTTCATTATCTCCTGAAGAATAGGTGTCTTTAAAATCGCGATGTTCCATAATAAAAACGCAAGCATCGGCCATATCCTTTGACCAAAGAAATTCGCGTTTGGGTTTTCCAGAACCCCATATCTCTACACTGCTGGCGGTGACACCAAATTTTGATAAATATGATTTTGCCTCGTCGATTGTCTCAAGTTGTAAATCTTTTAAAATGGCATCATAGTTATCTTCACTCATTAATTTTGCCAGATGAATTTTCCGTATCAACGCTGGTAAAACATGGGATTTTTCTAAATCAAAATTGTCATTGGGACCATACAGATTCGTTGGCATTACGGAAATAAAATTAGTGCCGTATTGGATATTATAACTCTCACAGGTCTTGATACCTGCTATTTTTGCAATGGCATACGGTTCATTGGTATATTCCAAAGGATCCGTTAGCAAATACTCCTCTTTCATCGGCTGTGGAGCATCTTTTGGATAAATGCAAGTACTTCCTAAAAACAACAGTTTTTTAACACCATTCAGATAACTTTGATGGATGACATTATTTTGAATCATCAAATTAGCATAAATAAAATCTGCTCTATAGACATTATTTGCAATAATACCACCAACTTTCGCAGCAGCTAAAAACACATATTCAGGTTTCTCTGATTGAAAAAAATCTGATACCTGTTTTGAATCCGTCAAATCAAGTTCTTTATGCGTTCTGCTAATAATGTTGGTATAACCCTTGGTCTGTAAGTTTTCAACCAAAGCGCTTCCGACAAGGCCTCTGTGGCCAGCTACATAAATTTTCGAATTTTTATCCATATCCCTCTATTCGAAATAATTTTTGATGTCGTAACCGTTATCTTTCAAAAACTGTTGTTTCTTCATTAATTTAAGATCACTATCCATCATATCCTCCACAAGCGCAGCAAGATCATATTTTGGTACCCAGCCTAATTTTTCCTTTGCTTTGGTGGCATCCCCTATCAATAACTCAACTTCTGTTGGTCTGTAGTAAGTCTCATCAACTGCGATGATTTCCTTACCGATTTTCAGTTGATGTTCTGGGTTGCTACAAGACACGACATATCCTTTTTCATCAATACCAGTGCCTTTAAATTCAAGCTCGATTCCAACGTGTAAAAAACACATTTTAACAAAATCGCGCACGGTCGTAGTTTTATTGGTTGCGATGACCCAATCTTCAGCCTCATCCGCCTGCAAGATCATCCACATCATACGAACATAATCCTTGGCGTGACCCCAATCTCGTTTGGCATCTAAATTTCCTAGATAGATTTTTTCCTGAAGTCCTAACGAAATCTTTGAAGTAGCTCTCGTAATTTTTCGAGTTACAAACGTTTCTCCCCTAATAGGCGATTCGTGATTGAACAAAATACCATTACAAGCAAAAATATTGTAAGCTTCCCTGTAATTCACAGTAATCCAAAAAGCATACATTTTAGCGACTGCATAAGGGCTTCTTGGATAGAAGGGTGTTGTTTCTGTTTGCGGAACTTCTTGAACTTTACCATATAATTCAGAAGTCGACGCTTGATAGATTCTTGTTTTCTTCTCCAAACCAAGCATTCTGATGGCTTCTAAAAGCCTTAAAGTTCCCAATCCATCAACATTTGCTGTGTATTCAGGTATTTCAAAAGACACATGAACGTGACTCATCGCTGCCAGATTATAAATTTCGTCTGGCTGGGTTTCTTGAATGATTCTGATAAGATTTGTGCTATCAGTTAAATCGCCGTAATGCAATACAAAATTGCGGTCGGTTTCATGCGGGTCTTGATACAAATGATCGATTCGATCTGTATTAAATAATGATGATCTTCTTTTAATACCATGAACGATATATCCTTTTTTTAGAAGAAACTCACTCAAATAGGCACCATCCTGCCCTGTAACTCCTGTAATTAACGCTACTTTCTTTTGCATTGCTTATATAATTTAATGTCCTTTATCTCTATGTAACTGCCTGTTTTTTTTGAAATTTATCAAAGGGTTGCAAAGGTAATGGTTTTGTTATAACCAACTCATTACGAATCACTTTTGTTCAGATAGTTTTTCATGACACTATCCAAATCCGTAATCCAATCGTTTTGATCTTTATAAAACGTTTGTACTTTGGAATTATCCATCACACTAAAGCTTGGTCGTTCAGCTTTGGATTTGAACGTTTCTGTTTTAGTGATTTTATGCTGATCATAATTTGGGAAATGATTTGCAATCTTTAACGCAAAATCATACCAAGTGGCCGAACCATTTGAGCTAAAATGATAGATTCCATACTTTTTAGAAACATTACCTATCAAATAACATACAAATTTAGCAAGCTCAACACAACTCGTAGGTGTGCCTTTTTGTGATGTGGTAATCGTCAAATCAGAATCTTCTGCAATTTTTGTTGCGATTGTCGTGACGAAATTTTTAGGATATTTTGAATAAAGCCACGAGGTTCTAATAATAAAATACTCTTCTAGCGCGACTTTGATCTTTTCTTCACCAGCTAATTTGGAAGCCCCATATTGGTTTATAGGATGGGTTAAGTCGTTTTCTAAATACGGTGTTTCTTTTGTGCCGTCAAACACATAATCAGTAGAAATATGGACTAAAACACAATTAACATTCTTGCATTCTTCTGCTAAAAAACCAACGGCATCGGCATTAATTCTGAAGGCATCTTCGATGGACTCTTCAGCCTGCTCCACATTGGTATAAGCCGCGCAATTAATACAGTAATCAAATGCATTAGCCTTAAAATAAGCTGCAACCGCCTTCTGGTCAGAAATGTCAAGTTGCTGTCTCGTAACAAATGTGAATATGACGTGGTCATAAGAATTTGAACATACATCTTTGATGGTTTTGCCCAACTGGCCATTAGCACCTGTAACCAAAACATTTACACTCATAGTACTGCATTTTCAAAAGATGGAAGCACTCTATCCTTTTCAGAAATGATAAGATGATCTTCCGATAGTTTCCAATCGATATTCAAGGTTTTGTCATTGTATATAATACCTCCCTCTGATGCTTTATGGTAATAATTATCGCATTTATA
>JBBSOJ010000013.1:0-25441 GCA_038259855.1 Flavobacteriales bacterium
AAATCGAAATGTAAATTTCTTTCTCATGGTTTTAATCTAAATGAAATACTTCAGTTAATTCTGTTGAAATCGGACTGTTATCTAAATTTGTTTCCATACAATCGGACATCAAATCCCACCACTTTTTGCAAACATCCGTAGCGGCAATAGCGTTCCATTGCGATTCAGAATCGATTTCGGCATAACCAAATAAAGCATCCGATTCAGAATCCATAAAGATGCTATAATTGGAAACTCCATGGGTTTTTAAGACCTTTTTTAAATCGTCCCAAATAGGATTATGATGTTTGATATATTCCTCTTTTTTGTTTGGAAATACTTTCATTTTAAATGCTTTCCGAATCATCTTTTTGAATTTACAATTATTCTTGAATGACTTTTAATCCTTCCGGAGCATCTACTGTTGTGGTTATCTTTCCATCGGTTCCTTTCTGATGGCTCACTTTCAATAGGCCGTATTTTGATGGGAATGTTCCCTTTGCAAATATCAAATCTCCTAAATGTGGCTTGATAGTTACCGTTTCACCACCATCCTTTACATTGATGCCCAAAACGTACTGTGTCAACCAAGGCGTCGGTCCACTGGCCCAACCGTGGCACAAACTATGTCTGTAACCGACGTAGCAGTATTCACCAAAATCACCATGAATATCGAATTTCCCTTGAGGAACTACCGTATCAATTCGGCTGCTATTGGCAACGTCCAAAACGTCAAAATCTTCCCAAAAGGTGGTCGCGCCTAAATCGAGCATGCCTCCCCAATAATCTCTAATAACTTTTAAAGCACCATCATAATCGCCCGCTTTTGCCATGGCTTCTAAAATATAATAGCCATAAAATGTAGACATGCGTTCTACGCCATCTTGTTTTAGAACGTCCGTATTTGTTTTTTTGGCGTCCACAAGATTTGCCATGGACATTAATGCAGCTGCTTGTTTAGTGGTATTGCCTTCCGGTTGGTGCTTTCTTAAATCTTTGGAAATCTTAAGATATTTCTTTTGTAAAGTTTTATTGCCAAATGTTGCCATCATCTCACTACCAGCTTCAAAAGTCATGACCATCATGGCTTGAAGACCAGCGTGAACTGCTTTCGGTTTTTCGCTTGTCGGCCAGTCCAAAAAGCGACCACCGTTTAAAATTTCCTTGTTGTCTTTATCAATGAAGGTGCTCAATTGGTCCAAAAGCGCCGTCATGTATGTTTCCTGTTCTTTTAGATATTCCAAATCACCGTGATAATCATACCAATTTTTATGAATGAGAATCCACCACATGGAGTAGGAGCTAATGGTATTCATCCATTGTGGTAATGGATGCTGGTCACGAGCCAAATCCAAACTTTTTGGCACAATGTCGTTGGCACCAAAAACGGTATTGATAGTCATCACTTCAGGATGCATATCGCCAACCCATACCAAACGGTCTCTTTTGATGCCGTCCCATAGGTAGTTTTGCATGTTAAGATGCACAGTGTAAGCACCTGTTAGCCAAATTTCGTTCAAGCGTTCATCGCTACTTTCGAAAGAACCCAAATATGGAATATCACGATATATAAAAGCAGCATCGATGGATTTTATTGGTGCATTTTCGTTGGCTTCAACAACATCAACGCGAAGAAAACGGAATCCGGTTTCACCTACTTCGATGCTACCTAACCATGGCACTTCCACTATAAAATCACGCAAGGAATGTTCATTGGTAGCATTTTGCTTACCACCAATTTCCGACATGGCTTCACCAACAGATTCTCCAAAACGTAAACGTAGTTTCAAGGGAGTCTTACTGGGTCTGATACCCATGGAAATTTTAACGCCGCCATGAATCTCCTTCCCATAATCCAATAAAATACCTGGTTTATTTTCTTCAGTACTGATAAATCTAAAAAGGTTTTGGTCATTGACCGCCACCTGACCATTTCCCATATTCAACAAAGTCGATTCATTTTGAATGCTTTCTTTTGAATTTTCAGATTTCCATAGGATGGCTTTCGGTGTGATATAGGTTTTTACCATATCCGATATCACGGAATTGTCTTTATAATCGTCTCCAAAAACTGGTGGTAATTGCGCAAATGTGGAGATGGTTGCAAAAAGTAGACCTAACGTTATATATAATTTATTCATGTGCTGCATATTTCAAATTTCGTTTGCTAAAAATAAAATTAAAATTCGATGGTCTTATCCTGTACTATGCGGTTGCATGGGTTTTAGAATTTATTTAATGACTTCGATGGTCACTGGTCCCAATAATCCTGAAGGTATTAATTCTTCCTGTGGTGTCACAGCATCGACATTCACCCAAGTGGTTTGCTCGTCTTCAGGTAAGGTTTTGTCTCCCGTTAAACGATTTCTCCAGACATTCACAACTTCTACTTCAATGGTGTTTTTACCGTCTTTTATAGCGTCGGTAGCGTTCAATTTGAACGGGGCAATCCAAGTGGTTCCTATATCGTTTCCATTGATTTTGACGGATGCGATGACGCCGACTTTACCAAGATTTATAAAAATATCTTTGGTTGATTTTTCTTTTTTATAATCGAAGTTGGACATATACACCGCGGTTCCAGAATAATATTTGATGCTTTCATTATCGCTCGTAATCCAATCCATCAACTTTGGAAATTCGACAACTTCTTTTGGTCCAATTTCTTTATTTCGAAAATCAACAGTCCATGGAATATCAAGCGTTTGGGAAACAGTAGATTCTGGAAAATTAGAACTGTATTGGTTAGTTGCAACATTTGTATCGGTATTTGTAAAAATAATAAACCAGCTTTGTAAAGGTTTCATTTTTATTGGAACCACAGTGCGACCATTAATTTCAGTATAATCGGTAAGCATTCTGACGTCACCAGTCATCGCATCCCACAATTGTGGTTTCTTACCAGTTACTCTAAAGGAAGGTGAAAAATCAACGTCGTTTTCGCTCTGGTTTGTCAAAAAGTAGATTTCCATATTAGGTGCGGTGCGATGTGTCCAAAGTACGGGAACGTCGATACCCAAATCGACATCTTTGTCAATGTTTAATTGTGTTAATGCATCTTGTAATTCCAATCCATCCACAACATATCCTTCGCCATATGACTTCATTTTTTCGTTGGAACTTCCCCACATTTTTTCTGCCAAGGCTTTTACCTTTTGGTCACTTTCAGGATAGTTTTGAAGACTTGGTGATTTTTTTGGTGCCTGACCGAATATCTTTCCGCCTTCACTTACTAATGTTTCAATTTTGGCAAGTAATTCCGGACGCATGGTTTCAAAAGGAGGCAACACCATGAGACTATAAGACATACCGTCTGGTAGCATGAATTTTCCGTCTTTTACAGTTAATCTGTTCAATATGACTTCTGCATTGATGTAATCATAGGAATAGCCTTTTGGTAATTCAGGATTTCTAACACCTGTCATAATCGGTGCGTTTTCACCAATAAAATAGCACACATCGGCAGCATAGGTGCCTTGTTGCAATAGATGTTGAGACCGTCTTAAATAATCAAAATAGTCTTTTCCTTTGTTAAACCATGTGTTGTGACGGTTAAATTCGGTACTAAACCAAGCATTGACACCTGGCACTCGATTATCATCTGGCTGATGGATATAGAGGTGCAGCACAAAGTGATTGATGCCTTCCGTAAACGACCAATCGCCACGTTTCTTGAGCATGGCTGGATGTCTCACGTAGGTTCTGTTAGCCGCAGTAAATGCTTCTGCGGAGACTCTCGGTTTTCCGTATATATGGGCAGCCGATGAAGCAGACTTACATTCAATATCACCCAAGGTGCCTTCATTCCAAAACTCGCCACTCACCAAATCGGATTGTCCGCCATACATTAAAAATTCTGAAGGAAATCCCCAATGCCCATAATTTTCCAGCCACAGTTTTAAATTATCTTCGTTACTTGCTTCCCGCAGTCCACCAGTATATTCGTATGCAACAGCATCTGCAACTGACCTGCGTAAATCCCATAAAAAACGATTGGATTCTTCAACGCTTCCCACAATTCTTCCCGAGAAAACAGGTAGATATTTTTTTGGGCTATAACCAAACTGCTTTTCAAATTTCTCCGTGAAACCATCTGTCCAGTTTTGGGAACCCATTTCATAACTATCGGCAATGACATATTTAAAGGCACTTTTGCTTTCTTCGGGAATACGTTTGAGCAATTCTCCAATGTATTGTTCGTAATGAAATTTTATCAGTTCCTTATTGGCTTTGTCAATTTCATAGCCCTTTCCTTGTGGGGCCGCTGGTGAATTTTTAGTACCAGTTGGGGTCATTCCATAGCGTTGAATGGTCCAATTTCCTTTAGGTGCTTTCCAAACTAAATGCCCATTTTCATCCATTTGATTGCTGATGTCGATAACCTTGTCACTAGAGACTTTAAGTGATCCGTTTTCAATCGGGTCTTGAGATTTCCAAAGATAACTGTCCCATGCAGGAAATGGTGTAGGGTGCATCTTGCCCAAGTTTTTCTCCGCATAATCTTCCAAGCCAGCTGCTTCCGAAATCGAAATCTCTGCAATGCCAAAATTTGTGTTAACGGCATCAGGAATCGTCATTGCTTTTAGAATCCGTTCGGGTGTTTTAAATTCAATTTTAAATTCGGAAGCATTAGTTTCTGGCAATTCAACTAGAATAGGCGCATACTGATTCGGCCCGACATTAACATCTAATTTACTTCGATTAATATTGAAAGATTTTATGTTTTTATAGATTCCGTTTACTTTAGCGAATACGCTACATGTCACTTCAATGGTCGTGTTTGAAGGTGTAATCTTCAGACTTCTGGCTGTAATTGGCTTTTGAGAAACCAATTCAATTTGATTGAGTTCATTCTTCTTTGAGAATTTAGCAACCGTCGTTGTATCTGCATCCATTAAATAATTTTGATTTTCAATAGATGGTGTCACGGTAAGTTTTGAATTTTTTAAAGATAGAATGTTTTGTTCCGAAGCTATAGATGGAAATGCCAACACATACACATCTTGAAATTCATCTTTTGGTTTTACCAGCATCAAATCCACGCTTTTTCCCCCAACGGCATTAGTTTCAGAATACGTCATGTATCGCATTGCCATGTCTGGTTTTACCCATGGACCACCAGATTGACTCCACCCGGGACAATTGAAGGCGCCGATATCAACTCCAATTCGTTTTCCTTCATTGACAGCGTGTACCATATGGCTCCACCATTCCTCACTTAACATCGGTACTTTTCCGTCGATTTCATCAGGATTAATATTCCCAATGAGCGCACCACCAATGCTCGCGGCCTTCATGGCCTCTAAATCTTTTGTAATACCTTCTTTTGAAATGTCATCTCCAATCCAGTACCAGTAACACCATAGACTATTATCGTCAGTGGGAGTGACGAATCCCGATTTTAAGTCTTCATAACTTAATTGTTGCGCCTTTGCGCTGGAATAGCAACTGAAAACGAGGATTGCGGAAAGTATTCCTACGGTTGTTTTAAAAATCTTGATAAATTTTTGCATTATACGATGTTAAGTGCTAATTGAATTAATGTGTTTTTGAGATGTCTGCTCCCTTTGCTTGTGCCTTCAGAAGGTAATACCTCTCTCTTTGTTGTTCAAGAATGGTTTGATATGCTGGGTTTTTAACAAGATTGGTTGTTTCGTGTGGGTCATTTTTCAAATCATAAAGTTCTTCATAATCATATTCGATATAGTTCATATATTTAAGAGTTGGGCTAACGACACCTTCAACTTTAGGCAACTTTGGACTCCCTTCAAAGGTATGCTCGTAAAAAAAATCATTGCGAGATTTAAGTTTCTTTCTATCAGAAACATCTATCCCCTGCATTGTTGATGGTGCCTTAATACCAGCAAAACCTAAAATGGTTGGGGCTATATCGATATTGAGCCCTATATTTTCTGTAGCTCCTTTTTTATATATGTTTCTTGGGTCATAGATGAAAAATGGTACTCGAATAGATTCTTCATGTGCAAACCATTTGCCTGCCAAGCCATGTTCTCCTAAATAAAACCCATTATCTCCCATAAAAATGATGATGGTGTTCTTATCGAGATTTTTTGCTTTGAGCTCTTTCATCAACTGACCAACAGCATCATCAACACCGGTAATCAATCGATAATAATTCTTTACACTTTCCTGATATTTTTCTGGCGTGTCAAAACGCATCTTCCAACGGTCTCTGGAAATATTTTCTTCAGTATGAAAAAAGTAAGGGAGAGAATCCCAATATTTTGGATTTGCAGTTTCTGGCTGTGGAATCGTAACATCTTTATATAAATATGCATAACGCTCATTTGGGATGAATTGCCGTGAGTCGCCATCTTGACTATGCGGTGCCTTAAAACTGACTGACAGACAAAATGGTTGCGAGTCCGTTTGGTTGATAAATTCTTCAATATTTTGACTTAATAAATCTGTATAGTGAATATCATTTCCGTTTCTGTCTTTCGTTTCATAATTAGGCTGGTGCATTGGCGTGCCTGCCCAATAATCAAAAGCCTCTATTGGTTGGTCTTTTGGATTTCCAACACCATATTTTCCAACAAATCCTGTTTTATAACCATTTTTACGGAGGATGGCAGGATAGGTGTTTTCAAAAGCTTCTGGTGTAAAACTTGTAAAGAAATCGTTGATACCATGTTTGGATTCGTATTGACCGCTTAAGATACTCGCCCTGCTCACCATGCATATGGATGTGGTGACATAGGCATTTTTAAATAGGCGGCTAGATGCAGCAAGTTGGTCGAGATTTGGAGTGCTGATAATAGAGTTGCCCATGGCGCCAAGCGCATCCCAACGGTGGTCATCCGTCAATAAAAATATAATGTTGGGCTTGTTCTGGTTTTTAAATTTCAGGGGCCCTTTAGCTTTACAACCGAATAAAATGCTCAAAGAAATCAGAACGATGAGGTTTTTGATCATATAGCGATACAGGTTAATTGAATATTAAAGTAATGATTTAGCTAAAAAAAGGTAATTAATCGAATTTATCATCCTGCACAATACTGCTTTCTATCATAAAATCTAAAAAATATAGAAATTTCGGTAATAGATAAAGTCAGTATCAAATAATATCTAGATGGCTTTAATTATTTGTTGATTCGCTGCTTCCACTTCAATTTCATTCAATTTAAATAATTTTACGAGTAAAAATGACCTTTTATATAAAGCCATTATTTAAAAATTAATCATTCTGCCAATTAACAACTTGATAATATAATGCTTGTTTTTATATTAAAAATGTTTCAAAACAGTATTGTACAGGATAGATTCGTATTAATGTTATGTTAATATTGATTAAAATTAATTAATCCAAAATGCATTATTTACTAAAACTAAACACAAAATTATGAAACACCACTATCATAATGAGATCTTAAAAAAGACTCTATTTTTTTGCTTCATGATGATTTCTCTTGGTGCCTTTGCCCAAGAAACAATTAAAGGAACGGTTACCGATCAGGATGGAGCTCCTTTGTTGGGTGTCAGTATTTCTCAAAAGGGAACAGCCAACGGTACGGTTTCGGATTTTGATGGGAATTATCAAATAACTTTAAAGTCAGGTCCTAAAACATTGGTGTTTTCGTATGTGGGTTTTTTGACCCAAGAGATGGAGGTTGGTCTTAAAACGTCCATCAATGTATCACTCAAGGAAGATGCGCAAAAACTTAATGAAGTTGTTGTTATTGGTTATGGTTCACAAAAAAGAACAGATATAATCGGTTCTGTTGCTTCCGTAAAGGGTAATGACTTGGAAAAGGCAATATATTCGACAGTTGATCAATTGCTTCAAGGAAGAGCAGCTGGAGTTGTAGTCACATCTAGTTCAGGAGAGCCTGGGGCACCATCCGCTATTAGAATAAGAGGTAATAATTCACTTTCTGCAGATAATTCGCCTCTTTATGTTGTAGACGGTATTCCTATCAGTGGCATTCCACAAATTACACCTCAAGATGTGGAAAACTTGGAAATTCTAAAAGATGCCTCTGCAACAGCTATTTATGGCTCGAGAGGGGCAAATGGTGTTATATTGGTAACCACCAAAAGAGGTAAAGTAGGTAAATCTGAAATTACATTGTATCAAAATACAACGATTTCAGAAGTCAGAAATACATATGACGTTTTACAGGGTCAGCAATATGCAGAATTTAGAAATGAAGCAAATTTAGATTTGAATCCGAATAATGCCATACCATTTCCAGAACCAGAACAATACGCTGGGCAGGGCTTTAATTGGCAAGACGAAATCCTTCGAAGCGGTATTAGGCAAGAATTTGGACTGAACGTTAGTGGTGGAAATGAACAATCACGATATTTTGTGTCTGCCAATTTATTAGAAGACAAAGGAATTGTTGTTGGTTCAAAATATAGAAGAGGTACTTTCAGAACAAATTTGGATACGAAACTTTTTGAAGATAAGCTCGATGTCAGAGTACGTCTTTCGGGCTCACATGTTCAAAATACCCGGGCAATCACAAATTCTAGGGCATTTCCCGCGGGTGCAGGTCCGATATTTTATTCCTACACTGCAGAACCCATAGTACCAACACGTGATTTTTCAGGTTTTACTGGTGAAGGACAACAATTCTTCAATCCTTATTTAGAGGCAACTCAAAAGGAAGACATAAATTACGTTACCGATATTTTTGCAAGCTCGGAATTATCTTATAAAATTTCGCCTCGCTTAACATACACTTTTAATGGTGCAATTAATTTCACCTTTAACAACAGAGATGTTTACACACCGTCTAATGTTGGGAGTGGCGTTGATTTGGTTGGTCTTGCAACTCTCAACCAAAATAGAGGGTACGACTATATAGCGAGTAATTATTTTACTTACAGTAATTTGAAAAAAGAGAAGCATGATTTAAAAGCTACTTTCGGGGTAGAATACAATGAGTTCAACAATTTTGCAAGTAACTCTAGAGTCAATAATTTTCCAATCGAAGTACTTGGTACTAATGATGTCGGGAGCGCCATTGGAGACCCTATTATCGGCAGTGGTCGTAATCGATCATTTATACAATCTGGTTTTTTGAGATTCAATTATGGATTGAATAATAAATATTTATTGACAGCGACATTAAGAGCAGATGGATCCTCAAGGTTTGCACAGAACGAAAAATGGGGATTTTTCCCAACAGCCGGTTTGGCATGGCGCGTATCTGAAGAGAATTTCTTAAAGGATAGTGATTTTATTTCAAACCTGAAGTTCAGAGCGTCTATAGGAGAAACAGGAACACAGTCTTTACCTCCCTATCAATCATTAGCACGTTATGGTACGTCGTTTTATGGTGTCGGTCAAACTCTGAATTTGGCCTATTTCCCCAACAGTGTTGCAAATCCTAATCTTAGGTGGGAAACTACAAGACAGACTAATGTCGGAATCGATTTAGGTATTTTAAATAATCGTTTAAGTCTGACAGCAGATTATTTTCAAAAAGAAACTTTTGATTTATTAGCCAACGTGCCCTTGCCAGATCAAGTTGGTTATGGGGGCTATCAGGGTAATTTTGGAAGTATAGAGAACAAAGGTTATGAACTAGGTCTAAATTATACGGCAATTCAATCTGAAAATTTTTCTTGGAGCGGTAATTTCAATATTACTTTTATTAAAAATACAGTTTTGGAGCTCTATAACGATATTGACCGATTTGGTCCGGGACTAGGGCAGAATGTTTTTGGACCTGGTCATATATATAGACCGGGCGAGGAGTTCGGCTTATTTTATGGATTGAAAGCTGTTGGCTTGATACAGGAAGCTGATTTCGATGAATCTGGTGATCCACTGTTTACGCCAAGAAATAACGTTACTAAATTGGGTAGTTGGAAATTTGAAGATATAAGTGGTCCTGAAGGTGTTCCAGATGGTATTATAAATGATCTTGATAGACAGGTGATAGGTAATCCAAATCCAGACTACACATTTGGTTTCATAAATGATTTCTACTATAAAAATTTCAGTTTGAACGTCTTCATTCAGGGTTCTGTAGGAAATGATGTTTATAATACAATCGGTACCGTTCTTAGCTCTGGTTATGAAAATAACGAGTCTTACAAAAATCAGACGGTAGATTGGTACAATAATCGATGGACTCCCGATAATCCAACAAATGATATTCGGTATCCTTCTATAAACAGCGTGGCTCCACCTGTTGGCAATTATATGGTCGAGGATGGAAGTTATATACGATTGCAGAGTGTGTCACTTCGCTATATTTTGCAATTAGAAAGAAGTGATACATTTTCTTCAGTTGAAATATTTGCAACTGGCACAAATTTATTGACCATTACAGACTATAGTGGTATTGATCCAGAAGTTAGCTCGCTAGGGTCAAATAGTCTCGCTCCAGGTGTTGATCTGGGTGTGTATCCTAGACAGCAGAGTTATACGTTCGGTTTAAATTTTAAATTCTAAAATATTATGAAAAAAATTATTTCAATATTCGTTCTTATCATATGCCTTACAGGTTGTGAACCTTTAGAGGAAACGCCCTATGATTTTCTGTCTGTAGAAAATTTGTATAGGAATGAGGCCGATGTCGATGGTGCATTGTTCGGAGTCTATTCCACTTTGAATAATACGAATCACGATTTATGGTACTTCTTATCGACTTCAGGACCAGGTGAAAGTGTAACTACTCGATTTAATGCAGCAAATCAATTGTTTCTATCTGGCTTAAATTTTAACCCTGGTCTAGCCCACGGGGTCTGGTGGACGAACTTTTATAGAGGCATTAATAGAGCGAATGCTGTGATTGCCAATGTGTCAAATGCGAATTTAGAACCAGAATTAGAAGAGCAAAAAATTGCAGAAGCACGATTCCAAAGAGCTTTCTTTTATTTTAATTTAGTTAAATGGTTTGGTGATGTACCAATCTATCTAGAAGAAACCACAGAATTTACTGACGATGTTATATTCAGACCTAGAAGCTCTAAAGAAGAAGTATACGCTGCTATCATTGAAGATTTACAGTATGCAGAGACCAGATTGCCTTTGTCTTGGGATGCTTCTAATTTTGGTAGAGCGACCAGTGGTGCTGCGAAGGGTTTTTTAGGCAAAGTGTATCTCAATATGGCAGGAAAGCCCTTGGAGCAAATTGAAATGTATGCACTTGCAGCTGCTAAATTTCAGGAAGTTGTTAATTCCAATGCTTATTCTTTGCAAGCGGATTTTGGTTCAATTTTCTCTCTTGCGAATGAAAATAATTCGGAATTAATATTTGTGCGGCCTAATGTAGAAGATAACGCAGCTGGTACTATATTAACCTTTATGGCAGGTCCGCCAAATACACCTTTCGCCAACAGAAATGGTCAATATCAATTTGGCTTTTCATTGAATTTTTATAATTCCTTCAGTGAAGATGATTTAAGGCGTGACGTAACTTTGCAATATGAATATGTAGATGCTTTAGGAAGAACCATTATATATAATAGCCCAAACAATCCTGGCCAGCCGGGGAATCCTGCTAGCCCTTCGAACCCTGCGCTTCCACAAGGTGGATATAAAGAGCCGGGAGGAGTGGCTTTTGGGAAACTGAAAGATGCACAAAATGATGTCTCTCCATTCGCACATGATAATGATATTATATATATGCGATATGCTGATATTTTATTAATGCTTGCTGAATCTCTAAATGAATCTGGAAACTCTGGTGCAGCATTACCATTCCTAAACCAAGTTAGGAGCAGAGCAGGTCTTGCAGATATAGCTAATGCGGATGTCAATTCATTAAGAGCAGTTATAAAACAGGAGCGGAAATGGGAATTAGCTGGCGAATTCCAAGAATACGGAGATCTACAGCGATGGGGTGATATTGAATCTACCATTTCCAATAATGTGGCAGCGCAACGCATTGGTATTTCTTACGGAGCTTTTATGGAATTGTTACCAATACCACAAGGACAATTAATGGATAACCCAAATCTAACACAGAATCCAGGATACTAAAAAGTTTATCATTTGTATTTTTATATTTGAATTAGTTGTTAGTCAAGGGTGAAAATGAGAATTTTCACCCTTTTGCTACTATTTACCTCAATTCTTGAAATAGATTTTTATGAAATTCAAAATCTTTAAAATGGCACTAATTAAAAAGAATCTCGTATTGTTTTTTCTTTCACTGACATTTTGTGTAGGCTCTACATTTGCACAAACTGAAAACAATAAGAAAAAACAAAATATCATTTTTATCCTCGCTGATGATCTTGGCTGGAAAGATTTAGGTTGTTATGGGTCAGATTTTTACGAAACACCAAATATTGATGCACTTGCAAAAGAGGGTCTTCTATTTACAGATGCTTATGCAGCAAGTCCACTATGTTCCCCTACAAGGGCTAGCATTTTGACTGGTCAGGAACCGGGAAGATTACGATTCACCACACCTTCCGGCCATGTCCTCGAAGAAGTTTTCGACCCAAAAGAAACACTTGTAGGAGGCTCCCATTTTAAAACGGCTACACCTGAAACGAGAACTAGATTACCAAACGATTATTTAACATTTGCCGAAGTTTTAAAGGAAAATGGATATTCTACAGCATTCATGGGTAAATGGCATTTAGGTCGAGAACCTTATATTCCAGAAAACCAAGGTTTTGATGTGGTGGTTGGTGGTAGAGAACATCCTGGCCCTCCGGGTCCTGGGCATTTCTTTTCACCATGGAATTGTGAAACACTTCCCGTTGTTCCAGACGGGACGCATATTAGTGATGTCTTGACTGATGAGGCTATTTCATATATGGAAAAAAATAAGGATAATCCCTTTCTCTTATGTTTATGGTATTATGATGTGCACGCACCATTTCAAGCTAAAAAGGAGTTGATAGAAAAATATCAAAACAAACTTAACCAAAGCCATATCCAACGTAGTTCTACCATGGCTGCTATGATTGAGACCATGGATATCAATCTAGGTAGGATTGTCCAATCTGTGAAAGACCTTAATCTTGAGGATGAAACCATCATCATCTTTACTTCGGATAACGGAGGGAATATGTACGACGGGCCCGACCAAACAAATCCTACCAACAACCATCCATTACGAGCCGGAAAAGGAAATAATTATGAAGGGGGCGTTCGTGTTCCGATGATTATTAAGGTGCCGGCTGTTACGAAGGCTGGAACGACTTCAAAAGTAGTGACCTCAACTGTTGATTATTATCCGAGTATCTTGGAATTATTGGATATTCCATTTCCAGAGAATTTGACTACAGATGGTTTGAGTTTTGTAAAAGCTTTGGACGGAACTTTTTATGACAGAACACCTATCTATTCAACTTTTAATCACAATGTTGTCGCAACCGGAAATCGAGCGAATATTTCAATGCGACAAGGGCCATGGCGACTGTATAAATTTTATTTTGATGGGCCGAATTTAGAACATCGCTATGAATTATATAATTTGACTAAAGACATTGGGGAAACAACTAATTTGGCCGGTCAAATGCCAGAAAAAGTCTTGGCTATGACGCAATTATTGGATGCCCATGTGGAAGAAGCAGCAATTTTATTGCCCAATAAAAATGAGAAGTATGATGGGCATTCCGCAGATGCTTGGTGGGGCTCGGAAAAAACGAGTATAGAGGTTTCAGATCAAATGCTACAAATTCTTTCACTTGATGGGTTTCCAAAAATTGAAACCTTGTACACGCCTAATGTAAATGACGGAGATTTCTATTTTACTTTTGATATGAAAACAACAGGAAAAGGGGATGGTACTATCGCTTGGAAAACAGGAAAGGAGACCGACTATTCCAAAGAGAATCATACCAATTTTAATATCTCAAATGACAATGAATGGCACTCGTATAAAGTGAAAATCCCCTTGAAAGGACGTTTGAGTACCATTCAAATGCAACCTGCTAAAGGGAAAGCTACGGTTTACTTAAAGAATATTGAATTGGTCAATGCTGAAGGATTTTATATCCGTGACTGGCCAATCAATTAAAAAAGCAATAGAATTTAATTTGTAACACAATGAAAAATATACACTTAAAAGTTATAATTCTTTTATTTTCTATTACTATCAATTCTTGTAAAGTAGAAAAAAAAGCAGAAGTCATTTCAACGGAAGAGACAAAAAAACCAAATTTATTGATTGTGTTGTCAGACCAACATTCTTACGATATGCTCGGTACCTATGGCAATACTCAAATCATCACACCCAATCTTGACCAATTGGCAGCAGAAGGATTACGTATGGATAATGCCTTTGCAAATCAGCCCGTTTGTACACCATTTAGAGGTATGATTATGAGTGGTATGCAGCCTTTAAAAAATGGTGCTTTCATCAATGATGCACCTTTATTGCCGAATAAATCGAAGCTGTTGGGTCAAATTTTAAAAGAGCAAGGATATCAAACGGCCTATATTGGGAAGTGGCACTTGCTTGGCGGCGAAAGAGACCGACCAATTCCAAAAGGGGAACTCCGTTATGGTTTTGACACGCTTTTAACTAATAATTGCCATGTGGATTTTAGACCAGGAAACGCTTTTTTCTGGAATGGAAATGATGAAAAGGAATATTTTGATGAATGGGAAGTCTATGGTCAAACCAAACAAGCTTTGGCCTATTTGGACACTATCGATAAAAGTAAACCTTTTGCATTGATTGTGTCTTGGCATCCCCCTCATGATTGGGGTAAATTTAAAGGTGAGGACGGGAAAATGCATTATCGCTATGATACCATGGAAGAATTAATGGCACTTTATAATCGAGATTCAATTCAATTGAGACCAGGTTTAGAATCTACACCAGATAGAAAGCGCATGTATCACGGGTATATGAGCATGGTAAGTGGCGTTGACAAGGCGTTCGGAATGTTGATGGATAAGTTGAAAGAACTTGGAGTTGATGACAATACGCTCACAGTATTCTCTGCAGATCATGGCGATATGTTGGAGTCCAATGATGCGCTGTTGCCAAAACAATATCCACATGATTATTCAAATCATATTCCTTTTATCGTCAAGTTTCCTAAAAAGATAAAAAAAGGAAGTACTTCCGAGGAACTTTTTGGAGCTTTGGATATTATGCCCACAGTTTTAGGGCTTTTGGATATTGAAAGCAATCAAAAATATGACGGACTGGATATGTCAAAAACCATGATTTCAAATGATGGAAATACGCAAAAATTCGTGCCGTTGTGGCTTTATAAAAGAGGTGTTGCAAATAATAACAATTGGCGAGGTGTTGTCACCAAAGAATACACGTTCGCCATGGGAAAAGGAGAAGATTCCATCGCTCTGACCAATGTGCTTTATGACCGCAAGAAGGATCCTTATCAACTCAATAATCTGTTCAACAACCCCGATTATGCAGAGGTTCATAAGAAATTGGAGGCCATGACCTACAAATGGATGGAAACGTACAACGATGAGTTTTATGGAGTGGCAGACTTCATGAGAATCAGACCAGAAGAAACTTGGATGTATAATTACACGAAAAGTCCGTATGAACTTTTTGCGGAAGAGAAAAGTAAAAAGAAGTAACAAAAAGGAATTTTAATTAATGTCAATTATAGTTAAAATCCCAAATTTTAATGGTTAATTTTTCTTTCTCAAAAGTTGAAAATGGTCCGGGAGACGGATTGTCGACATCTCTTTGTACGTCAACATAATCTCTATCCAAATAATAAGACGTCCCATCGGGATGTACATATGGCAAATTGGGTACTTGGGCATTTCCTATTAATGCAGTGGTCACTGTTTGCCTTTTTTGCAAGAGCCATTTTTTGTCCAATGTAATGTCTAGATAAACGCCATCCTGCTTTTTTGTAAGGTTAATGTTCGTTTTAAATTTCGGATTCTCTAATCCATTCATTTCAGCTTCAAAGGATGTAGCTTTATCAAAATACACATTGCCTTCTGTGCGAATCGAAAATGTATCTTTTTGGTATGCCCCAAGTCCGAAGAAATTTCCCTCCTTAATAGCTCCCATTCTCACTGGCCATGGATTGTTATCAAAGCTCATAAAAATATTGTTATAATATTGGTTATCTCCATGAGCGATTACTTTGGTGTCAACCAATTCGGTGGAATGTGCTTTAAAATAAGGTGTCTCTCTTAAGTTCGTTTCTGGAACATCGATTCCCCGAAACAGATTGTGTGCAAAGACAATGCCTCCAGAAAGATTTCTTATGGAACTTGGGGAAAGCAAGATATTATTATCAACAAGCATCGGACCATGATTCACTTCGATAAACATATCGTGGGCGGCATCATTATCATGTAATAAATTTCCAGTGATACGAGTGCCTTGCGCCATCCAATCCATCCAAACACCTCGCCAGCAGTGATGTATATAATTATTACTTACCAGCATATCGATAGGGGCATGAATTTTTATGCCAGCCATTTCCATCCCAGAAAACAGCCTTTTGACATGGATATCATACACTTCATTATTTGATATCTCACTAAAAATAGCACCAAGCGAACCTACAATTCCAGCTTGTTCACAATGATGAATCACATTGTTTCGAATGATGTGACTCCCCACGTTTTCTTTGGTCCATCCGTAAGAGATGGCACGCTCAATGGTACCTTCATAACCTTTGGCTGTATCTCCAGATTTATTGTCAAATTCATCACCATATTTTCCTAAAGTAATGCCCGAACATATGGAATAAGCAACATCATTGTTTTCAATAATCCATCCTTTGCTCCAATGCGTTCCAATCAATCCTATTTGTTCTGCTGTAGGTGGCGCCCAAGGCGTTGCTGCTTGCTTCAATTTAAATCCGCTCACCGTAATATAATTGATGCCTTCCTTTTCAGGATAAAAAACCGATTGACGAACATTAATTTCTACATTTTCATCATTTGGATTTATGTCTTTAAATTGGGCCCAAATAGTAGTTGATGCGTTAGTGACTTCTGCAAACCAAAGTGTTTCATTTTCCATTGGTTCGAAAAGGATGTCTTTATTTTTTGCTTCATTGAGCCAATGACCATTTAAATACACTGCACCTGTATGATGGGTGAGTTCATTGTCAAAAAACCAATCACCGGAAATGACATCATCATAAGGATTAAACTCATCAAAAAAGTCAGTACTCAATTCAACTTTCCATATGTCATCTTTAACCTGTTCCCAATTGTCAATGGCTTCAGAGCCTGTAATGGTGACATTCTCACCTTCAGCCGCTTTATAAGTTATTCTTTGGTCATCTGAATGTCCACCACGAGGTGGATTGATTCGTTCGCGATAGACACCTGAATGCACTATGATAAAGTCGCCTGGTTGAGCTATATCAGCAGCTGCTTGAATGGTTAATAATGGTGATTGTAAACTTCCATCATTTTGATTATTCCCGGTTTTCGATACGTGAAATTCTGTGGCATGGGTGATGAAATAAAACAATAGTGCGATTATTGTTGAAAATATTTTTGAGTTGTTCATGTTGACTAATTTTATAATTTCCGTTGTGAAAAATCAATTCATCAAATTGGTAAAGGGTGTGGTACGTACTTCTCTTTCTGGATGATAATCTTGGTTTAATGTTGGCCAATAGCGTTTTTCAACATTCTGCTCTAACCAATTTTTTAGTTTGCCGAACATTCGATTTTTAAGGTCTGGCATCGACATTGCCAAATTGTTTTTTTCAAATGGGTCTGCTTCAATATTGTAGAGATAGAGTCGTCCATACCAATCGAAAATAAGTTTATAATCACCATCGCGAATTGCAGAATGAGGTGTCAATGGAAAGCCATCATAGGGACTATTATAAATTACATTAAAAGGATAATGCCAATAATGCTCTGTTTTAGTGTAATTGTTTTTTGAATTTGTGACATCCGACAGTAATGGCATCAGGTTTTGTCCATCAAGGTTTTGAGATGCTATGATGTTTTTAACGTCATAACCCGCAGCAGCCAAAAGGCTTGGATAGATGTCGGTACAATCCACAGGAACATCTACCCACTGACCACTTTTAATAGTATTCTTCCATCGAAAGATTAAAGGCACGCGAATACCACCTTCGTTCAAAGTTGCCTTTCCACCTAAAAATGGTGCATTATCGGTACCATCTCCTTTGGGTGTGATTTTTGAGTCGATTCCACCGTTATCAGACATGAAAACTACTAACGTATTATCTTCTAATCCTAAATCCTTTAATTTTTTTAGGATGGCACCAACAGAATTGTCCATACTTTTAATCATTGCGGCATACACAGGGTCTTTATGGTTATTCCAACCTTTAGTCGCTTTGTTCTCGAAATGTTGAACGATATTATCCACACCTTGATAAGGAGAATGAACTGAAAAATTTGAAAAATATAAAAAGAACGGTTGGTCCTTGATTTTAGAACGCTCTTCAATGTAACCTAATGCTTGTTTTGTCAAATCATCAGTCAAATAGGGTTCACCAGTGTTTTTACCAGAATTTCCAAATTCCCATTCCTCCTGTGGCATCTTTGGGAACGCTGCTTTTGATTTGTTATCCCACGCTGTTCGCCAATTGAAATAAGCCGAACCGCCAGCATCCGCCCAGGCCAAGGCTTCAAACCCCTGGTCTTTTGGTTGATATCCTTTCGCTCCAAATCCACCGATGTGCCATTTGCCAATAAATGCAGAATGGTAGTCTTTCAGTGCTTCTGCAATTGAGATTTCGTCCTTTCCGTTGTCAATAGGAGTTCCCGCAGAAACAGCGGAATTCGAAATACCATTAACCCAAGCTTTTTCAATTTCAATTTTGTCTTTGTGTTCTAAAACATCATTCGGGAAATAGCCATCAGGAATAGGAAGATTCTGATTATAATAAGTAGGGCGTAAAGGCATCGCAGTTGTAAAGCCCAATTTTGAAGCATTTTTTCCTGTCAATATACTGGCTCTTGTTGGGGAACAGAGTGGATTGGCATAGGCTTTAGAAAAAGCGGTTCCTTCGGCTATCAGTCTGTCAATATTTGGAGTTTCGTAATACATTTGAGATGTGTCAACATCCATAAAATGCCTTGCATACGCTTGCGTGTCTACAATGCCAAAATCATCGGCTAAAATGAAAATGATATTTGGGCGGGTTTGTACATCTGCCTGATTCGTGATTATTAGTGATTTTGATTGACATCCAAACATCAATAAAAGCAAGAAAAATGGATAATAAATTTTATAATAGTTCATTTTAAAAAAATGTGTTTTAGTTTAAAATTTTCTAATCAGCGTATTCATAATTGGCTCTTCTACTTGGCGCATTATCTCCAGCATCGATAAGTTGTTCAATCGTTTTCAATTCTGATGGATTATCGACCCAATGAAAATTAAAGTTTAATTTACCATTTGTTGACTTCAATAAGTGTCGTGAAACCTGCAACATCAATTGAGTTCCTTCTTTTCGATACTTAATTTCCGCATCAAGTAACCAACCTTTCTTGTTATCATAGCTTTTGAGAGTTGTAGTTGTATCGTCCTTAACATCACCATTGATTAGAATATCATAACCATTCCAGCCTGTTGTTGAATTTTGGTCGATATCGATGAGCAGTAGCATCCAGTTCGGGTCTTGATAAGATGTTATATCATTCTGTGTTTCGATGTAGAAAAACACAGAAGTAGAATCATGGGCAACTTTGGCCAATTTAAAATCATTCCGTCCTTGTTTGTCAATATAGGGGCCAGCAGTGCCTTGTTTTTGACTGTTTCGATGTTCTGTATCTCCTACATGGTCAAAATATGAAGACGAAACAGTCTGCCATTGACTGAAATCTTTCGAAATATCAATGGTCTGGAATGACTTGGAAATCGGTTTTTCAACACCTTTATAGTTTCGAATATTAGACATCAACTGATAATAATAGTTGTCTGTATGACCGCCTTTCATCGGTTCGATATCTCTGCTATATTCTTGATTGTATTGGTCGATAAAATAGGAATCACCGATATGGAGTGCTTTCCCGACCTTTCCAAGATGCGCGCCAGGGTAAAAGTTCCATTGTTGCAACTCTTCGCTGACATTTGACTTTATGGTCATTTTTCCTGCTGACCATTCATTCCAACCTGTTACAAAGACAAATTCTGGGTCTACTTCCAAGGCTCTGTTCCATTGTTCTTGAAAGAATAATCCCTCATTTGTAACAGAGGTCAAATCATATTCATTCAATTCAGGTTGATGAAAATTATGAAAACTTCTACCGATGTTGGACAGAGGATGCTCGGCAGCTGCTACAGGTATCATTTCCTTTTCTTCAGGATTCGTGTGCCAAGCTACGGCTTGCGGATAGTGGTCTATCCAAGGCCACTCGTCTTGTCCTTCCTCGTACCAAGGCAATGACGTCCATGCCCAACTTTGTTTTAAATTGAAAAAATTCTGAATGTCTTCAGAGAATTTAATATCGTTGATTTTGTTGCGTTGAGGTTGTTCATGATGACCATACAAAAGCAGGGGTTTTCCTTTCCAAATAAACCATAAATCCTTATATAATCCTTTAGAATAAAATTCTTTCCATAATTGATTCACAGAGATTTCGCTACCTAAAAAAGCAATGTCTGGAGTGGGTTCTCCTTGCACTCTCATCGATTGGAATACCTCACAAATCGTCATATAGGTATTGAAATAGGTTTTGTTATTGGTCACATCTATAATAATAACATCAACACCAGCATCCGATAATAAATTGGCATGCTTTCGAATGGCCCATCGCTCATTATTGAGATAATACCCAATTTCTGGTTCTCCCCAATAATGACTGCCATCGCCCCACTTTGGATTTTGAGGATTTTCCTTAATGATTTCCGTTACATTGAAAGGTCCTGAAACATCCGGATTGCTATGGGTAACAAAATAAAACATTCCCACGTAACGGTCGTTCTTTTTTGGACCAACAGAGTCGTAATCAGGAAGTGCTCTTCCCAGTGCATCCGTTGCAACCCAAGTAGAACTATTCATCTGATTTAAGGTTTGGGCTTTTTTTTTCCAGCTTCCAAAGGATGCATAATGTCATCCCAATTATCGATTCCTATAAGTTTTTTATACTGGTCAAACACCTCGTCTTCTTTATCGGTTCCAAACGCTTGATAGACGAACCACACAGGTTTTTTTGCTCCTGGCAATTCTTCATCATCGGGAAATCTACGTAACCCAATTCTTAAGCCTCCTTCACGACGATTGTCCTGCCAATTGTGATATTGAAAACCATCGATACCATCCAATCGCTCCATTTTCTTAAGGGCGTAAGCCATCCCCGCCGCTTGCTCTTTTAAATCCTGTTCACTATACGTTGGGGAGTTAGTACCGTTTTCGGATAAATAAAGCAAACGTTTCTTTGTTCCCTTGAACATCGCTTCGGGACGCTTTACCCAAGCATCCAATACCTCCATGTTTTTGAAGGTGATGAGTTGTGTATCCATGTCGAAAGTTGCTTTTTTGTCCAACCATGTTTTTGGTTCGCGCAGAGATTCTGGATACGGATGTTGTGCGATTGCCCAATCAAAATCACCTTCTGCATTTGAAAACTGTATTAATTTTTCAAGCAAATCTTTGGAATGGTAAAAATGAGGATTGGATGTCCAATTCCAATAGTGCGTCAGGGAAATGAATACTTTTGAATTGGCATTATATTTTCGCGCAATGTTATGTGACATTCTCATAGACTTATAGTACAAATCCATAAAGACCATCGCCGTTTTGTCGCCAGCATTAGTCCACACCCATCCAGCATCCACTTCGTTATGAATTATCCAATGGTGGATGCGACCGTATTTTTTGTCCGGACGACTGTATCTGTCTGCCAAAAAATCAAGAATAGCCGCATAATATTGTACACCCTCTGGCGAAGTCACATTGGGCATGGCATAAATACCAGCTGGGTCCGTATCTGGGTGCTGAAGTATCTTTCCAATCGTTTTGTCTATCGATTGAGCTTCTTTGGCCACTAATAAAATGGCAGAAACTTCAATGTCCTTGATAGAAGTGGACAACATGGTTTCATCATATTTTTCAATCTCTTTTTTATTGATATAATAGGTTTTTCCCATGTATTCAAAAGGCATATTCTCTTCGGAGGCGGTCGCCCTAAAAAGGCCATTAATCCAAATATTTACCGTTGCGCTTGTGATGCCAAGGTCTTCTAAATCGGAAATAGGCGCTTCACGGCCTGCACTGTAACCGCCAAGGCCTTTTTTAGTAGAAGGTTTTACGAACTCATAGGTGTATTTTGGAACGATGGAATCTGCATAACGAGCGCTGGATACTAATTCAAAATCTGTTCCTTTTTTCTTTACCAAAACCCATTTGGAAAGGACACGGTCCTGATTAAAACTATGACGTTTTACGACGCGGTCTATCTTTAGTTCGAACGCATTGTCAGTGGTTTTTACAGGTGTCATAAACTCGAATGTTATGAGCTCCGTAACATGTTCGTAGGGACTGATTTCTGCCAAATACAATTGGTCTTTGTGGTTTGACGTACCTTTCACGACTACTTTATCAGCTGTAATCAAGACATTATCTATAGTATTAGGAAATGATTCAGATAGATAAGTGGTCAAATGGTTTTCAAGAACGGCTTCTTCTTGCTTTTTTAAGGCTTTTGTGGCTTCGATTTCTTTTTCTCTATCCGTAAGCCCTCTTAATTTTAAGTTTTTGATTTGGACTTTTAAATCAGGTGCATTTCCAAAATCTAAACGTAGATAATCGCCTTTTTGCCCCCAGGTTTTAAGTTCGTCTTTGATATTTATTTTAAATTCTACCCAACCTTCTGTGGAGCCAACATCTCTTACAATTTTAGAACTTAAAGGTTCGCCGGAACGATAAAAATAAAGCTCAACAAAATCAACACCTGTTGGGCAAAAATATTCAAAGGTGAATTGATTGTTGTTTGCCTCCATCTGTTCCGTTAATGGATTTAAAAACACATACGGGTCTCTTCCAATAGTGACAATATCATACAGTTCTTTGTCTTCATTGGAAATTTTTAAGTCATGCGACGACTCGACGTCAAGTGTCAAGGGAATTTGTGTGGACTGTGCACACAGCATGATTGGCAGGATAAATAAGATAGCAAGACATTTTTTCATGGAAAGTTCGTTTTAAATACGTCTAAATCTAATAGACACATTTTAGTAAACCATCCTGTGGTATGCTGATATTAACTAAATATGATAACTACTTCGTCAGAGTTTAAAACTTTGTAGAAGACTGATTTAAATAGAATTTCTATCAATGAAATTAAAAGGAACCTTGAATTTTCCTTTTTGTTTATTTTGAATCATGCTGGCAACGGTTGCGCCCATCACCTTAAAGTCTGTGGAAATAACAGTAATTCCCAATAACTCTTTTAATGGGGTATCATTATAGGAAATCACTCCAATGTCCTTTCCCATGACAAATTCATCATCGCGGATTTGTTTCACGAGATTGACCAAATCAGATTCTTCAATGGTAATGAATAAATCACCTTTTTTCAAAATCATTTCATCATACACCTCACTCAATATTTCAAAATTCAAGGAATTCTCCACACAGAATTTTCGGAAGCCATGAAGAATCCGTCTTGGATAAGGATAAACAGCCTTGTCTGGATAAATCAATATGATTTTTTCATATTTGGAAATCTTTGAAATCCCTTGAGTAAGTGCACCGTAAATATCATTTTCAAAATCCTGATAGACCTCAATAATTTCGGAATTTATATCTAGTTTAATATTGTCTAAAATCACAAGTTTTTCTCTTGGTATTTTTTTTATAACATCAAAGACTGCATCAGTGTAACTCACATGTTTTAAATCTTCAGTTTTGAAATGTGGCATAATCACATAGAAGTCATAGGCTGACTTGTGTTTTTCCATTAAATTTAAAAACAGTGATTCATCGCAATGGTAAATGTGCAAATCGGTGTGAGAATTGGTCCCCATCGCATTTATGTAGGCGTTATAGGTCTGTAATTTGTAAGAACTCAACTTGTTCACCAAGAACAGCACATTCGTTTTGGATAAAAGTTTCGTTCTATTGATATAAAAACCCTTACCTCTAATGGACGTGATGATTTTTCGTTCCTTTAAAATGTTGTAAGCTTTCTCAACGGTATCCCTGGAAAGATAAAATTCTTCACTGAACATATTGATGGAAGGAATCTTTTGGTCTATTTTTAAATTTCCTACAGAAACGTTGTGAATCATCGAATCTACAATTTGTCGATATTTAGGAATACGAGAATCTTCATCAATCTTAATAAATTTAAATAGGTCCATATAGGTAAGAGTATATTTTGGGTATTCGTAATAAATCAGAAAAGTAATAAGAATTCGAAGTTATATAGCCTTTAAAATTATTAATTTCTAAATTTATATCAAAATATAATAATGCATCTAACGGTACAGTACAGGATAGAAACCTTCAGAGGTGAATTTATATTTGTTTGAATCATTTTTTGAAACCATATGAAGAATCTTACTAAAAAATTCAATTTCGTTGACTATTTATGGAACGACGAAAAGGCCGAAAAATTAAAAGACGACCAAGTAGCATTGTTTTTGTATCGCTCCAATATTTTAGGGGCGGATTTAAGAATCACCAATTACGGTGGTGGAAACACCAGTTGCAAAACCATTGAGAAAGACCCATTGACGAATGAAGAAGTTGAAGTTATGTGGATTAAAGGTTCTGGAGGTGATATAGGGACATTGAACCGAGCAGGAATTGCAGGTCTGTATACTGGAAGATTACGAGATTTGAAGAACGTCTATGAAGGACTTTCGGACGAAGACCGAATGGTAGGACTTTTTGATCATTGTATTTATGATTTAGATAGCAAAGCTCCTTCAATTGACACACCTTTACATGGATTGCTTCCATTCAAACATATTGACCATTTACACCCTGATGCGTTGATTGCAGTGGCAGCAGCAAAGGATAGTGAAAAAGTGACCAAAGAAATTTGGGGGGACACGATGGGCTGGGTGCCGTGGCAACGCCCTGGTTTTGACTTGGGACTTCAGTTGGAAAAATGCCTGAATGACAATCCTGAAATTAGGGGCATTGTCTTGGGAAGTCATGGCCTGTTTACTTGGGGAGACACCTCTTACGAATGTTATATGAATAGTTTGGAAGTCATCGAAATGGCTTCACAATATATTGAAGATAAAGTCAAAGAAAAAGGTAGCGTTTTTGGTGGTGAAAAAGTAAAGAGTTTAGCAAAAGAGGAACGCTCCGATAAAGCAGCACAATTAATGCCCTTATTAAGAGGTTTGTGCTCTTCAGAAAACAGAATGATTGGTCATTTTTCAGATAGTGATGTAGTAATGCAATACATTAATAGTCACGATTTAGAACGCTTGGCACCGATGGGAACTTCGTGTCCAGACCATTTTTTACGAACAAAAATACAACCGTTGGTATTGGATTTAAAAACTGATGAAGATGTCAGTGATACAGATGCCATCCTTAAAAAATTGGAACCTGCATTTGATGCATACCGCAAAGAATACGAAGCCTATTACAATAAATGTAAGCG
>JBBSOJ010000014.1:0-25094 GCA_038259855.1 Flavobacteriales bacterium
AAATCAATGGCTTTGTTTTCATCTTTTGAAAAGATACCACCTCCTAATTCGAACTTACTATCATTCGCTATTCGCATGGCATCATCGTTGTCTTTAGCTTTAATCAAAGATGCAACAGGACCAAATAATTCATCGTCATAAGCAGGTTGACCAGGCTTTACGTTTTCCAATACCGTTGATGGGTAATAATATCCTTTTCCTTCAGGCAAAGTACCGCCACACGCTATCTTTGCTCCGTGCTTCACACTTTCTTCAACCTGCTCATGAAGTTTATCTCTTAAATCCTTTCGAGCCATTGGGCCTAATTTACTATCCTTATCAGTAGGATCACCATGGTTAATTGCTTTCATGCCTTTGACAAAAGCCTCTCGAAAAGTGTCATATACTTTTTCAGTAACAACAAATCGTTTTGCAGCGACACATGTTTCACCATTATTATATATTCGACCTTGAACGCAAGTCTTAACCGCCAACTCAATATCTGCATCTTCCAAGACGACATAGGCATCGTTACTACCCAATTCTAAAACGGTCTTTTTCAACGCTTCTCCTGCTTTTTTACCGATGATTCTACCTGCCCCTGAACTTCCAGTCAGTGTCACACCTCTTACTAATTCATGATCTATAATTTTATCAGACTGATCATGATCTATCAGAAGCACAGTAAAAATATCTTTAGGCAATCCTGCTTCTTCAAATATGTCTTTAAGCATTAAAGCTGAACCTGTCACATTTTCCGCATGCTTTAATAAAACGCCATTTCCTGCCATCAAATTAACAATCGCATAACGAATGACTTGGTACGTTGGAAAGTTCCAAGGTTGAATACCATAAATCACGCCCAAAGGTGAATAGGTTATGATACCACGACCGCCATCAGGCATGTCGCGTTCCTCATCTTTTAAAAATTCCAAACCTTGTTCTGCGGTGTAATCACAAATTCCTGCACAAAGCTCTATCTCTTGATGACCTTGCCTTATGAGTTTTCCCATTTCTGTTGTCATCAAAGCAGATAGCTCTTCCTTCTTTTCGGTGAGTTTTTCACCAATTGCCTTGATAATTTTAGAACGTTCCTTTAACGATTTGTGTTTCCACGACTCAAAAGCGTTATGACATGCTTTGACCGCTTTTATGGCTTCATCAGTAGACATAAAGTTATAAGTTTGAATATTTTCACCGTTTGCTGGATTTATAGTTTTGAATGTTTTTTCTTTAGTACTCATATTTTATTTATTTGGTATTAAATCTCTTGTTTTTGCTTCATAATCGGTATAGCCTTCCGGGCCTGTAGTATAGAACGTATCCTCATCCCATTCGGACGTTTCAACATTATCTCTAAAACGGCCTACTAGATCAGGATTTGAAATATATAATTTGGCGTACGATACCAAGTCAGCATCTCCATCTTCAATCACAGTATTTCCTTTTTCATGGGTAAACCCTGTACTGATCATCAATGTGCCGCTATATTTTGGTCGGTAGCGCTTTGCTATATTTTCTTCAGCAAACTCCACATCGGATACATCATTGAAAGGTTCTGAAAGATGGATATAAGCTAAATCATAATCTTTCTCCAGTCTATCAATAATATAATCAAAGGTTGGTATGGTATCTTCATCCATAGTCATTCCAAAAATGCCGTGTAAGGATGGATTGAATCTTGCTCCTACTCTATTTTGAGGAATAACTTCTTTGATTGCATCTAATACTTCAAAGAAAAATCGTGTTTTATTTTCAATGCTTCCGCCATAGTTATCATCTCTCTTATTGCTTGTTCCATTAAAGAATTGATGAAATAAATAGCCGTTTGAAGAATGGATTTCAACGCCATCAAATCCGGCCTCGACGGCATTTTTTGCCGCTTGTTGAAAATCTCGAACCGTTATTTTAATATCTTCCACGGTCATTTCCTTCGGTGTCACCGTATCTTTAAAACCTTCTGGCGTGTATGATTTTGAATTGGGATTTATTGCAGATGGTGCTAAAGGTAGTTCACCGTCGTGAAAATCTGGATGTGACATCCGTCCGACATGCCAAAGCTGAATAAATATTTTTCCTCCAGCATCATGGACTGACTTGGTTACTTTTTTCCAACCATCTACTTGCTCTTGGCTATGGATCCCAGCCGTATTTATATAACCGACCGCTTGTTTTGAAACTTGCGAGCCTTCCGTAATGATCAATCCGGCCGTTGCACGCTGCGTATAATAAGGCACATGTAAATCTTCAGTGGGAGCTCTATGCTCATTATCTGCCCGACTTCTTGTCATAGGCGCCATAACAACACGGTTAGACAGCCGTACATCATTCATTTTATACTCTTGTAATAGGGGTTGCTTTTTCATTTATTTTTTTTTTTAAATTATCTATGTTAGGCTATGTTCACAGAAATTACCGAACTCACATGTTGGCATTCGCCATTCGTTTTAAGATTGCTAAATATTTCACCTGAAAAATATAAGTACTTACAAATCTGAAATACGACAAAGTCCTATTAAAGTTTATTGAGAACCTCAATTAAATTCACAAGTAGGTTTAGAATTTCCTTCAAAACTTAAAAAAAGTATAGGTATGCTATCTCATGTGTGGGCAGAACTCGGACATAACCTTTTAAAATTACAACAAAGACATGATGCCCAAAAATGCGAATCTCAGATGAGACAAGGTCTTAGTTGTTTGGGTCAAAAATCAATCTAACCTTAAGATTTACTTAACATTAATAGAGAGATTAAAAGTTGAAATTTGTAAATGAAAGGTATGTGTAGCCATGTACTTAATGTTTAATATGATCTGATCAACAGAAGTAGCAAACATTTAATATTAACTTAAAAAATTAAACACGATGAAAAAACAACAAGGACAAGGATTTTTAGCGATTTTAGGAATTGCAGCAGGCGCATTTGCTTGGTACAAATATAAAAATATGACGCCAGAGCGGAAGCAAGTACTGAAAGACCAAATACATGATGTCGGACAACAATTTAAAGACACGCTTCAAAATGTAGAGAATACGATTTCAGATAAATATGGTCAGATAAAAAATAATGCCACGCACGAAATTGAAGACATTACCAATAAATAAATTGGCTTCAACATAAAAAAATCCCACAACATGTGGGATTTTTTTATTTATAAGTTGAAAATATTAATTAGTATAGGCTGTCGCAACGGATTCCAACACAATATTTTTTGTCGTAATGTACATGTCCTCTTTTTTCTCTAAAACCAATATCGAATCAATTCCTTTTTTCTCTAGTCTCTTGCGGCAATGTTTGCTTAAAAAAGGATCGTTATCAAAAAGAAACGCATTCAATTCATATTCCGGTTTTCCAGATTCCTTTATGATGGGATGAATGTGCTTTAATTCTCTGAAACGGGTATTATTACCAGGAATAAAAGTATAAAATGTATAACGTCCATCGACATCAGTTTTGACCCAAGCTCGGTGAACTACATAGCGTTTATCATTTTCTTTTTTTAATTCATAATCACCATGTTCGTCAGGTTGTGATATATACAAAATGACATCTTTTGCAGGAGTAACACCATCACTTTCGAAAACAGTACCAGTGATCATCAACTTATCTTCTTTAGTCTGAAACCCAGGAATGCTATCTGTGCTATTAAGGTTGTTTTCTGAATAATCATACAAAGGGCTTCGGTCAGCAAAATCCGCGGTAGTGGTGTCTTGATCTTGCGCTTGTACAAGAGCAGAACAACTCAAAAAAAAGATCATTACGTATAAGTTAGTTAATTTTTTCATGGGACATTTAGTTTATTAAACAGTTTAAAATTAATTCTTTAAGCCTGTTGACACTAAAATATCTTATGAATGAAAGTAATTCACGATAAAGTGAAATAAGGTGTATTAAATCCTCGATGAAAGGCTATGAAATAAGTAATGAGATGTCACCAAATAGTATTATCTTAATGGATATTAATTTAAAAACTACAGGAAACATGGAACAAAAAAAGAAAAAAGGATTACTTGCGCTTTTAGGACTCGGTGCGGGCGCATTTGCTTGGTGGAAATATAAAAGTATGACCCAAGTGGAAAAAGATCAACTTCATTCCAAGATCAATGATGTCGGAGAAAAAGTTATGGATACGGTCCACGATGTGGAAGCCACTGTAAAAGAGAAATATGATATGCTAAAAACCGCCGTAGAAAAAAAGGCTGACGAATTGAAATAACGTCATAAAATTATCATCTAAACAAAATCCCACTTCTGTGGGATTTTGTGATTAAAAAGCAATTTTATAAAAGGATTGTTTGGTTTCGCTTAAAATACCTTTTTATCTACTTTTTCTATTGAACTGTTTGATAATTTTTAATGGTGTAATTTACAGACTGTAATCTTCAGAATTTAAGACCAACGTTTTCTTCTTATTTCCGTTCTCGATGACCACATTATAAATAACCTGTTGCTCTAAATCTAACTCATAGCTTACACGACACTCTATATTCTTGAAGGCCCAATTAGGATACTTCTTTGCGATATCGCTACTCATAGCATAAGGTAACTTTACATTTTTGAAAGATTCCTTACAATGTATGATTTGCCCTTTATTATTATATTCTGCATCGATTTTGTTATCTCCTTCTTCAAAAGTGATGGTATAGTTAGTTGGTCTTTTTTCAACATAAATGTCCGCGGTCGTTACATCATAGTTAGCAACATAGTTCTGAAACTTTCTAATACGCTTTGAGCTGATTTTAGCTTCGAAAGTGGATGCATAGACCTGGTTGATTGCCTTGTTCTTTTTGGGTTGGTAACGATCGTTGAGATCTGCGGTAATTGAAGCAAAATCGTTTTGTGAATGGATTAGGTTGGTGAATCCTAAAAAAATTAAACCGAGTACAATTGTTTTCATAAATTTTGGTTTTTAGTGTGAGTTTTTTTAAATAAGTACTTTTTCTGTCATAAGATGCTTTTGATGTTTACATCGAAATAACACTTCAAAGAACAAGTCTAAATTAAACTTAAATAATATTAACTCATTGAAATACAGATAGACAAGCTATCAACAGTCGATAGACAATCAATAGACAACTAATAATTTACTTAATGATTGGGAACGTTTTACAAGCTTAGAATGAAGTCATCTAGATTGACATCATCAGCCAGATCAAGTTTCTTGCGAAGACGGTATCTGCTTGTATTTAAAGACGCAGTGGTTATATTTTGAAGCGTTGCAATACTTCTGCTATCTATTTTTAAACGGATGAGGGAACATAATCGAATCTCATTTTTGCTTAAGTTGGGATAATTGGTCATCAATTCACTATAAAAAGCATCACTTAATTTATCCAAACGTTCGAAGAACAGGGTTGTATCTTCGTCAAAGGTGATTTTGTTTTTAACGACCAATTCTAAATTTCGAAGCTGCTCGGGCTTATCGGAGTCATTCGCTTGCCTATACGCTTCTAGCTTGGTAGCCAGTGTTAAAGCCCATTTCTGATTTTCGATTAAGTTGATAGCAAAATCAGATAAATCTCGCTGTTTCGATTTTATCTCTTGATCTAGCTTATTGACTTTCAAAAGTGAGTTTTCTAAATTTTGTTCGGCAATGAGCTGTTTGTTTTTTGAATTAATATGCCGTTGCTTGCGATTAAAATATAGTAAAATCAACAAAATAATGAATGCTATGGATGTCGTACCAACAATCCACAATTGCGCTCTCTGGGATTTAATTTTTGTCTCTTTCTTAAGTTGCTCCAATTTAAAATTAAGTGCCACTCTATCGACCGTAATCGTGTTGAATTCATTCTGCCATTTAGCGTTGGCGATGGACGATACTTTTTGGAGACTATCAGAAAACTTCGTGATGTATTTTAAAATAGTATACGCTTGGTCACTCTTATTTTGGCTATAAAGTAACTGTTCTTTCGATTTTAAATAATTTAATCGAGATTCTGCACTTAACAATTTGGCTTGATCTTGCCGCATCACGATGTCTTCTAGATCTTCAAATGTGTTGGCAGCCTTTTCAATTTGATTCAAATATAAACTCGTGCTAACCAATTGTGCTCCTGCACTGATTAACCTCGGAATGTCAATTGCCATGGTCGACTCATCTTTGACCTCTTGATAAAATTTAAAATTAGATGCATATAAAGCTTGTGCTTTTACATAATTCTTTTGGTCATAATAGATGTCAGCAATATTATCTTGAATGCTACCAAGCAAAAAGTGTTTTGAATACTTGATCCGTGTTAAATCATAAGCCTCCTTAAAATAGATTAATGCTGAATCTAAATCTTTTTTATGCCAATAGTAAAAGAGTCCGAAATTATTGATAGCCGAATTATAGTAGATATCGTTGTGAGTCTTGGTAAACGCAATATTAATATGATGCTCCTTTTTGGCATTTTCCAACTGTCCCAGTCGTGCGTAGTTTTCAGCGATGATACCGTGCGCAAGAAATCGCATCACATTATAACTTTTACGATCTTCAGACGATAAGTCCGATTCGTGCTCTTTATAATATTTGAAAAAATTCTGAAAGGATTTTATGGATTCTTTGGGGAAATCTACCAAATTAAACCAATTGCCCGAATGGATGTAGGCTTCTAATTTTAAAATATGACGTCCTTCGATTCGATTGAGCAGATCCATTCTTTGAAAATGCTGTGAAAGATAGATTTCCAATTCCGACTGCGAAAAAGACATGCGCTGAAACGTCCTTATTTCGTCTTCAGGAAAGGACGTATTCATTAATTGACTAATGTTTTGGTATTGTTCAAAAGCTTGGTTAGAGTTAAGCTTTTCTTGCGAAACAATCACTTCTTGATAAAAACCAAAGAATAGTATGAAAAGTAGTTTTAAAATTCTCAAAATGAGATGGATGATTTTTATAAAGATAAAGATTCTTCGGTAATAATTACTGATTTGAAAGTTTAGAACGCCATGTTTACATAATGCCAGAGAATGGACCTGAATTTAATCACGCCGCGATATGCTAACTCTAAATATTCGAGTGCATAGTTTTTTAATTGGACCAAAACATTTGATTTCATTATCTCAATAAATGATAAGAATACAGCAATAAAAAAGGACCATTCTTCAAATTGAAGAAAGGTCCTTTTAAAAAATTTATTAGAAATGTATTAATCCTTTAAAGATGCCATATCTATCACAAATCGGTATTTCACATCAGAATCCAAAACGCGATCATATGCCGTATTGATATCTTTCATATCTATCAATTCAATATCAGATACAATATCATGTTCTCCGCAGAAATCAAGCATTTCTTGAGTTTCTTTAATACCACCGATCAAAGAGCCTGCGATTCGCTTACGTCCCATAATAATGCCTCCACCATGGAATGGTTTTAAAGGTTCTACTGCACCAACAAGGACCATCGTGGCATCTCTTTTTAAAAGTCCGATATAGGGATCCATTTCGTGTCCAACAGGAATTGTATTCAATATAAAATCGAAACTTCCGGTATGTTTTTTCATATCGTTCTCATCCTTGGAAATGAGCACATCGTGAGCGCCAAGCTTTTTAGCATCTTTCGCTTTATCTGGAGATGTTGTAATCATGACAACATGTGCTCCTAAAGCATTGGCGAATTTAACGCCCATGTGTCCTAATCCTCCAAGACCGATCACTCCTACTTTATCACCTTTTTTTACGTTCCAATGTTTCAAGGGTGAATAGGTTGTAATCCCAGCACATAGTAAAGGTGCGACAGCCTTTTCATCTAAATTGGTAGGTACTTTCAATACAAATTCTTTATCAACAACAATCGATGTTGAATAACCTCCAAACGTATGACCTCCTAAATGTTTGTCTTTACCATTGTAAGTGCCGACCATTCCTTCTTCACAAAATTGCTCTAGATCATCTTTACAGGCGGAACATTTTTGGCAAGAATCCACCATACAACCAACGCCAACTAAATCATCTTTCTTGTAATTTTTGACATTTTTTCCTACGTCCAACACTCGACCTACAATCTCATGACCAGGAACAACTGGAAACATGGAGTTATGCCACTCGTTGCGTGCGGTGTGAATATCACTATGGCAAACGCCACAAAATGTTATATCGATTTTGACATCATTGTCACCGACGTCTCGGCGTTTAATATCCATTGGTTTTAATTCTGCTTTGGCATCTTGCGTTCCAAATGCTTTTATTGTTGTGCTCATAGTATTTTATTTATTTAATGGTGAAGTTACGACTTTAATTTTTTTATGAAGTTTTGTTACTATTGATTAGCATCAAGAATAAAATCAAATAGAAGGATAACGTTTAATTCTTTTTATCTATAATTAAACAAAATGATGTAATTTTGACCATTATTTAGTTTATGCCATGAAAGAACCTTCTAAAAAACCCGATAACGTTGTATTCGACGAAAAATTACAGATTTATGATGCAGCTCTAAAACCTTATGCCACAAACGTTGGTGCTCCTGTCATTACCACGGTAGATACCGTCGCTTGGAAAAATAGAAATATCCATAAGGTCAACAAGCACATGTCTGCCAAATATAAAGAACTGAAAGCTGAATACGATGCGATGATGAGGGTCTATGAATTCAATAATCTTATTTACGCGTCAAAATTTAATTTTGAACCGCTTATGGGTGAAATCTATCATCTATATAAAAAAGAATCTGATGAAACCTTCCTCTCAATGATTGCACCAGATGAATGTAATTTTACGTTCGTAGGGAGTTTTTATTTGGATGCCGAATTAGTGTGGAGAAAACAATCGGATTCAGAACTTTGAGCGCATTTTAAAAAATCAGGTAATTCAATAGCATAATCAAGTCCGTAAAGAGTCGATGGTCTTATGGGATTCTACATTGAAAAAGAGCAACAATTACCATCTGAAAATGGCTTCCAAAAGAGGAAGCCATTTTCTCATTATAATAAGTTGTTTTATTATTCTACCGTCTTTAGAGGCTGAAGTTTATATTTAACATCTTGATAACGTCGATACTGCGGTTGTGTCAATAGTTCGCTCATTTCCAGTGACTCTTTAGCCTGTAACTGAACAAGTGCGTCCAATTCGGCTCGACCTTCTAAAGTTTCGATGGCCTTCTCTGATTCAATTATGTATTTTTCAACGACTTCTGTAAATAGAGGAATCTGAACGCCGGTTAAAACCAATTCCTTATTATAAGAATCTGTAAGATTTCTAGCCATTGCTTCTACGCGATCACTGGTCGATCCTGATTGCGGGAATTGCGCATAAGTGAAAGTGGTTGTAATCAATAATAAAAATGTTAGTATATATCTCATAGTTTATCGTTTATGTATTCTTAATATAAACGATGACAGTTAAAATACCAACTATTTAAGAATCCTTAACTTGATTTTAAAGTTTCTTTAACGATTATGTGTCCATCTTGCGAGAATACCTTTTAATGTCACGCCTTTTTTGTTGGTATTAATAAAATAGACCCCGGTAAGAAGCACTCCGGCAGCGATGATGGACTGCGCTGTAATTTGCTCCTCTAAAAAATACCATCCCAATAATAATGCAATAATAGGATTGACATATGTCGATGTAGCTACCTTTTCAGGAGAAATTACTTTTAATAGATAATTAAATGAGGTAAATGCCACGATGCTTCCAAAAATAACCAAGAGCCCCATCGACCATTGCACTTTCTCGCTCCAAGCTGCTGGCAATGACCAAGATTCTCCGAAGGACACACTGGCAATCAACAATAAAAACCCACCAAAAAACATTTGATATCCCGTATTAATAAAGAAATTTTTAGGTAAATCTGCTTTACCGACAAACAAGCTTCCGTAAGCCCAACTGATCATACAAGCGAAAATCATGATCATGCCCATGACGCTCCCCTCTTTACTGATGATTTGATCTTGACTCACCAAAAGATAAATGCCGATAATTCCTAAAATAACCCCAATCACTGACATGGGCTGTATTTTTTTACCCTGAAGTATTCGCATCATGATGAGGACCACCAAAGGTTGAGAAGAAATCTCTAAGGCAGCAAAGCCACTATCAACATATTTTAAAGCCCAAACTACGACACCGTTGCCAAATGTTAAAAACAAAAATCCAGCAATAGCTGTATTCATAATTTGTTTTCTAGTTATGGCTAAAGACAGCCCCATAAATTTGGAAATCAAAAAAATCAGAGAGCCTGCTGTCATAAATCGAATGGAGGCCAACATAAACGGAGGCAATTCGCTGACAGCAATTTTATTCAATAAGTAGGTCGAGCCCCATATGACGTAGATCGAAAAAAAAGCAAGAATGATAAGGGTCTGATTCCGTTGCAAAGACTAGAATTTTTGGTCTGCAATATTAAGCATTAAAAGTGGATAAATTTTATTTTGAAAAGCGATGTTGAGGTTGTTGACAAACCCAGGTATAAGCCTCATTTAAAATGATCATTTGCATGTGTATCAATTTTTAAATGCTTGCAGCTACAATTTAAATGATACATTGAATATATTGAGCTCGCTAAAAAACTCCCATGAAAGATCACAGTATTTCAGAATCAATACAAAGTTTTTATAATAGTCTCATTGATCAAGTACCTGGTATTATGGTCGGTATCTTAATCGTGGTTTTAGGTATATTGATAGCTTCCTGGATTGGTCAATTTGCACGAAAACGAATCTCCAGTAGAACACAAGACCCCTTAATGAGTAAATTTTTAGGTAAGGCTATCAAATATTTTTTGATTGTTATATCGATCATGGTTGCGCTGCGTGCTGCCGGGTTGGCAGGGATTGCCACTGGTATTTTAACAGCCGCTGGGGCCAGTGCCGTCGTACTTGGATTTGCATTTAAAGATATTGGCGAAAATTTTATATCTGGTATCATACTAACATTCAATAGACCATTTGATGTGAATGACACGGTAGAAATTGGAGATAATTTTGGTAAAGTGAAAGCATTGGAGTTTAGATATACCAAATTGAAAACGTTTGATGGTAGAGATGTTTATATTCCAAATAGTGATGTGTTGACAAAGCCCGTAATTAATTTTACGGAAGATGGGTTTTTTAGGTGGGATTTTATCATAGGAATCGCTTATGAAGATAACATAGAAGGTGCCAAACAATCAATATTAAAAGCTTTGAGAAAAGAACCAAATGTCATTGAAGATGAGGAACATGAAAATTTTGTGGTGGAAGATCAATTAGCAACAAGCACTGTAAATCTTAAAGTATACTTTTGGGTCGATACTAAAGATTTTAGACGCATGGCCCTTGTGACAAAAGGTAATGTAGTCAGAAATGTAAAAGAAGCTCTTGAAGAGGACGGTTATTACATGCCGGCTGATATCCAAGAAATTAAATTATATGGCGGTGAGAAAGAATTTCCGGTGCGCTTGGCTAAAGATTCAGATTGTGATCGTAAGACTGATAAGAGTTAAAGAATAACTATACCATCAAAAGCACGTTGCAACTTGAGCGAAATGTGATCCATGAAGTCGTTATTATAATCTACAATAATCATTATTCCATATAGTTGATATCATAATTAAACGCATTAAGAATTAACCTATTTGCGCTATTGAAACCAACTGTTGAAAAGTATCTTACAGTATTATTAATTTTTAAAACAATGTCATATGTCAGAAGATAAAAAGAATACTACGAACAACTCAAATCAAGAAAAGCTAACGAAAGAACATCTTAATGATGAACAAACCCTTCGATCAGAAGGCGGTGACGATGATCAGTTGAGGAATCGAACTAGACCTGTCGATTTTCAGGGCAAGGATCTAGACATTCCTGGAAGAACACTTCCAAAAAATAAAGATAGAAATTCATTAAAAGATGAAGAGAATCAGCTTTACAGCCAAGGAGGATCGGAAAATGAAGATCTAGAAAATAATTTGTAATAATTCATAAGTAAAATGAATTCACACTAGAGAGTTCATAATAATTATTATATCACGTATAACAATTTGATTAATAATGTTTTGTGATATTTATTTAAATAAAAAACATCATTCAAAATGTTAAATAAATCTAAAAATTAACATTTCCATGGTCTTTATGCCAATTGAGGGCGTACATACTAAAAACCATTAAACTTTAATTATGAAAAAAATTTCAATCACCCTTTTAGCAGCAGTTATGTTATCATCATGTGTTTCTAAAAAGAAATACGTTGCTCTAGAAACAGAGAACGGACAGATTAAAAGCGAATTAACTAAAACTAGAGTTGAGAAAGAAGATCTTGAAGCTAAATTTAGTGCCATTCAATCTAGAGTCGATCAATACAACCAAAAAATCAATTCATTGACAGAAGAAAACAATGCCAAATTAGTGCAAGCTGACGGTACTGTAATTTCTGAAAATACTAAAAAGAATATGCGTGAGACTTTAAAGAAAGTTCCACCGGCGTATTTCGCTAATGTGAAATCACTAAAAGATTCTATGAATCTTGCAGTTTCTTACAATTTGAAAAGTTCAATGGATACTAGCGATTTGGAAAACGATGAAGATATTTCCATCAACATTAACGAAACCGTTGTGATGATTTCTATATCTGATAAAATGTTATTTAACTCCGCAAGTTATAAAGTGAGCAATAAAGCGAATGATATCTTACAGAAAATCGCCAATGTGATCAATTCAGAGCCAAGCGTTGAAGTGATGGTTGAAGGTCATACAGATTCTCAAAGTATCAAAACATCCAATATTGCTGACAACTGGGATTTGAGTGTCTTAAGAGCAACATCGGTTGTACGTAAATTACAGAAAGATTATAATGTAGCTCCAGAAAAATTGATTGCTTCAGGTAGAAGTTTTTACCATCCTTTAGCTGAAAATGATTCAAAAGATAATAGAGCTTCCAACAGAAGAACACGCATCGTTATTCTTCCAAATATTGATAAATTTTTCGCATTGATGGCGTCGAAAGAATAAGTTTCACAGCCTCATTTAACTATAAAAAAGACCACTTCATAGTGGTCTTTTTTTGTGTTTAAAACTCATCTAATTGAAAAATATTGATACCTTCGTTAGAGAAAAATCACTTAATGTCGTGTTGAAAAAATCAAATTCATTTAGTAAAAAATTCTTGTTTATTTCGCGATGGGGAGAAATTCTCGATGCTGCCTATTCTGCACTTTTGGAAGGAAATGATGTTAAGCTTTATATAGAGGATCGTCTATCTAGGGAAATCGGAACTGGGTTTGTAAAAAAAGTGACGGACTGGCAAAAACATATTGAGTGGGCCGATATCATCATTTTTGATTATACAGGTCATGGCGCTGTTTGTGCCGAATTGAGAGCTGCCGGTAAATTGGTTTTTGGTGGAAGCGAATACACCGATCTGTTAGAGTTGGATCGTAGTTTTGGCCAAGATGAGCTAAAACGGCATAAGATCAAAACGCTCCCGTTTAAGGAATTCTCGAGCTTTCAAGATGCCATCGATTATGTGAAAAAGAATCCTGACGCCTATGTCATTAAACCATCGGGAGAAACTCAAGAATTGAAACAACTGTTGTTTGTTGGGACCGATGATGAAGGTTTGGATGTCATCAGGGTTTTAAAAGCCTATGAAAAATCATGGGGAAATGATTTTGGTAGTTTCCAATTGCAGAAAAAGGTAAAGGGTGTTGAGATTTCTGTTGCCGCATTTTTTAATGGTACTGAATTTTTGCGACCGCTCAATATCACATTCGAGCATAAAAAGTTGTTTCCAAAAGAACTAGGTGTTTCTACCGGGGAAATGGGAACTAGTATGTTTTGGTCCAACCAATCCCCTATTTTTGAAGCGACTCTCAAAAAGTTCGAACCTACCTTGGCAAAAAAGAATTTTATTGGCCATATTGATATCAATTGCATTGTGAATGGTAACGGGATTTATCCGTTGGAGTTCACATCGCGTTTTGGGTATCCTCAAATTCAGATCCAGCGCGCTGGAATTACTGAACCTATAGGACAACTGCTTTATAAAATAGCGTCTGGCGAGTCCTTTAAGATCAGTACCAAGAAAGGCTTTCAAATCGGAACGTTTATCGTAGTGCCACCTTTCCCTTATGATGATAAAAAAACGTTTGAATTGTTTTCCAAAGATGCTGTCGTGGTTTTTAGAAAAGATTTAAAAGAAGGCATCCACCCTATGCATTTAAAGAAAATAAATGATGAATGGTTAATTACAGGCAATACTGGGATCGCTTTATTGGTTTCTGGAACGGGATTAACTATGAAGGATGCTCAAAAAATGGCCAATAACCGAATTAAATCAATCATTGTTAACAATGGCTATTACCGAACGGATATCGGTGACCGTTGGTTTGAAGATTCCGATAAGTTGTTTTCATGGGGCTTACTATAAATTACTATAATGGCGATACATTTTAAAAAACTGAATGCCAGTCCAGAACTTTTTTTTAACATTCTGCCTAAAGATTGGCAGGATGAGATTGTTCCTTTCTGGAAGGATTATCAAAATAATTCCGATATTTTTATTTTCGAAGAGGAAGGCCATGTCATAGGTGGAGGTATTGTATTTCAATCATGCCCTCCAGATTTACAGTATTTTAAAGTACAGTCCCAAAAATATTTTGATCAAGGATTCTTATATGTTGGCTTCATCTATATTAGAGAAGACAGACGACAGCAACATCTCGGATCCTTATGGTTACAAGAACTCAAAAAACAGCACTACGGCCAGAAATATTGGTTGGTAATTGAAGATCCGACTTTAGGAGCTTTTTATAAGAAAAATGGGTATCAGCTAGAGAAATCAATTGTTGAAAGCGAGCATGAGGAATGGATCTATACGTTTGAACCGGAAGGATCCTCGTTATCAAAAAGATAAATAGTTGGAATTGATGACTTAAAACCGAGGATTATAGAAAACGTTTGTAGTTTTGTAAGATTATAATAAGACCATATAGAATGAAGAAAATTACAATCTACTTTTTAATTCTTTTTAGTTCTTTCTGTTATTTTGAAACTTCGGCTCAACATTCCGTAGCCCGCAATTGGAATGAAGCTTTGTTGGAAGCCATTCGGTCCGACATATCAAGACCGACTGTACATGCGCGTAATCTTTTTCACAGTGCGATTCTTATGTATGACGCTTGGGCTATTTTCGATACTGAAGCACAATCTGTGTTTTTAGGTAAACAATTTGGTGGATTTAATTGCACCTATAATGGTATCAGCACGCCGAGTGATGTTGAGGTCGCGAGACATGAAATAATGAGTTATGCCCTTTTTAGATTACTATCGCATCGCTTTGCGAATTCACCCGGAGCTGCAACTACGCTTGAATCATTTGTTGCATTAATGACTTCGTCCAATTACGATATTAATTATACGTCTGAAGATTATAGTGATGGTAATTATGCTGCTTTAGGAAATTATTTGGGAGCTCAAATGATCGCTTTTGGGCTTCAAGACAATTCCAACGAACAGAATGATTACGCAAACGTATATTACACGCCGATTAATGATCCGATGATCATGCAAACAGGTTTTTATAGTGATACGTACGAATTGAACGATCCAAATCGATGGCAACCTTTGGCATTTGAGACGTTTGTAGATCAAAGTGGTAACGTGTTTCCTCAAGCAACACCAGCTTTTTTAAGTCCTGAATGGGGTTCAGTGACACCATTCTCACTCAAAAGTGACGATTTAGAAATCCTGAATAATTCCTTTAATAGCTACGTCTATAATAACCCTGGGCCACCACCTTACATTCAAAATTCAACCACAAATGGTATTGATGATCCCTTTAAATGGAATTTTGCTTTGGTTGCAGCGTGGTCTTCACATTTAGATCCTGATGATCCGACTACTCTTGATATTTCACCTGCCTCTATGGGCAACATAGATTTTGAATCATTACCTGAAACGTTTGAAGACTACAAAAATTTTTATAGCTTTTTAGAAGGTGGATACTCTGGAACAGGATATGGCCTAAACCCTATAACCAACATTGCATACGAACCACAGATTGTAAAGCGAGGTGATTACACTAGAGTATTGGCAGAATTTTGGGCAGACGGTCCGGATTCTGAAACACCTCCGGGGCATTGGTTTACAATTCTTAATTATGTAAGCGATCATCCATTATTTGAAAAACGTTTTTCAGGAACTGGCTCTATATTGGATGATTTAGAATGGGATGTAAAAACATATCTGACATTGGGCAGCGCGATGCATGATTGCGCGGTAAATATTTGGGGCATTAAAGGATATTACGATTATGTCCGCCCTGTGTCAGCAATCCGATATATGGCAGGAAAAGGTCAAAGTACAGACGTCACATTACCAAGTTACGATCCGCATGGCTTGCCGTTAATAGAAGGTTATATCGAGTTGATAGCATCAGGAGATGAATTAGCAGGAAGCGCAAATGAACATGTGGGTAAATTAAAGATTTTCGCATGGAAAGGACCAGATTTCATTAACGATCCAAATACTGATGTTGCCCATGTAGGATGGATTTTAGGTACGCAATGGTGGCCGTATCAACGACCGACCTTCGTTTCACCACCATTTGCAGGTTATTTGTCTGGGCATTCCGCCTTTTCTAGGGCAGCAGCAGAAGTGATGACCTCAATCACCGGTTCGCAGTATTTCCCTGGTGGCATGGGCGTTTTTGATGCCGATCAGAATGAATTTTTGGTGTTTGAGCAAGGTCCATCAGAATCTATCCAATTGGAATGGGCTACCTACCGCGATGCATCCGATCAATGTAGTCTATCTAGAATCAACGGTGGTATTCATCCTCCCATTGATGATATTAAAGCACGCATGATTGGAAGAAAAATAGGGTTGGATTGCTATGAACGGGCCACTTCTTATTTCAGTGGAAGCTTGACGAATGACTTATTGGCAGGATCACAGATGGATCGAACTAAATTCTATCCCAATCCGTTCACCGATGTCGTCAAGATTAGTTCAGACTATAGGGGCGCAATGACAGTTACGTTTTTTTCCATTGATGGAAAAATGCTCAAAAAACAGTCATTTGAAAAAAAGGCAACCACGCATATTTTTGACACTTCATTGTTGGCTTCTGGGCTTTATTTCATGGAAGTTAAGTCAGAAACCAATACTGTGCTTTCCATGAAAAAATTGGTTAAAAACTGATCTCTTTCAATTACATAAAGTACTTTTGCAGTCTCAAAAAGCATCTATGTCTTCATTAATAAAAATCTTTAGAATCGCGGCACTGCTTGAGGGTATTTCATATTTAGCCTTATTTTCAAATATGCTATTTGTAAAGCCTAATTTCCCCTCTGCCTATAAGTCAATCTTATATCCATTAGGCATGACCCATGGTGTGCTATTCATGGCCTATATCATTTTAGCGATTGTTGTGGGATCAAAATTAAAATGGAACTTAAAAACGATGTTCGTTGTTTTGTTAGGTTCCATCATACCGTTTGGTACTTTTTATGTTGATTATAACTATTTAAAAGACAAAATATAATGGAGGTATATGCACATTATTTTTGTGATTTTTTATATGAATTAGGATTATCCGATCGCATGATGACCATTGCGAACATGCTCATAATGCTCTTTATTCTTTTGATTGTCATTTTCATTTCAGATTTCATTGCGCGAAAAGTTCTGGTAAATGCCTTTACCAAGTTCTCTAAACGTTCAAAAACAAATTTTGATGATTTTTTAGTAAGTCATAAAGCACCGAGAAACATCGCACATTTGGTACCTCTCTTTTTTACCATACAGCTCTTTCCCATCGTATTTTATGATTTTCCGCATTTTGAAAATTTTATAATTGTCATACTAAAAGTATACGGGATCATCCTAACCATCTGGATTCTTCGAAGTGTTTTAAGATCTGTTGAATCATATTTTAAAACCCTGCCCAGATTACGAGATAAGCCTATTGACAGTTATAAACAAGTGTTGATGCTTTTTGTATGGGTCACTGGTTTTGGATTATGCTTCGTGGTATTGACGGGCGTACCATTGTGGACCTTTTTTACTACGTTAGGGGCAGCATCGGCTATTCTACTTTTGATATTTAAGGATACACTGTTGGGTTTTGTTGCCAGCATTCAAGTATCCATTAACGATTCTGTACGCATTGGAGATTGGATTACCATGGATCAATATGGCGCCGATGGTGACGTCATTGAGATCAATTTAGCCACTGTACAAGTTCAAAATTTTGACATGACCATTACCCATATTCCAACCTTTGCGTTGCTTTCCGATTCCTTCAAGAACTGGCGAGGCATGCAAAATTCTGGTGGAAGAAGAATCAAACGTTCCATTTTGATAAAGTCTGATAGTGTTCATTATTTAACAGACGAGCGTGTGGAAAGTTTGAAGGGAATCCAACTTATTACAGAGTATCTCAACACAAAACAGACGGAATTAAAATCGTTAAACGAAAAAGCATCAGTTGATAAAACGTTGCTTATCAATGGTATCAACCTGACCAACATCGGTGTTTTTAGAAAATATCTGCAAACGTATATTGAGAATCATTCGGGCATCAACAAAGACATGTTTATTATGGTTAGGCAATTGGCACCAACAGCGCAAGGTCTACCTCTTGAAATTTACGCATTTAGTAGCGATAAGCGATGGGCAAATTACGAATGGATCATGTCTGATATTTTTGATCATGCCATTGCTTCTGTGCCTTATTTTGATCTCGTGCTTTACGAATTGAATGGCATTGCGTTGCCAAAAGATTAGAGTTCCAACCGATTTTTCACATATTCGATTTCTGTCTTGCCGTGCGGTGTGGGTTTACCATGTTCATCAAGGTTCACCATAATAATGTTATCAACTGTAAGGATCGTCTCTCTGGTCATTTTATTTCGAACTTCGCACTTCAATGAAAGCGACGATTTTCCAAATTTTAGGACTTCAATCCCAATTTCGACAATGTCACCTTGCTTTGCAGAACTCATAAAGTTAATTTCTGAAATATACTTTGTGACAATTTTACTATTTTCAAGTTGTATGATTGTGTAAAGCGCTGCTTCTTCGTCAATCCAGGCCAATAGCTGCCCTCCAAATAGAGTGCCATTAGGATTTAAATCTTCAGGCTTTACCCATTTTCTGGTATGGAATCTCATAGCTTGTGTTTTAAAATAGGTTTGAAATTTATATATTTTTCTAAATTAAAACAATTTTAAATTGAAGACTATGTTTGCCTCATGCTATTTTAAGAACCTATCTCATTATTGAGGATGCTTTAATTTATTTATGAAAAAAATCAACATAACACATGCTATTAAATCGGAGATTGAGCTTTTTTAAAAATCTATTTTCTAGAAATATTCATGATAATAGACACGTTGTTGATAACCACGTTAACAATAAAACCGATGATATCCTTACATGTGGTACTATCTTTTTAATTTTATTAAAAATTATAAATCATGACTACAAGAACTGAAGCGCTACTAGAAATTAGACCCGTTCTCTCCAATGCACAAGTATCTGAAAATATGAGTATTGATGAGCGGTTTCAGAATACCACCATTCGTCCCATTGTTAAACTGCAACATGAACTTTTAATAGCTGTGTTTAAAAATTACATAGCGAAGCGTAAAAATGTATTTTATGATTTATCTTTGACGAAAAAATTAGACTATATAGAAAACGCGATTCAAAAAGACATGAAGTTTCGTAATTCCGTTAAAGGAATGATTATCGGACAGTTGACTCAAGAAGAATATGCCATTTACATTCAAAATTCTTCAGCTTTAAACAAACGAATCATGTCTATTATTAAAGAGCGTTTTATAAGTCATATACAAGTATTTGAGCCTACAGAGGCTAAAGCAATATGAAGATAAAGCAAGATTTATTACAGGCCTGTTTAGACTACGCCAATAAGCGCGTTACTAGTTATAAAAATGAATTGATTACCATTAGGGAATCCATTGAAAGTAATGACAAAGGTGGCGGTGAAGATGATGATTCCGGAAATAGTCAACTCTTAAGTGATTTAGAAAAAAACTCTCAACATTTAAGTGAAGCCAACAAAATGCTGAACGGACTTCAAGATATCAGTCCTAAAACGGTGTCAGAAAAGGTCATGCTTGGGAGTGTGGTAAAAACTACAACGAACAACTTCTTCATTTCTGTGAGTGCAGGAAAAGTTGACATCAGTGATGGCAGCTATTTTGCTATTTCACAACATTCTCCAATTGGTACCTTACTTATCGGTAAAAAAGTCGGGGATTCCATTGAATTTAATGGCAATAAATTTACGTTAACCGAGGTCATTTAAATCACGATTTGATTAAATTCTATTGGGGTTAAGAATCGAAAATGATATAAGCATATAGTAGTTTTGGCTGTTTTTCAAATAAGTGAAACGCCGTTGAGATCTGTCGTCAAAACGTCACTCATATAATTAAAAAACGGACGCACGGATTTAAAGGAATTATTTACTGTAATCATAAAATCATCTGCCAAAACGTCTTTATCATTAAATCTCTTCGTAAAAATAAATTGTTTTTTTCGAATGAGATCGATCGCAGCATGGTCCTTGTCAAAATTCCTTGGAGCTGTTTTTAATTCGTCTCCTTGAAGGTCACCCCACACGTTTTTGAAATGTGATTCATCTATAATGCCGCGGATATAGGTGTCATCCATCTCGAATTCCTTTCGAATCCTCAACAGATCCTCCTTTTCTGGATCCCAGAAACCTGCCGCGATAAAAGAGTTATCATTGGGCTGTAAATGCAAGTAATAACCGCCACGAAGCTGTGGTTTGTTTCTAGTAAACGAGGCACTAAAATGTATTTTATAAGGCAACTTGTTTTTCGAAAAACGTACATCCCTATAAATCCTGAACACCTTGGCATCGTCTACATCATCATGGGATTTCATTAATTCCCCTAAACTTTTTATGGCTTTTTTTGTTTGCGATTCGACTTTTTTGAATTCAGGCTTGTGCTCATTGAACCAATCTCGATCATTATTTTTTTCAAGCTTTTTGAAAAAATCAAACAATGTCTTGTCTATAGAATTGATAGGCATGAGATATCTTTAGTTTAATTGGATTCTGAATCTTTTGGAGTAAGTGACTGCATTTTTAAATTGTTGCTAAAATCAATGGTTCTGATTGGGAAAGGAATATTGATACCTTCTGCATCAAAAGCTTTCTTAATGGCGATTATAGCTAAATTCAATGCCGTTAATTTGTGAATGTTTCTAGTACCTTCTATCCAGAAGCGACATCTAAAGTTAATGGAACTGTCTCCAAACTCCCTGAAGAAAAATTCAGCAGGTTTGGTATCATCTATTCTCTCGAACGTTTTCTCCAATGTTTCGAGTGTCAGTTTTTGTACAAATTCAAGATCAGAACTATAACCTACGCCACAATCGAGCTCGCAACGTATGTATGGCGTTAGTGTGTAATTCTTTAATGGCGCTTCTAATATATTTTTATTGGGAATCACGACGATATTATTGTCAGTCTGTTTCAACACAAAACTATTCAAATTAATATCAATTATTTCCCCCGAAAAGTCGTGGGTCTCAACCCAATCGCCAATTCTAATTTTATCTCTAAATGATATGACAATACCAGAAATGGTATTGGACAACGTACCCTGAAGTGCCAAACCAACCACCAAACCAAGTACACCTGCTCCTGTGATAAGCCCTGTAAGCGTTTTGCTTAAATCTAATATTCCCAGTGCTAAAAATATTCCTAAAGCAACAACAAAAACAGTAGCAAGCTTGGCAATAATATTGGCGATCGAAACTTGACTTACGCGTTTTGAAACCAGTGTTTTAACAAATTTACTGGTATAATTAGCCAAAAAATAAGCTACAAACAAGACCAACATGGCCAATAAAAAATTGGGAAGACTTTTAATAATAATGTCTAACCATCCCAACAATTTTTCAACAAGTCCATCAAAGGCATCATTAATTTGATCTTTCATAAATTCTATATTCTAATTTTTATGTTTCTATTTATTAGGTCGAAAGAGCAATTACAACCATTTTTTTCTTCTAAAATACATTAACATTAAAAGAAATATGCCTGCCATTACTCCTAGCAGTATAAAGTATCCATTCTCATAATGGAGTTCTGGAATGTGGTCAAAATTCATCCCATAGATTCCCGCAATAAAAGTCAAAGGTATAAAGATAGTCGCAATAATGGTCAATACCTTCATCACTTCATTCATTTTGTTACTGATGATGGTCATGTACATATCCATCAAACTCCATATCATTTCGCGGTATAGTTCTACATTTTCATTCACTTGTATAATATGATCATACAAATCTCTAATAAAATTATGGGTTTTGATATCAATAAGAGTTGATTCGGTTTTATCCAATCTGCTGATCACCTCTCGAAGTGGAACAATCGCTCTTCTTATTTTTAAAATCTCACGCTTATACCGCTGAATACTTGATGCGATTTGATTATTGGGTTCTCCCTGAAAGACATCATCTTCCAATTCTTCCACATGATCACCAAAAGTCTCAATCACGTTCAAATAATGATCCACTGCCGCATCTAAAATTGCGTACATAAGATAATCCGAACCCATGCTGCGTATTCGCCCCTTCCCATGAGAAATTCGTTCTCTCAAATCATCAAAAACATCACCATCTGCTTCCTGAAACGTCATCACATATGAATCTCCAGCTACCAAACTGACGTGCTCAAACTGTAAGTTGTGATTCTTATCGTAATACAACATTTTAAAAACGATATATAGATAATCTTCAAACTCATCTAACTTTGGACGTTGTTGCGTAGTAACAATATCTTCTAATGTTAAGGCATGTATATTATAATGCTGCCCAACTTTTTCTATATCCTTGAGATTATTGAGTCCATTGATATTGATCCATGTGACCGTTCCATTAGTTTTAAAATTGAAGGCATCTTCCACATTTTTGGAAGCTATTACGTTATATTCAGTTGGGCTGTAATTGATGATATCCAAATGCGTAATGACACCCTCTTTTTTACCTGTATAGGTCATGGTACCAGGCCCCAAATTTTTTACCTTATATGATTTTTTCTTCTTTTTAGCTTTCATATGCCGCTTTAGATATTATAGATTCCTAAATGTATAAAAACTTTCAAACTAAAGTTAGTTATATAGTTAATAAACAATGGGTCCCAAAAAAACGAGTTATTATAATATTAACGATATATTATGATTGTTTGGCTTGCTTATTGCATTTATTTTATTTAATATGCGAATTAATAATGAATCATTAAGTTATGGGTAGACCACCAACAAAACCGATAAAATTTAGAGATGGATTTTATCTTGAAATAAGAAATAGAGGTGCCAATTCAGGCATCAAATTACACAGAGCCACAAAGGAGCAAATGCTTCGTACGATAAAAGATTACGAACAGAGTAAGGATGTTTACATCTTGGGAGAATCTAAAAATGGCAAATGGGTAGATAAAACACCTGTTCAACATGTTGTTGAAGATTAGTTTTTAATAAACTAGTTCAATAATTTAAAGGGAATAATTTGATATAATATCAAATTATTCCCTAATTTTTTGCAACTAACTTTTGTTGTTTGAAATATTTAGAATCATGTAATTTACCATCTAAATGGTTTGGCGCATATGTTATTTTAACAATAATTTATTTTTTGAATTTGGTGCCGAATGTAAGCTATCAAGTAGAGAAATGCGTCTCATCATCTCAAGACTCCAAAAAATAATCAACTCTTTTTTATTTGACAATTAATGTTAGATTTGCCCAACTAACATGTCATCCTACAGATTATGGTCATTTCAACGCTCGACTGGGTCATTATTATATTCTTTCTTTTATTATTTGCAGGTATCGGACTCTATGTATCAAAACAAGCGGGACAAGACTCAAAAGCTTTTTTTCTTTCGGGTCGAAATATGCCTTGGTGGTTACTAGGCGTGAGCATGGTGGCCACAACGTTTGCGGCAGACACACCTAATTTTGTGGCTGGCGTCATCCGTGAAGATGGTGTTTTTGGAAATTGGATTTGGTGGAGCTTTTTGTTAACTGGCATGCTAACGGTCTTCTTTTATGCACGCTTATGGCGAAAAAGCGGCATCACGACTGATTTGGAATTTTATGAATTACGATACAGCGGAAAAAGCGCGGCGTTTTTAAGAGGCTTTAGAGCTATTTATTTAGGTGTGTTTTTTAACATTGTCATTATGGCCAATGTCTGTTTGGCAGCTATAAAAATCGGCCATGTAATGTTTGGCCTATCCTCTTGGGAAGTATTGTTGATTGCATCGCCTGTTGTAGTCATTTATTCAGCTTTTGGAGGATTAAAAGGGGTTCTGTTGACGGATTTTGTTCAGTTTATAATCGCCATGGTAGGAAGCATTTGGGCAACGATTTACATTGTCAATATGCCTGAAATCGGCGGCATTGAAAAATTATTATCAGCACCGGCTGTGGCCGCAAAAACTGCCATGTTGCCTGACTTTTCCAATCCTGAATTATTGATACCTCTTTTGATTGTGCCTCTTGCTGTACAATGGTGGAGTGTTTGGTATCCTGGGGCAGAACCTGGTGGAGGCGGTTATATAGCACAGCGCATGTTGGCGGCAAAGGATGAAAAGCACGCCATGTGGGCGACCTTGTTTTTTAATGTAGCACATTATGCACTTCGACCTTGGCCCTGGATTGTAATTGGTTTGGCATCTATTATTATCTATCCAAATATAGAAAGTCTGCAAGCCGCATTTCCGGATTTAAATCCTGCTTTCGTGAAAAACGATCTTTCCTATCCTGCGATGCTGACCTTTCTTCCGGCCGGACTTTTAGGCATAGTCATAACCTCCTTAATTGCGGCATTCATGAGTACCATCTCAACGCATCTCAATTGGGGAAGCTCTTACGTTGTCAATGATTTTTATGCGCGCTTCGTAAGACCTAAATCCACCGATAAAGAACAAGTCTTGGTTGGACGGATTTCAACAGTGGTCATGATGGTTTTGGCTGCCTTATTGGCATTGGTTCTTGAAGAAGCACGAACAGGATTTGATTTATTACTGTCCATAGGGGCTGGTACAGGACTTTTATTTATACTACGATGGTTTTGGAGCAGGATCAATCCTTATAGTGAAATTGCAGCAATGGTCATATCCTTCATCATTGCAGCATTT
>JBBSOJ010000015.1:0-24468 GCA_038259855.1 Flavobacteriales bacterium
AATACAACAGAAGAAGGGATATATGAGAATTCCTATTGGTCAACCTTTCAAAATACCGACCCTGATAGCAACGTCATATTAACTTATAATGTCGAAGGAACTGGTGATGACGAAAGTTTAATTTTGACCAATCAAAATGGTGATTATTCAACCTATCAACGTCAAGTCTTGTCAGTTGCAGAAAACAATGATCAAGGTCAAATAATAAAACTTTTACAAAATCCTGTGAAGTCAACGCTAATTTTGTCGAATTTAGAAACCATAGGTTCAACCTTACGTTATGAAATTTACACTATCGATGGAAAACTGATATCACAAGTATCAAACTTAACAAACGCAACAATTGATGTTGGGTTATTCAACCCTGGAATGTATATTTTACTGGTTTCATCCAAAAAAGGTTTCAAACAACGATTGAAATTCATAAAGGAATAGGTGCAAATTATGGTTCAGCTACCATCTAAAAGCGATGACGTTAAAGAGTTGATATAAAAAAAAGCTTCAATCGTTAGACTGAAGCATTTTTTTATAACGTACAAAGTTGATTCTATAGCTTTATGCCAAACCCGACTTGGATATTGTTGTTTTTAGCTTCTAAATTTTCAATAGCCTCATCTAAAATATTAGTGATACCGTACGAATAACGAGCATCGATAAATAAATCATCCGTGATCATGTATTCAATGCCGGCGATACCCGAAAAGGCGAATGTAGAAAATGCATCCTCGTTTTTCCAAGTTTTTAAACTTGCCATAGGACCAACACCGATTGATAAATTATTACCTACTTTAAACCGAATCATGATTGGCATTTGAATATAGTCTGCTTTAAATTCTTCAGCTTTGGCCCCTTCAGAAGAAAACTGAAGTTCCGTCAGTAATGACAAAGATTCAGATAAACCAAAATCGGCAAAACCGCCAAATACAAAGCCATTTCTGTGGGCATTGGAGAAATCTGCATCTGGTTCAAAGTCTAGATTAGATATATTGACTCCAGCTCTGACCCCGTAATATGTTTCTTGTGAAAATGCCTGTAATGAGACAATTAAGAGAATAAAGGATGTTAAAAGTGTTTTCATAGTAGTAAGATTTGAGACCGTGAAGGTAATTTGAAAAGTATGAACATCACTAAAATATTAGTTGTGTAACTCAAAAAGTAAGATAAAATACCGAATTAATCCATTTTTGTGCTTGAGACTGTTTCAAAATAAGAACTTTTTATAATGCCGTCAGAAAGCCCGATTTTTGGAACATAAATATCTTTGGCACCACTCCACTTCATGGCCAAGAGATAAATTCGGGTTGCGGGGATGATAACGTCTGCCCTATCCTGATTGAGATCTAATTCGGTAATGCGTTCTTCATACGAATATGTTTGAAGCATTTTGTAAAAAGATGTCAAATAAAAGTATGTCAACGGTTTAGCAGCGGCCTTACCTGAAATCTTGAAAATTTTATTGATATTACCCCCAGACCCGATTAAATCGACTTTATCATAAGCCTTTACGTTGGTTTTTATCCAGTGTTCCAATTCGCTCCATGCCTCTTTATGGACGATATCATTCAATAAGCGCACTGTACCTATTTTAAATGATTTAGATGCTACCGTCTGACCTTGATGAATCACTGAAAATTCTGTACTTCCGCCACCTACATCAACATATAGATATGTTTTATTGGTATCAATGTATTGATTAAGATCGGTGGCCGCAATAATGGCAGCTTCCTCTTCACCATTGATAATGTCGATTTTAATTTTGCTTTGTTTTAAAATATGCTTACTTACTTCGATGCCATTGGTAGCCTCACGAACAGCAGACGTCGCGCACGCCTTATAATGACTTACTTTATGTGCCTTCATAAGCAATCGAAAGGCATTCATGGTATCAATAAGTCGAATTTCATTGGCCATGGAAATCTCATGATTCATAAAAACATCAGCCCCCAAACGAATGGGCACCCGCACCAACGAACTTTTTTTAAACATCGGAGGTTTTCCTTCTTGCTCAATAATATTAGAAATAAGTAAACGCACAGCATTCGATCCAATATCAATTGCCGCGTATTTTTTAATAATCAACATATCAGTTTTGTAATTTCTTTAAAAAATAATCATACGTATCAAATTGAGAACGGACTTTCGGCAACTCATTTCTTCGATACATATTATTTTGGGTTTCATTTATAATTCTGGCTTTGACATTATCATTCCAACAAATCTCAAAAATATCCATCAATTCATTTTTAATATCCTCATCGTAAATAGGACAGGTAACCTCGACTCTATTCTCAATATTCCGTGTCATCCAATCAGCCGAGGATATAAACACTTTTGGCTCGTTGTTATTACAAAAGACAAATAATCTTGTATGCTCTAAAAATTTATCAATAATACTGATGATCTCAATATTCTCGCTCATTCCGGGAACGCCAGGCACTAAACAGCAGAGCCCTCTTACAATCATCTGTATTTTGACACCAGCCCTACTTGCCTCATACAGTTTGTCAACCATCATGTAGCTTGAAATACTGTTAAGCTTGATTTTTATAAAAGATGGCTTCCCATTTTTTACATTCTGTATTTCGGCATCGATCAACTTGAATAAACGTGATTTCGTATAATGCGGCGATGTGATAATATGTTTATATCTGAAAATTTTATAGTTGGTTTCAAAAAAATTGAAAACTTTATTTATGTCTTTCAAGATTTTCTGATCTGCAGTAAATAAGGTAAAATCAGTGTATAATTTTGCTGTCGATTCATTAAAATTACCTGTACTGATAAATCCATAACGCACTAACTGCATATCTTCCTCACGCTCAATCACGCACATTTTACTATGGACTTTCAATCCTTTGACACCAAACAATAAATTAACTCCATCGGCTTCCATTTGTTCCGCATAGTCAATGTTGGCCTGCTCATCAAAACGTGCCCTCAACTCAATGGATACCGTTACTTTTTTTCCGTTTTTGGCGGCGTTTATAAGGGAACTGGCAACATGTGAAATTTGTGCCAATCGATAAATCGTAATCTTAATGGTTTTCACTTGAGGATCCAAAGCAGCCTCGCGGAGAAATTTAACTAAATATGAAAATGTATGGAAAGGTGTATAAAGCAAAAAATCCTTTTGGGCGATGGTGGAAAATATGCTTCGCTCCAAACTCAAACCTTTTACAGGAAGCGGGCTGATTTTTTCGTAAAGTAAATCAGTTCTACCAAGACTCGGGAAATCCATATAATCACGACGATTGTGGTATCGACCACCCGGAATGACACTATCGTTGGATTCAATTCCCATTTTCGTCATAAAATAGTGTAATGTTTCGGCATCAATGGTCTGATCATAAACAAACCTAATGGGTTCGCCGATCTGCCTGTCCTTAACACTATCGGAAATTTTTTCAATGAAGCTTTTACTTAAATCACTATCGAAATCAAGTTCACCATCTCTGGTTATTTTGATCATATGAGCCGAGATATCCTGAAAATCGAAAATACTAAAAATGTCATGCAAGCAGTACCGCAAAACATCATCTAACATGATGATATAGTTATTGTCGCCTTTCATAGGCAATACCACAAAACGATCCATTGTTTTAGGGATTTCGATCAATGCGTACTGACATGTTTGATCTTTTAAATGCATTCTGCAGGCCAAATACGCTGCACTATCTTTAAGAGTTGGTAAATCCACCAAGTCACTCATGATGATGGTAACCAATGCTGGACTTACATGTTGAATAAAATATCGCTTTATAAAATCATGATCTAAAGCATCAATTTGATGCTCTTTGATTATATAAATACGCTCTTTTTCTAACTTAAGATGGATCTCGCTCAAGATATCGAGACTTATACTCTGCTGTTTGATCACTATTTGTGTGATGATTTCCAAAAGTTCGCTAGCGGCATATCCTCCCAACTCGCTTCTACCAGCTTTACCGGCTTCATCGATTCGTTTGATGGTGGCATAGCGGACTTTAAAGAATTCATCAAGATTATTGGAAAATATTCCTAAAAAACGCAACCTTTCAATTAGAGGGACATTTTCATCTTCGGCCTCTTGAAGCACTCTTGCATTAAATTGTAACCAGCTAATCTCTCTATTTATATACTGGTTCTTATCTTTTGTCATGAATTTCTACGTAATGGATCCTACAAATATATTGCATTTAAACCGTATAAAAAGAGACTTTCTGTTTAAACATTGCAGGAATTTATGATATGAAAACACACTATAAAATTCAAAATAAAAGAAGCCAATATGATGGAAAACATCAAATTAGCACTTAAAATAAACATAAAATTTAGCTATTTCAATTCTTCAGGAAAAAGTGTCATAATTGTTTTTCCCTTTCTGACATCGATCCAATAGTTAACATCAAACTTAATTTTAACCAAGCCACAGGTTGGAACATTGTCAATATTTTTGGTACCTAGGTCATTCACTACCGCTGTAAAGGCATGATTGTGACCAAATATCAACACATCTTTGTAGGTATTATCTAAACTGTAAATAAATTGGAGAACACGATCGCCCCCAAAATCATAAAGCTCTTCCGAAATCACCAATAATTCTTTATCAAAATTTAAGTTTTCCATAAAAATATGACAGGTCGTAAGTGCTCTGTTTGCCGGACTGGAAAAAATAGCGTCTGGATGATTTGAAGACGTTAACAATTCTTTTGAAAGTAAATTCGCATCGTTCTGCCCGCGGGTGCTTAAAGGCCTGTCAATGTCGCGTACATCGTACTCCCAAGAAGATTTTGCATGTCTTATAAAGGTAAGTGTCTTCATTTATTTTTCGTTAAAGTGCAAAATAAGTCGATAAACTGTTGTATATATCCGTTTTAACGATTATTTTCGTCGCTTGACATTTATTTTTGTCTAGCTATCAACTTATGAGTTGCTTTGCTGTACTAAATTAATATAAATGACCCCAAATCACAAACATATTAATCATTCCATTGACCTTGCATCATTTACCGACGCACTTCCCTCATTATTTTTAAATTTTGCACTCACTAACGTATTGATATTAAGATCAAAAGACTCGTTTTGAATTGCATAAAATTTAGAAAAATCTATAGTTTTAAAAATCGCTTAGCGAACATAAAGTTTTAATTATTAAGAAATATGAAAACAATTACAACGATCTTACTAGTTTGTTTTGGTATGTTAATTTCGGGTGTACAAGCGCAGTCGACTGAAGAATTTACAGCTTGGCCTGCCGGAACGGTGTTTGAAAAAAATCAGATAGAATTGAATACCAACAGAAGAGGCGGTACTCTTGAGGCTACTAATTCCACTTCTAATTTGGCCATTGACCCTTACAATTGTACCAATGGATTAGTATATATACTTACCAATGTGGCTTCTTCAAATGGTAACATTACAGGTCTTTTTTCTTATAATTTAGGAACTGGTACGCAAACCCTTATTAAATATCCGCTTTTAACAAATACTAGTTCATCTCAATTCGTTAATGCGCTTGGATATAATGTCTTGGATAATTTTTTATATGGTCTTAATGTAGGCACCAATAATTTAGTCAAAATTGATTCACAAGGCGGACTTGAATTTTTACCCTTAACCGGCATGTCCATGCAGGGTAATTTCAGTTCTGGCGATATTAATGAAAATGGGGTGATGTACATGTACGGGCAAAACAGTTTCGTTTCCGTAAATCTAAATCCTAGCGCACCTGATTATTTGGTCGCTACCACCCTTTTGAATTACTCAAGTACGATTTTTGATATTACGTTCAGTCCTATAGATAATAACATCTATATGATGACAAGTAATAGCGCAAGGCGACTTCTGCGTTATAATGTCACTACAAACACCATAACAAATTTGGGCGCGATCACAGGTTTGGAAAGCGAAACCACCAATTCCTTCGGAACTGCATTTATGGATAGTTTAGGGAATATGTATGTATCCAATAATAGCTCTGGGAATATTTATAAAATCACATCACCGCAAACTGGTGGACTTTCTGCTACATTTTTCACTTCCATTACGGGAAATCCTGGCGATGGTGCTCGTTGTCCTAACCAGGTCATCGCACCAAATGCTATTGCTGATCAAACTTGTAGCACTGCAGACGCCAATATTGACATCAATGTAGCTCAAAATGATTTGGAAGGCACCAATGCATTAGATATTAACTCAATACAGCTTATAGATCCATTAACGTCTAATCCATCTACAAGTGTAACGATTTCAGGACAAGGAACATTCACAGTTGCTACTTCTGGTATTGTCACTTTTACGCCCTTGGCTAGTTTTACGCAGGCTACCGTTCAATACACCATTGCTGATATTGCAGGATTTAGATCTAATCCCGCAACCATCACTGTAAATGGTTCTAATGCCGACGCCCCGTCAGGAGATTCCACACAAGAATTTTGTAGCTCTGACGAACCTACCATCGCCAATTTAGTTGCTTCAGGGACATCAGTACAGTGGTATGCTTCACAAACTAGTAACGTGGCTCTTCCATCAAGTACCATTTTAATAGATCAAACAGTTTATTATGCAGCGTTGTCAACAACAGCAGGATGTGTTAGTACCAATAGACTTGCGGTTACTGTCGTCCTTAATGATGATATTGTATTACTGACACCCGCCACTACAGCATGTTCTGATGACCGTAATACATATATTATTTCGGCGAATTTTAGCGGGAACGGACCGTTTACCGCCGTTGGAACAGGAGCACCAGGTCTATTTAGTGATAATGGAGATGGTACCTCGACTTGGACTTCGGATGCCATCAACTATCTCGTTACTAACTATTCTGTAGACATAAGCGATAGCAACGATTGCAATACGATTACTGTTACTGGAAATTCACCACAAGATTGTTTAACTATACCCTTTGACTGTGATAATGGTCTGTCTTATATCTTAACGAACAGTGGCACATCTACTTCTAATTTTGTAACTGGCCTTTATTCTTTGAATTTGGAGACAAACGTTGCGACGCTCATCAAAGACCCGTTAATACCGAGTACATCAACACGTCGTTTTATAAATGGCATCGGTTATAATAGAATGGACAATTTGCTTTACGGAATATTACAAGGAACCAATAATATTGTAAGAATTGATGCTGCAGGTAACATTGACTATTTAACCATTACAGGAAACTTTACCATTGGAGATTATAGCTCTGGAGATATCGATCAAAACGGGAATTTATATTTGTACGGTGAAAATAAATTCGTATCCATCAATGTCAACTCCAATAGTCCGAACTATTTGGTTGCAAATAACCTATTGACTTTTTCAATAAATATTAACGATTTGGCTTTTAGTCCGGTTGATAATAACATTTATATGGTCACTAGTGCGGCTTCACCTCAATTATTCCGATATAACACGCTTACAAATACAATCTCAAATCTGGGAAGCATCACAGGGTTATCATCAGAAACGACGACCTCTTATGGTACAGCTTTCATGGATAATATGGGTAACATGTATATTGCAAACAATGGCTCTGGGACTATTTATAAGATTTCAGATCCTGATGCTGGCGGATTGGCAGCCACTTTTTACAGTGCTTCGACTGCAGGCCTGAATCCTGGTGATGGTGCACGTTGTCCTAATCAGGTTATTTTTCCGGTTGCAAATAATATCAACGAGTGTGCGGTTGCAGATGCAACAACGATCATCGATATTTCGGTATTTTCAAGCGAAGGAACTTTTCCTTTGGATTTTACCACATTACAATTACTTAATCCTACAACTCTTACACCAACAAATACCGTGACCATTCCTGGTCAAGGTACATTTAGCGTAAATGGTTCTGGTGAAGTATCGTTCGTTTCATTTTCAACATTCACTGAAGCGGTGGTTAGTTATACCATAGCCGATACGATGGGAAATATTTCTGAACCAGCCACTATTACCATCACATCAAATACGGCAGTTGCTCCTACGGGAGATGCCGTTCAAACCTTTTGTATAGCAGATCAACCAACAGTAGCTGATTTGGTAGCAAACGGTTCTAACATTCAATGGTTCGAAAGTGAAAATTCAACAACAGCATTAGATCCTTCAACACCACTTATTGATCAGGCGATATATTACGCTTCCCAGACCACAGGCGCTGAATGCGAAAGCACTGATAGATTGGCTGTAACGGTCTCTCTTATTGATGGCGAAGCACCCACAGGAAATCAAGCACAGGTGTTCTGTATTTCTGATCAACCGACCGTAGCGAATCTTACTGCAAATGGCGAGAACATTCAATGGTTCGCAAGTGCAACAAGTAACACGCCTTTAAGTTTGGATACACCACTTATTGATCAAGGTGTATATTATGCATCACAAACAGTGACATCTGGTTGTGAAAGTTCAGAAAGACTCGAAGTTACAGTGACGCTTACACCTGCATCCGAAGCACCAATTGGTGAAACATCACAAACATTTTGCGAATCTGATAATCCTACTATTGCCGATCTTAATGTGTCAGGAGAGATGATTCAATGGTATGAGAGTTTGACAAGTACAACACCCCTAGACCCTACTACTCCATTGATAGATCAAACGACGTATTATGCAACGCAGATGGTGATCTCGGGGTGTGAAAGTTTAAGTCGACTTGAAGTTACAGTAACTTTAAATCCGCCTTCAGAAGTTCCTTTGGGTGAAACAACGCAACAATTTTGTGAGTCAGAAAATCCAACAGTAGCTGATCTTGAGGCTATAGGAGAATCTATTCTATGGTATGATAGCGCGACGAGCACCACACCTTTAGATACTGCGACACTTTTAATTGATCAAAATATCTATTACGCTTCACAAACGAATTCAACAGGATGTGAAAGCATTGATAGATTGGAAGTAATCGTTAGTATAACGCCTATTACTGAAGCGCCTCAAGGTGAAGCAGACCAAACCTTTTGTGATTCAGAAAATCCTACAATCGCTGATCTTGTGGCTACCGGAACTAATATACAATGGTTTGATAGTTTAAGTAGCACAACACCTTTAGATCCTGCAACAGTTTTAATTGATCAGGCTGTGTATTATGCATCACAATCCAATGATTTAGGTTGTGGAAGTGAGCGACTTCAAGTGACTGTCACGTTAACTTCAGATGTGATATTAACATCGAATGTTGAAACGACGTGTAACGAACAAGGCACTAGTTATACCTTAACCATAACAGTGACTGGTGTGGCTCCTTTTACAGCTACAGGCGTAGGTTCACCAGGTGTTTTTACAGAAAACACGGATGGAAGTTACACTTGGGTGTCTGGACCATTGAATTATCAAGCGAATTATGATATTCAAATACAGGATGCGAATGCGTGCAACACGTTAGACATAAGCGGTGATGCACCAGAGGATTGTTTTACACCTTTTGAATGTGCGGATGGTTTGGTATACATTTTAACCAATACTCCGAGCTCAAATGGAAATATCACGGCGCTCTATTCGTTCGATATCAATACCAATACTTTAAATTTAATAAAAGATCCATTAATTGAAGATGCCTCTACATCGCAGTTCGTAAATGGCATCGGGTATAATGTTCTTGATAATTTTATTTATGGTGTTCAACAGAATACGGACCAGATGTTGAAAATCAACGAGTTTGGTGAAATTGATTTTTTAACTATTACAGGCGTGTTTAATGTAGGAAGTTATTCATCAGGAGATATTGATGAAAATGGAACGATGTATCTCTACGGACAAAATAAGTTTGTCGCTGTTAATTTAGATCCTTCAGACCCTAACTATTTACAAGCATCCACACTATTAAATTATTCAACAACTGTGAATGATGTGGCTTTTAGCCCTGTGGATAACAACCTTTACATGATTACAAGTAATGGCGCTAACTCCCTACTCCGCTTTAACACATTGACAAATACTGTTGATGAATTGGGAACTGTAACAGGATTAGGTAATGAAACATCCAACTCTTACGGTACGGCATTTATGGATATTGCTGGCAACATGTATATCGCCAACAATTCTTCCGGTAATTTGTATAAAATCGATTCACCACAAAATGGTGGTCTAGTAGCCACACTTTATAGCAATGCTTTGGGTGGTTTGAATCCTGGAGATGGCGCTCGTTGTCCAAACCAGTCCATCAACCCATTTGCAGCAGATGATCAAGTTTGTCTTGTAGAAAACGAAACCATAATTATACCTGTGACTGCTAATGATGCTTCTGGTACGTTCCCATTAGATCTTTCAAGTGTACAATTAATCGATCCTGTGACATCTGCACCAACCTCTAGTGTCACTATATCTGGTCAAGGGACCTTTACAGTAAACACTTCCGGTACTGTTACATTTGTTGCCGTAGCTACCTTTACAGGAACTTCTGTGGATTATACAGTATCTGACACCATGGGTACTCAAACAAATCCTGCAACGATCGTTGTTACTTTAAACACGACTCAAGCTCCAACTGGAAGTTCCAATCAGATATTTTGTGAAAGTGACAATCCAACGATTGCTGATCTTTCTGCTAATGGCGAGAATATACAATGGTACGAAAGTGCTACGGCCACTACGCCACTAGATATAACTACAGCACTTGTGAATCAGTCTACTTACTATGCTACCCAAACGACAATTGACGGATGTGAAAGCATCGATCGATTGGAAGTAACAGTCACCATAAATGCAGATATTGAATTGATAGGTGCTGAAAGTGCATCTTGTGATGCCTCTGGATTGACCTATACCATCACAGCTACGTTTAATGGAACATCTCCTTTTACAGCTAATGGAACGGGAGCTCCTGGGACGTTCACTGAAAATACGGATGGAACATCTACTTGGGTTTCAGAGGGAATTGATGTAACAGTCAATTATGGTATTAGTTTTCAAGATGTCAATGCTTGTAATACCATTATACTGAATGGAAATGCGCCAAACTGCTGTACGTTTGAAGTAACCTGTCCTACATTTCAGGGAACTACTGTTGAATGTTACGATGAGATACCAACAACTACTTTTTACACGGTGGCTGAATTTGAAGCATTAGGCAATGGTGATGGTACTATTGGTGATACTAGCTGCGGTGTAATCGAAATTACGGCTTCGAATTCTGAAGATACAGGCGAATGTGCTCAATCAGTTATACGCACATTTACAATCACCGCCTACGAAGACACAAACCAAAATGGTGTTCGCGATGCTGACGAAACGACTGTTTTGAACAGTCAACAGTGTACTCAAACCATACTGGTGAATGATAGAACAGCGCCAATAGTTCTTAATGATCTATCTGATATCTCTGTAACCTGTGATAGCATTCCGGAGGTTCCAACGTTAAATTTTGATGAGTGCTCAACAACAACAATTACAAGTTTTGTTGAAACAAATGAGTTTGACCCCAATGCAGACCAATATCCAATTATCTGGACTTGGGAATTCGAAGATGCCTGTGGTAATATTGGCACAGCAACACAAACAGTGCTTGTATCAGTTACTGTATCTACCACCTTTGTATCGAATGATCTTTGCCAAGACATCGCACCTTTAGATCTTTTTGATGAATTACCGTCAAGTACTGATATGACTGGTACTTGGGAAGTGATTTCTGGGAATACCACATTGAATGGTAGTATTTTTGATCAATCAAATGCTGATTTCGGAGACTATACATTCACTTATGCTGAACCTGTTTCAGGACAATGTCCAAATGTATATGAAGTGACCATTACTGTTATTGATTGTGTTGTGTTACCATGTGGTGAAGAGGATGTGATCATCAGCACCACAGTGACACCAAATAATGACCAGTACAACGAATTTTTTGAAGTTACTGGAGTTGAGACGTGTGGTTTTGTCACAGAGTTACAAATATTCAATCGTTGGGGTGCAAAAATCTATGAGAATTTCAATTATCAAAATGATTGGAATGGTCAGGTCTCTAAAGGATCCATTGGAAATTCCGATAAAGTTCCGACAGGAACCTATTATTATATCATCAACTTAAGAAATAGTGGAATAGAGCCTTTTGCAGGACCAATCTACGTAGCAACCAAATAAATTTTAACCTATGAAATTCATAAAGTTTAACATAGTCGTTTTTATACTGTTCAGCAGTTGGGTGGGTATTGCACAACAATTACCACAGTTCACGCAGTATATGTACAATACTATTTCCATCAATCCTGCCTATGCTGGAAGTCGAGAGACTTTGAGTGTTGTCGGTTTGCATAGGAGTCAGTGGGTTGGTCTCGAGGGCGCTCCTACAACGCAAACACTTTCGATTCACACACCACTTCGTAATGAAAAGGTAGGTCTTGGTTTTTCATTGATCAATGATGAACTTGGCTTCGAAAATTTCACGTATTTATATGGTGACTTTTCTTATAACATCAATACCAGTGAAAATGCGAAACTCTATTTTGGCGTTAAAGGTGGAATGACGAGTTATAGTTTAGATCCTGAATATAGAAGCAGTCAAGCGAATGACCCTACTATTTTTGGTATCGAAGATCGTTGGAGTCCGAATGTCGGTGCGGGAATTTATTGGACTTCCGAGCGTTGGTATTTAGGTTTGTCCGCGCCCAGGATCTTGACTACTAATCAAAACAGGACAGATGGTTTCGAAGCGCTTGAGCGCGTGAGTTATTATTTTACTGGTGGTTATGTGTTTGACATTAGCGCCAACACCAAATTTAAACCAGCTGCGTTATTGAAAGCGACCAATGGTGCCCCATTATCGATTGATTTCACGGCCAACTTTTTGTTCTTTGATAAATTGTGGCTGGGTGCTGGTTATAGAATCGATGAGCGTGCTGGTGAATTTTCTGGTCTTGCTGATTTTCAAATATCAAAATCATTACGTGTTGGTTATTCATACGGATATCCTATTTCAGATTTAAGACCTTATACCAGTGGTTCGCATGAAATACTTTTAATGTTTGAAGTATTTAAAGTAAAACGAATTAAATCGCCTAGATACTTCTAAAAAAAGACATGATTATGAAGACAAAAATAATTCTATTTATAGTGGCTTTGAGCAGTACCTGCATGGTCGCACAGCGTAAATTAGCCGATAAATTTTTCGAAAATTATTCTTACATCAAAGCGATAGAACTGTATGAAGAAGCTGTCAAAAAAGGAGATAGCAGCGCGCATGTATTAACACGCCTTGGAGATTGTTACTATAATAATTCCAAAACAGAACAGGCTGCAATGTGGTACGGCAAAGCTTTGAGAAAGTATGATGATGTCACCCCTGAATACATATACAAATACATTCAGACGCAGCGTAGTTTAGATAATTATGCTGAAGCTGATCTGTGGTTTGAGAAATTTAAAGACATTCAAAGTGGCGATAGCCGTGGTCAAGATTATAGCGATAGGAATGTCGAAATAATTAAGGAACTTGAAGAGAACTCTGGCGATGTCATTGTGGAATTGGAAAATTTATCGATCAATACTGAATATTCTGATTTTGGCACGTATGTTCGTGATTCTATATTCTATTTCGCTTCAGCACGCGATAAAGATTTGAAGAAAACTTACGGATGGAATGACGAGCCCTTTTTGGATATCTATCAAGCAACACTTTCAAATGTCGATGGAAAAAAGGAATTTGGTTCTACCGAACTTTTATACGGCATCGACGTCAATACAAAATATCATGATGCTTTGGTGACCATTTCAAATGATGGTACTACGATGTATTTCAGTAGAGATAATGTAAACAAAAACAATAAGCAACGATTTGATAAAGAAGGTACTGTAAATGTAAAATTATACCGTGCTTCATTTGTTGACGGGCAGTGGCAGAATGTTGTTGAATTGCCATTTAATGATGACACCTATATGACCTACCAGCCAGCCTTGAGCATGGATAATACAAAGTTATATTTTGTATCAGATCGTGAAGGTGGTCTAGGACAAACCGATATTTACGAAGTCGATATTCTTGAAGATAACATGTATAGTGAGCCTCGTAATTTAGGTGACAAAATAAACACAGAGGGACGCGAACAGTTTCCTTTCGTAAGTAAGAATAATAGTCTCTATTTTTCTTCAGATGGATATTTAGGTCTAGGGTTGCTTGATATTTATAAGTCGAACATTATAACCGATGACATGGCTGAACCGGTAAATCTAGGTGCGCCGTACAATAGTGGGTATGATGATTTCGCTTATTTTAGTAATGATGATACAACCACTGGTTATTTTTCTTCCAACCGCCCTGGTGGAAAAGGTAGTGACGATATTTATGGTTTCAAGGCAGAAGTTTGCAAACAGATCATTAAAGGTATTGCTAGAGACAAGAAAACCAATGAAATTCTGGCCGGTGTTGAAGTCAAGTTAATCAATGAAGTTGGCAAGATTATGGAGACAGTTATCACAGAAGCCGATGGTGCGTTTACTTTTAATGCGGACTGTAATAAAAACTATACCATCTTGGGAAGCCAAAAAGATTATAAAGATGAGAGCGTTAAGGTCTCAACAGACGATACCGATGGTAAAGAAACGACTGCTGATCTCTATCTACAACCCCTCATTGATAACGATCAAATTGTTATCAATCCAATCTTCTTCGATTTTGATAAATGGAACATCCGCACGGATGCAGAATACGAATTGGAGAACATTGTAGACGTTATGAGAGAACATCCTTTAATGATTATTAAGATAGAGTCCCACACAGACAGTAGAGGAAGTGATAGATACAATTTGAAGCTCTCTGATCGCCGAGCAAAGTCAACACGAGATTATTTATTATCAAGAGGAATTGTTACAGAACGGATTGAAAGCGCTATTGGGTATGGTGAAACTCAATTACTGAACAAATGCTCCAACGGTGTAGAATGTTCTGAAGAAGAGCATCAACTTAACAGACGATCCTACTTTTACATATTAAAAGATTAAGTAATCTAATTATAATTTAAAAAAGCAGACTTTGTAAAGAGTCTGCTTTTTTTGTTTGATGCGTTGATTTTCTATTTGAAAATGATCATTTTTAAATACCATGACTCTATCTAAATTCGTATGGAATATTAAACAGCAATTATAATTATTTCAGATAGATACCAGAGATCATTTTTATAGAGTTGCGCTTATATGAGTAGTTATATTTTAAGATTTATTCTGCTATTCATCCATTGAAGACTGTTGACATCGTTTTACCGGTCAATGTTAAGAGATGCTATTTCTGATGGTTAAATTCTCAACACCGTTGATAAGAGTTCCTCTATCCAAATGATTTGGAGCCTTTGAAGAGCGTTTATAAACACTTTATACGATAGCACTTTTGCAGAATCTGTGATGCTTTTGAATGCTCGCTTAAGGACATAAAAAAACCACAACAATCGTCGTGGTTTCTTATAACTAACACTATAACTAATTCACACTATTTCTTTATAAAAATATTGGTAAAAAACCATCTACCTTCGTTGTTTTGTTCTGCTGAAATATCAAAATCTGTAAAATCACCTTCCATATTGGCCTTATGCCCTGGACTATTGATCCAAGCATTAACGACATTCTCTGCGGTACTATAACCATAAGCCACATTTTCTGAAACTTTAGCGGCGCCGGCATTTTGAATCAAGCTAGTTTTCCGTTGGAAAAAGTTATCATGATTCACTTGATTCATACCAACCATATAATCGGTATGTGAATAAGCCACCGATTTGATGATATTCAGATTGTTCAAAGGATTTAAACCTTGTTCAATTCTGTGAGTATTGATAAGTTCCAAAATTTCAATTTCAATCGTTTTGGCATCTGGTGCATTGGCTAAAATAGTTGAGTCAATAGCATCATTCGATAGATCTTCCGGGGCGCATGAAAATGACAGCACTGCCATCAATGTCATTGCTGACATTAGTTTGGTTAATTTCATCATGTAGGTTAAGTTTTAAATGATTTAGATTTGGGATCTAAACAATCTGTAAAGCGGGGCAGCTTTAAAAATTGCTTCATTACTTGTAAATTTAAATAAATATCTAAATTAACCTGCTAATAAGTCAATATTTTCGATGAAATGTAATTTTTTGTAAGATTATATTACTTTTTGTATTGAAGAAGTGTTATTGAATATTTAGGGAGACAATCTGTCGATGCTCCATGATGACGCTTTGGTCAATGTATATCTCATGCGGTCATGCAATCGGTTCGCTCTACCTTGCCAAAATTCAATCTCTATAGGTTTTACTATAAAACCACCCCAAAAATCTGGTCTTGGAATCGTTTTTCCTTCATAAGATTTTTCCAACGCATCAAGATGATTCTGAAGCGTTTCTCTGTCTGTAATAACAGTACTTTGATGAGATGCCAATGCACCTAGCTGACTACCTCTAGGACGGGATTCAAAATAAGCATCACTCATGTCTTCTGGAACTTTTTCTACCATACCCTTAATGATGACTTGGCGTTCAGCCTTCTGCCAAAAAAAAGATAGGCAAACATGAGGATTCTCTAGGATGGCGCGACCCTTTTCGCTTTCATAATTCGTGTAAAACACAAAACCATCACTATTGAATTTTTTGAGTAGCACTACTCTACTCTTCGGGAATCCGTCCAAACCAATGGTTGAAATGGTCATGGCATTCGTCTCACCGTCTTTAAATTTAGTATCCACTTCATCAAACCAAGTTTGAAAAAGCACCATTGGATCGTCACCAATATTTTGTTCCAACAACGCTTCTTTGTCGTAGGATTTCCTGTAATTACTTAAATCTCTATTCATAGTGATATTTTAAAAAATTAACCGTCCTTATAAATTCAAAATTAATTAATAATAGAATCAATTTTTGATAATTGATAGTTTATTCAATGAGAATAAATTTTCAGATGGTATAATAATCAGTCGATATTGTGGAATCCATTTAAGCTTTTACCAAAAAAATCCGATTCATAAAATAATCATGTTGCGCTTCAAACAACATTAACGTTTGAAAAATAAATAAGATCCTTATTGAACGACATTTCAATCAATAATAAATATCGGATGATCAATTTGTGAGAATTAAGAACTAAAAAGAGTAATACATTAAATTAATTGACCAATTTTCGCTTCACTACGCTGCCATCTTCCAAAGTAACCAGCGCTATATAGATGCCTTTTGAGTAATGAAATTCAGCGCCAAATTGGGCTGCACTTGTACCAGCTACATAATTAATTATCTTCTTTCCAGTGATGTCGTAGATAGCAATACTTTTTATGGTTGAGGGAGCACGCACAAGCAATCGATTATTGTTAATTGAAATAAATGTATCAAAACTCACAAGATCGTTAGTTGATAAAGTTTCTTGATTGTTTACATATTTTAAAAGAAAGCGATCGCTGTATAATCCAGCATTTGCGGTAAAAACATATGGTGCTAAGCGAATGTCATGAATTGTATTTAAATACATATCCTGAACATAGAACGGTTGAGAATCATCTATAAACTGAGACCCATCCAACGTATCGATTCCTAATTTATAAATACCATTTGAAGGTAAGGCAATTCCCAATGTAACGACGTCTTCCGAATTGAAGGGTAACGAACGACCTTGTATACCAAACTGTTTTTGATCAATAATGGAATATAAATTAAATTCATAACCTTCGAGCTGTGCGTCATATAAAACATCTTCTCCGTCTGTTGCGCCAGCAATATATCCTACGAGTGCTGTTTTTGAGATATCATCTTCGTTTTTTAAACTTAACCATATACGTTGTTCATCCGTGGTTATTGATTCTGTGATTTCTTCGCTATTTCTAAAAAAATCAGTATTATCGTACGCATTCTCGCTACTATCAAATCGCAAATCATTTCTAAAAGTAATCGTTTCATTAGCAGCGTTACTTTCCAAGGCCTGAACGAAAAATGCCTGACCGGCGGCAATATTGCCATTAAAAACAGCAGGATTCGATCCTGTCAAATTAAAAGTCAAGTACTGATCTCCGTAGTTATAAGAATAATTGTTATAATAAGGGCTAGAAACTAAATTCGAAATGGCTGCATCGTGTTTCCAAATACGCACATTTCCTTCAATTTTAGGACTGGTTTGGGCATTAGCAATTAAAAATTTTCTGGCACTTATAGCCGATGGATACGGATTTCCGATTAAATTCCAATGTTTGTTCTCATCAATAGGTGCGGTACCCCCTGATGATTTCTGAATCGTTATATTGATGGTACCGTTATTTGGGTTACCCTCGAACGTGTTGATAAAAGCGGGGATATTGGCACTTGCAGCCCTCACAATATATCCTTTTCCTGCTTGCATAATCGTATTTGCAGCAGAAACCCAATTTCCAGAACTTCCCAAAGCATTGACAATGGTGGGATTCCAAAGATACGCAGGTGTAGTTGCAATAGCGTTAATATTAAAATTACTTACCGGAGATGACCAGTACACATAGTCAAGAGGGTTCAAATTACGCGCTTCTCGCTTCATTAAAATTGTACCCAAATTAGCATTGACATTCACTGGTTTAGTTTGTACAAGACTCGCAGTATCTTCCAGTAGAAAAATGCCCGCCGGGATTGCACTTGAACCTAATACGGGATCAAAAGGTACAGCCTCCTCTACTGTTAACTCGCTAAATAGCTTCATTGTTATACCGGCAGGTATTGTTACGTTTGTACCAGCCTGAACACGACAGTTACAACCCTCGATATCCACAGACAAATTATAGTCTTCGGCAAAAATCAAGTTTCTATCGGACGGATTAGGGTTTATGCCTGCTGCTGTATATACATTGGGAAGATCGAATTGCGTTCCATTCCAAATATAAGGTGTGCCCCCTTCAACAAGATTTACAGGTAAAATAATAGTTCCGAAAGCGTTGCGTACCGTTAAATTATACAAACCTAGATCAGAGGTTGTAATGCCACCCACGAAATCTAAATCAGCATCTGGGCTTGCAATCCCCATGGGTTGAAAGGTTCCGAGTGTCGTATTATATTTTGACCACTGAAACTCTAAAGCTTGTCCGGGCCCAATGGGATCTGATGGTAATCGTCCTTCTATGTCGGCAATCGCATTAAATTTTATTGAGGTTGTATTCGGAAATTTGCACACAAATTGGGAAACTGGATAGCGTGTTGCAATAGGTGATTTTATGTCAAACGCATCTTTGTTATAGGCAAGAAATGCAATATCAGCATTACCTCCAGCAGCCATATTGATATTATTAATTTGTGGTATATCGGATGGCGTTAAATTAAAATCGTCCAATTTAAGACCGACCATCTTTATAGACTTCCACGTCGCGGATTGATTAGTTGCGTATGTAGCAGGTAGCGCAGCTTGAAAACTAACACCATTAGGGTATTTAAACAAATCCATACGCCACTTACCTAGATAATCATATGTATTGGAATTATTTCCATCGAATCGGATATTAAGGGCTACTGGTTTTCCTACTACATTTCCATGAACATCGGCGTAGTAATAAATATCTGAACTATTATCATTGGCATCGGCGATTTGGGTTACAATAACGTCAGGTACATCATCGCCCAAAGCACCTACATTGCCATTACCACTAAAAAATTTGACGGTGACTGCATTATTAAAATTCGTGATACCTGTTCCGAGATCGAGACCATTAAGACCATCGATGATAGAATTGAATATGGTAAAATTCTCAATTTCCGAAGGTGACGGAATTGCAACGGGTTCTGGGCTCGGATCTAGCACGTTATTTAAAGCATCGCCGACAATTAAATAGTGATTAGAATTAACATTACCCTGAACCCCGGGGGTTGAGTAGGCTTTGAAACGCTTCGGTACAAAATTACCTGCGCCTAATTTAAGATTAAGCGCTGCGTCGTTGGCTCCTGTAGAATATGTGATGCCATTGAAGGTAAAGGCTAATAAATTGTTATGGCTATTAGGCCAGGTATTAACATCGTTATTACGCCATTGATTGGATCTCCAAAAATTGTCACCGTCGAAATTCCAATCTGTAAAGATTTCCGTGATTTTTGCAAATCCAGGTGTATGGTACGAATAGATAGAAGATACCTTTTTTATAGGCGCTATGTAAAAAATGTCGATCCCGGTATCAATACTGTTTATTGTGATATCGGCAATTAGGTCCGTTGCAGATGTTGTTGTAATGTCAAATGACATTTGCTGACCATTGATTCGTTGTTTGTTACCGATACTCAAAGCGCCACCACCATGTAGGGCAGCCCCTATTCTATCGCGATCGGTATTTGTATAATTGGCCGACGGATTCGTTATAAATACGCGCGATTGAAATGTCACGCGCGTTGGAGAAGCGGAAATTTGTGCCCAACTTTCAGAAACAACCACCATTAGCATCAATAATAATATAATAGTACGAGTTACTGTTTGATTATATGAACATCTAGTTTTAGGTTTCATAGAGCAGATATTAATAGCGTTTATGACGATTTACCTTCTGTAATGTGTAAAACCAAAAGTGTCATAAAATGGTGCAAATATCCCTTCTAAAATTCATACAAAAAAATAATTTAGTCTATGCGTATGAATAAACGTCAAGTCACTATTTTGACATATTTAGCTCAACATTATAATTGAATAATGTGATGTTATGACAAAGACTATTACTATGATTATTTTCGGAAGCGCACTATACTTTTTAATGCTAAAAAAATTGACAAAAAAAAATGCGGTAAAGTTTCAACTTTACCGCATTCTCAATAGTAATTATTTCAAGGTATCAACCTATCCAATTCTCATAACCATCTATCGTGATGCTTTTACAAATTGTTTAGAAATGATGGTACCACCAGAATGTATTCTCACGAAATAAGTTCCATCTGCCAAGTTTGATATGTCAGCCTTTATATCAACTTTACCAGCGTTAACTTCAACTTGTCCTCTACTATACGCTTGACCTAGAATAGACACAATTTCGTAACTCACGTTGTTAGCTGTCTGACCTGATAATCGGATATTCAAAGTAGTATTTGCCGGCACTGGATATAAACTAAATTCAGGTGCGAGTGCTACCTTCGTTTCGGTACTCAATAGCGCTGCGATTGAAGGTGTATCTAGCGACGTACATCCTGTCAGCGCAATAATACCATCAAAATCATAAGCATCATCAGATAATGAACCAACTGGCGTCGTGTCAATCAATTTCACTTGTGTAATAAAAGGTAAAAAGACACTAGCCGAACTGATATCAAATTCTGCAGACTCATTTGTATAAGCAGTACCTACTTTATAGAACTCAAACCCATTCATGGATACATACACATCAGCCGATTCTGGATAGGATGCAAATGTTTCATCGTTATAGGTAGTTTCAAAAACCTGGATATCATTTCCGATATTATTTATAACGGCACCGTCAAATCCTATGATAATTTCTCCACCGTATCCTAACGATACAAAGTTCAAAGAATCGTCATCTTCAGGTACACCCAATGCTTTAGATGGATCTAATCGATCAGGATTTGTGATAGGCTGTCCGTTATTTTTCAATCCCGGTTGATAGCTGTTTTCAATCACAAATGCACCGTAGCAAACTTCTTCAGGTGTGTTTGTTGGTATTTCACGACATGCGTTCATACCTTCAATACCATCCACGTCATAGCCATCACCATTACCTGTAGTACGGTCTATAATTTTAACTGAAGTAACATAAATCAATCCAAGTCCTTCCAAATCAATTTCAGCATCTCTACAGAACACCCCTGCACTGACGAAAAGAATACCATCTTGAGATAGCAAAATTTCTGCACGTTCATCATTTGATCCATTACAGTCATCACCAGAAAATGATGTTTCATAAACTATAAGATCAATACCAGCTTCATTATAGATTGCTCCAGAAAGTTCTATCTCCAATGAGCCGCCGATACCTAACGATACGAATCCGTCAGCTTGGTTAGCTTTATCCGGAGTTCCCAATGCCTTGGTGGCATCCATACGATCTGCAGCTATAGCGCTACCGTTTGATGTCAATCCTGGTAAATACGTGACCATCATCTCAGCGACACAACCAAATATATTTGAAGTATCATCACATGAATTTGTTGCCTGAATACCATCAACATCATAACCATCACCCGACCCAGTGGTCAAATCCGTAATTCTTACGTGTGTTATAAAGGCCAATCCTGAAGCAGCGATGTCAATCTGTGCATCTCTGCAGAACTCTCCAGCACTAATAAATGTCGTACCATTTGAGGATATTTCAATTTTCGCAGTTTCGTCTGATGCCCCGGAACATACGTCACCTGAAAAGGACGTTTCATATACTGTGAAATCAACACCCGCAACATCAAATATCGCACCTTCCAATTCCAATGTAATAGAACCTCCAATGCCTAACGATACGAAACCGTCAACTCCATTTTGCTTATCTGGTGCAAACAGCGCTTTAGAAGCATCAGATCGATTCGCTGGTAATGCTGCTCCCGAAGAAGTCAATCCTGGCGTATAATCCATCACTAATGACGCAAAGCAACCCGCTTCTGGGTCTGTAGGTGTGACATCAGTTGTACAACCGGCAGCCAAATCTCCGTCATTAAGTTCGTAGGAAACGCCGTCTTTTATAATATTAAAAGATCCTATAACCGCTCCTGATGTATTAAGTACACTGAATATACTTGCATTGTCATTAGCCATTAATATAGTACCATCAGCATTTTGTGCAACACCATTGACTCCAGCAGGAATATTGGCAACAAATGTTGCTGTGCCAGCAACCTGATCAATGAACATCATTCTGTTTCCTGTTCGCGTTACTAAATAAAGATCGTCACCAATAAACACCAAATCGCCTCCAGCTACAGGAACATCTGCCGCGATGACAGTATAACTACCAGTGTTTGGATCGACTTTAACAATTCGATTCTGATTCTGTGAAGCCAAATAGATAAAGCCATCTTTAAAAGCATTGCAACGAATTGTGTTCAATCCTGATAACGGAATGAAGCCTAAACTAGCGCCGGTTTCTGGATCTACTTTCTCAATTGCAGAACCATTGCTATTTATAGCATAAAGCGTATTGGTAGCACCATCGTAAGATAGATGGGCGCCATAATTTCTGGTGGCAAAAGGCACTAAAGTAGCGTCAGTTCCTGAAAATTGAATTTTTGAAAATTCTGATGCAACGATACCTGTTCTGGTATCAGTATAAAACATTGTATAGGTATCGCACACTACTGGTGGCTCCACATCCTCACACGCTTCGGTCAAATTTACGTTCAAAGAACCGTGGCCACTATTGCCACTGAACCACATTGGTTCATCATTCAATTCAACAATAAATTTAAACCATGCAGACGCACCGTATTCTGAATTTTGATTATTAGCTCCCGTTCCTATTTGAAAACCGAAATTATTATTGGTCATACGAATAAAAGAAATCTGCTCATTAGAGTTCGATTTATTCAATATTTTACCAGAGAATAAGGCCCATAAACGCCAATCTGAAGTATTTTGACCAGGCGAAACAAGTCGCGGTTCCACTATTTCTCCAGGATTACTTGGTCTAAACCAAAAATCCATATCCCAAACAACATCTGAATAATCTTTATCACCGCAAACCGCGTTTTCAGTTATTCTAGCTTGTCCCAAGATATGAACAAATCCATTTCTACCATTTGTTTCGTCATCTATTATGTACATAAAACCAGGGTCGGTTGTATCAAAAGTGAATTTAACATCTTCATTTTCGCATAAGAGATTAGGAAGTATAATAGAATAACTCGAAGCGTCCAACACTTTGTAACGGTCTTCCTCTACAATATTATCTTTTTCACATATGTCACATAATTCGTTGGTTGATGCGGTGATCACACATTTTAAATCGTCACCATGCATCCAATACAACTTGGCTGTATTTGAACCTCCTGCATCCGTGGTAAAAAAGTATGTTTTACCAGGTTGCGCATTGTAAACAGCGGTTTCATTAGTACCAACAACACGCCATCTCACTTGGACGGTGGTTTGGTTTGGGTTGGTAACCCTCCATCGTCGCTGACCTGGATAAAAGGAACATTCGGAAGCTAAACTTAAATTATTTAAATTGTCTACACGAGATGCTTCTGCAAGGTCGGTAGATTCTTCGGAAGGATTCAATCCTTTCTCGTTTATAGCATAGAAGCTATCGTTCATTAAAATGCCATCGCTATTAAAGTCGAGGGCGAAAATAGAGCAGCAGATCAGAAACATCAAACAACTCTTAAGCGTAATTGTTTTCATAAATTTAAATTATGTTAGGATTAATTAATTGTTATTGAAGCTTCCGTAGTCTTTAAAATCATCAAACGAAATAAATCATTGGAACTTTGCAGAGGGCATTACAGTCATTTCAACAGTTTTGTACTTTTTTTCTAAAAAAGTATGTTTAATAAATATTTTTTTTTGGATGTGTTTATTAAAAGCCACTTTTTGTAAACAGTGGGCAATTTCATATAAAGCTAGGTAAATAGTTGGCTGCTATAAATTTAAACCGTCTTTAAACTTAAAATTCCGTTAAAAAGAGTGGTTTGTCAATTA
>JBBSOJ010000016.1:0-24166 GCA_038259855.1 Flavobacteriales bacterium
GTCAAATGCCGAAGTGATTCCATCGTTTGCTTCTTGTCCCACGGACACTGTTCGCGAAGCTCGTCCATAATGATGAGCAAACGCTCGAAGGCTTTTAATTGTTGGGTTTTGTCAGACATAATCTTGAATTTATACGTTCAAAAATACGACTATTGAAGATGTTCATTCATAGATATAAGATGATTCTTTGAACAATTTATGAACGTAATGTTTTATTTGAAATCACAATGTCAGTTCGCGTGTTTTTAAAGAATTGTTACAAACAGTTTTTTAAAAATCTATCGAAAGCCTTTGAAACTAGCACTTGAAAAGTTCTCGATACAGTAATGGCGTTGTTTTTTTTTTAAACAAGGAAGGGAACACCGAATACAAAGAATTTGACTCGGTTCTCGATACATTAATGGCGTTGTTTTTTTCCAAAACAACGCCATTAACACTCGAAGTGACAAAATTTGTTATTCTTCTTCGGAAGAACCCTCTTCTTTAGAATCTGCTTCAGCTTCTTTTACTTCATCCAAGGCACCAAGCAAATCATGCTTTTGCAACAGATTATACCATTGTACAATTTTCTTGATGTCGCTGGCATAAACGCGATCTTCATCATATTCGGGAAGTACTTCAAAAAAATATTCTTCGAGCACACTTTTATCATCTTTATGATTGATCGAAGTTTCTTTACCGTCTTCCTTTGTTCTGATTTTTTTAAAGACTTCGCGAAGTGGTAACTCCTCCTGAAGCGTATACACGGCGATTTCACTCAACACACTCACGTTGCTGTGTGCATTGACTGTAATTCGCTTATTGTCTAACAAGGATTCTGCAACAAAACCGTTTCGTGTTGGTGTCACTACTTTATATAAACCTGGCTTTCCTGAAATGGAAAGGATTTTATCTAAACTCATAATTTTATGTTTGTTGAAGGCAAATATATTAGTTTGCCCTATTTGAACTTAATTTTTAACGTTTCTTTTTCATGGCAGGAAAACGCATTCTGTAATCAACATCGACATTCCCTTTTGAAATATTACCCAAACGGGATTTTATCAATCTTTTTTTTAAGGCTGACAGTTTATCGGTAAACAAAATGCCTTCGATATGATCGTATTCATGTTGAATGACACGGGCAATAAGACCGTCAAAAGATTCCGTATGTTCCTTAAAATTCTCATCATGATATTGAATCGTGATATTCGGCTTTCTAAAGACATCTTCCCGAACTTCGGGTATACTTAAGCACCCTTCATTAAAGGCCCATTCATCGCCGGTCTCGTCAAGAATGTGGGCATTTATAAACGTGCGTTTAAAATTTTTAAGCTGCTCCTGCTCTTCCTTTGTGAAATCATCATCTTCAGAAAAAGGGCTCGTATCCACCAAAAACACACGAATAGGAAGGCCTATTTGTGGTGCTGCCAAACCAACACCAAACGCACCATACATCGTTTCATACATGTTTGCAATCAACTCGTCTAGGTTGGTATAGTCTTTGGAGAGTTCCTCGGCTTTCTTTCTTAAAACGGGATCTCCATAAGCCACAATGGGTAAAATCATATGTTGTAATTTTTAAAGATGCAAAAATACGAATCTCAAAAGTAATTTAGACAAATAAGAAACAACTATTGCAGCCTTAGCGATGGGAAGCCATATAACTTTGAAGAATAATGGTGGCACTAATCTCATCTACCAACGCTTTATTTCGACGCTGACTTTTGGTCAATCCACTATCGATCATCGTTTGAAATGCCATTTTTGAGGTAAACCGCTCATCCACGCGTACAATTGGAATTTTAGGAATGGCTTTAGACAGTTTTTCAATAAATGGAAGAATTGCTGCCTCACTTTCAGAGACTTCGTTGTTCATTTGCTTTGGTTCACCCACTACAAATAATTCGACAGTTTCTTTACTGCAATAGTCTTTCAAAAATTTAAGCAATTCCTTTGTGTCTACCGTCGTCAGACCAGACGCAATAATCTGAAGTTCATCTGTAATGGCGATGCCTGTTCGTTTCGTACCGTAATCTATTGCTAATAATCTTGCCATACTATTTTTGAAAACGAAGGAATAACATCATTGAATCCCTACATTATATTACAAAGTTATAACTTCTTAAGTGTACATGTCTTTTTTTTAGGTTGAATTTAATAAAACCAATTATAGAGGTATCTTTGTAAAAACAGAATAAAACCATGAAACAACTGATTCAAAATATAGAAAAGGCTTGGGAAGATCGATCCCTTTTGACCAATGAGGTGACGATTGAAAGCATACGAAATGTCATCGATCTTTTAGACGCGGGAACACTTCGTGTTGCTGAACCTACTGACACTGGATGGCAGGTAAATGAGTGGGTTAAAAAAGCAGTGGTGATGTATTTTCCAATCCAAAAAATGGAAACCCTGGAAGCTGGTATCTTCGAATATCATGACAAGATTCCCTTAAAGCGGGATTACGCCAATAAAGGGATTCGGGTGGTGCCAAACGCCGTCGCTAGGCATGGCGCTTATATTTCGAGCGGTGTTATTTTAATGCCTAGCTACGTGAACATTGGTGCGTATGTTGATGAAGGCACGATGGTAGATACTTGGGCAACGGTAGGAAGCTGTGCTCAAATTGGTAAAAATGTACATCTTTCAGGAGGCGTAGGTATTGGAGGGGTGCTAGAACCACTGCAAGCGGCACCTGTAATTATTGAAGATGGCGCTTTTATTGGCTCTCGTTGTATTGTAGTAGAAGGTGTAAGAGTTGAAAAGGAAGCCGTCTTGGGAGCCAATGTTGTTTTGACAATGAGCACAAAAATCATAGATGTAACTGGAGATGAACCCGTTGAAATGAAAGGTGTCGTTCCTGCTCGTTCTGTTGTGATCCCTGGTAGTTACACCAAAAAATTCCCTGCTGGTGAGTATCAAGTGCCCTGTGCGCTTATCATCGGTAAACGAAAGGAAAGTACCAATAAAAAAACATCGTTGAACGATGCTTTAAGGGAATATAATGTAGCAGTTTAAATTATTCAACTATCAATAAAATATTATTCCAAATTCCAAAACTTACAATTTGGAGTTTGGAATTTCTTTTCATTCGGTTTTAAACTTCATAGTTCTTCCGGACTTTCTTAATTTTTTACTGTCGATCTTCCGTTGAAAATCACGACTGTGACTCAACATTAAATCATGTGTTTCTTTGTAGGTTTTGCCATAAAGTTTCGCATAGGTTTCAGCCATGACCTTTATCATGGTTTTTGACAACCAAAGTCGACGAAAATTATGCATTCGCTTATTAAAATCCATAGGCTCAAAATGCATTCTATTTAAATCAATGAGATAAAAATCATAAGAACCTTCCGATTTTTTAACAATCAAGGTATTACCTGGTGAATGGTCATAAAAGTTGACATTATGTTCGTGAAGTTTGAAGGTGAAGGCCGTAAATTGTTTTAAAATGTTGATTCGATCCGGGTAATTGGGCTCGTGAATCAGCGTCCTAAAATCTAAATCATAGTCTATATGCCGACTGACATAATAACTATTCTGAAGTCCTGATGCTGAAAACACTTCTATATAAGCAATCGGAAAAGGGGTTGAAATAGTGGCTTCCAAAAGTCTTTTGGCATATTCAAATGAGCGTTTTGCCTTGGATTTACGGACGTATTTATACACAAATGAGTTGAATGCATTTGGCTTTTTAAACGATTTGATATTAATAGCAGTTCCCTGAAATTCAAACCTCTTAATTGAATTTCTATCGCCCAACATGACCTCATCACCTTCTGATTCAAAATGGGAAATAAATCTTAAAATTTCGGATTGATACGATTGGTAATCGGGATGAAAATATACGTTCTGCTTTGTTCCACTCATATTAATTTCAAATATATGTCAATTGATATTTTAATAAAAGTAGAAATTATAATACTTTCGAAGCATGCAAACGTATTATTTTTTGGTAATTTGTGAGCATAGAACACACTACTATCAACAAGTTTTTAATTGATCGCATCCAAGCAGTATCAAAACACTATGAAAAAAATATTGGTTATACAGAACAAACGAATTGGTGATGTCTTACTGGCATCCTTGATTGCGACCAATATGAAACAAAAATATCCAGATGCCGTCATTGATTTTATGGTGTATGATTACACTACTGGTGTGATAGAAAACAACCCTCACATTCAAAATATTATTGAAATTGACGAGAAGGAACTTAAAAAACTTCCAAATCTCTTTAAAATGGCATTTCGAATTCGAAAGTCTCGCTATGATATACTATTTGATCCTTATGCCAAATTTCAAAGTAGAGTTATTTCGTTGATCTCGAATGCCCCTATCAGAATCGGTTATAAAAAGAGAGATAAAGATCCTATTTTACCATTTTACACCCACTCCATCAATTTTTTAAAAGAAAAAAGTCGGGACTGTGGCAAAGCAATCGAAGACCGGGTGCAATTGGTGACCTCCGTGTTTCATATCAAAGATCCTGTATTTGAACCTAAAATATATTTGACCGATTCTGAAAAGCAGTACACCAAACTCAAAAGCTATCATAAGCCTGTAATTATGTTTGGCGTTTTGGGAAGTACACCCCAAAAATCGATGCCCTATAAGTATATTGTGCAACTCGTGGATTTTATCACCACGACCTACGATGCTTACGTACTGTTTAATTATGCGCCGCATCAGAAACAGGACGCACTGGAGATTTACAAGGACTGCCAACACAAAGATAATATCATCATTGACCTGTATGAAGACAGTATCAGAGGCTTTATAACATTGATGAATCAATGTGAATTGCTTGTAGGCAATGAAGGTGGCGTTGTTCATATTTCAAAAGCGTTAAACAAACCTACGTTTACTATTTTTTCTCCCTATGTCATGAAAGAATCTTGGGCCAGCTTCGAAGATGGGAAAAAACATACCTCCATCCACTTATTGGATGAGCATCCTGATTTATTTTCTGAAGATCGAGAGGTGCGTCGTAAGATCGAAGAAGATCCTAGTTTTATGTACCAGCAATTGACACCAGAGCTTATCATTCCTAAATTGTCGACATTTCTCGACCATCATCTCAAAACAAAAACTGTATGAACTTTTTAGATAGATTTCATAATTGGCGACGTCAGCAACGTTGGAATAGACAATATAAAAGTGGTCGTTGGGATAAGTTGAAGGACGATATAGAAGCTGTCCGTTACCAAAAAATCATTGATTATACTGTTGAATTTGGTCCTGAAAATGCTTCTATTTTAGATTTGGGCTGTGGAGAAGGCATCTTGGCAGAACGAATGGCTTCTACCAAATATTCTTACTTTTTAGGTATGGATTTTTCTTCAGTATCTATTGCCAAAGCCAATCATCTGACGTTAAGAAATACTGAATTTATCTGCGCTGACATCCATAATTTTCAGCCAAAACAGACATTCGATGTCATCATATTTAATGAAGTTTTCTACTATATCCATGAAACTGAAAAACAGAATGTAATGGATAGGATGATTGCCTGTTTGAATGATAATGGGATCATTATTACCTCGATTTATAGAGAAGGCTTGGGCTGTTGGAAGTATTTTGACCAGTTAGATCAATTGAATTTTGAGTCTATCACTACTACTAATGAAAACACCTATTGGAAAGTCGGCGTCTATAGAAAATAAACTTACTTTATAATGCCAAAGTCAGTCCACGTCCTCTTTTGAGCTTTGGTTGCTTTACGAATCGCTTTATTTATGTTGGAATCATCCTCGTTCACATAACCACGTTCATGATCGAGGTGCAAACAGATGGCACTATATCTTATTTGAATCGATTTTAAACCCTTATTGATAAGTCGTTCGCCAAGTTCACGGTCTTCGCCTCCGTAACGCATGCGTTCGTCAAAGCCGTTGACCGCGATGATATCTTTTTTAAACCCAGAGGCATTCATGCCATCCCACGTTGCTTTTGTAGGCGTGAATGCATTTAACAGTCGTTCCTTGATTCCTGTTGACGTCAGTTTATTCAACTTAAAGGATTTCTTGAGGCCATTTTTTAAGAGCCATTCTTTCTGAAAACAAGTTTGATCGATGATATCTTTCGCTGTAATTGATTGAGAAATAGTCAGCGGTAATTTGAAATATCCTCCCGACAAAAAATGGCCATATTTTTTGAATTTTAAGTGCGTTTCTATAAAATCATTTCGCGGAACACAATCACCATCCGAAAAGATCAGATAATTACCTTGAGTTGCCTGAATGGCTTTATTAAGGATGGTCGTTTTTTGAAACCCTGCGTCAGGATGCCATACGTGTTCGATCTTGAGCTTTGTATCTTTCTGAAACGCTTCAACAACCAACCTAGTACCATCCTCTGAACCGTCGTCGGCAATGACAATTTCAAAATCAGAAAGGGTCTGTTGTTGGTAACCAATCAAGACGTTTCGCAACCATTTAGGTTGGTTATACGTACTGATAATAACAGAGGTCGCTTTTGGTGTCACGTGCGATTACTTTTTAATGATACCGTAATCTGTCCATTTTTTGTTCTCTGTTTTTACTTCTTTTCGGATGTTCAGATTTCGCTCAAGGGACTCTTTTGTTTTATAACCACGAGCGTGGTCAAGGTGTAAACAAATCGCTTTATGCCGTATTTGCTTGGTCTTAATCCCATAATTCTCCAAACGCTCACCCAATTCCCTATCAGGACCGCCATATTGCATACGCTCATCATAACCGTTAATGGCAATCAAATCTTTTTTCCAAGCGGACGAATTACAATTATTGAACGTAGCTCCGGTTGGGGTTACAAAATCCAAAAAGGTCGCTAAAGTAGTGCCCGCAGACAATTTTAATGCTTGCTTGCCTCCTAATTCATCTTGACTTTTTAACCATTTTACATCAAAACAGTTGCCGGTACTAATGGCTTCCTGATCAATTTTTTCACTTAAGCCCATATTCAATTTACAATAACCTCCAGATAAATAAAATCCTTCTTCAGCAAACTTTGCATGTACTGCCAAGAAATCCGGACGTGGAATGCAGTCACCATCTGTAAATAAGACATAATCAAAAGCACATTGTGTAATGGCAATATTCAAGATTCGCTGTCTGCGATAGCCTTCGTCCTCATGCCAAATATGTCGCAACGGCACCGGATAATGGTCCTGAAAAGAGGCTATCAATTCTTTTGTGGTTTCTCTTGAACCATCATCTGCAACAATCACTTCGTAATTGTCGTAATGTTGATGCTTGTAACCCTCCAAAACCTTACGTAGCCATTCTTCGGAGTTATACGTGCTTATTATTACGGAAATTTCTAAATTATTCATGCTAATTTGAATTACAAATGCAAATTTAAGGATATAAAAACAAATAGTATTCAATCTTGGTCATGCAAACCCGATTCTATTAATTTCAGTATTTTTACGGTAGATTTCGCATATGAAGACAATCACCGTAATCATTCCAACCTTTAATGAAGAAGACTGTATTTATAGAGCGCTTCATTCGGTTAAGTTTGCAGATGAAATTATTATAATTGATTCTTACAGCACGGATAACACTGTGGCCATAGCCAAGCAATTTAATTGTAAAATTATCCAAAGGCAATTCGACAATTTTTCTGCTCAAAAAAATCACGCTCTGCAATTTGCGACCATGGATTGGGTGTTGTTTTTAGATGCCGATGAACGCATTACCTCAAATCTGCAACACGAAATCATTGCCGCTGTCAATACGAATAAGCATACGGGCTTTAAGCTCAACTTTCCACATTTTTTCATGAACCGCTTCTTATACCATCATAGCAGTAATGTCACCCGATTGGTCGAACGAATACACTGTCATTTTAAAGGCAGCGTGCATGAAAAGTTAGTGGTTAAAGGCAGTATAGGCAAACTAAACTATCCCGTTTTACATTATACATACAAAGGCTTGGAGCATTATATCAAAAAACGCGATATATATGCGTGGTTTCAAGCTGAACAACTACATAATAAGGGTAAAAAAGTCACCTACCTTCAATTGATTTTTAAACCATTTTTTCGATTTTTCAGTAGTTATATTTTAAAAAGAGGTTTTTTGGATGGCATTCCAGGCTTGGCGATTTCGGGCGTTAATGCCTATGGTGTTTTCTCTAGATATGCCAAGTTGCTATTGATTCAAAAACAAATCAAGTGACTTGAATACTGATTTGTAAAATCACAATTCAGTAGTGGTTTTATCAAAATAATTTCAGTTTTCCAAAACGCAATTTTAACTTAAAGGTCAACAGGCTGTCTTCCCCTTTGATGTCAATGCGCTGAATTTCATAATTATTCTTAAACGGAAAGCGATTCACCCGATTGCCAATTCTTAAGCCATAACCCATTTGATGATCGTGTAATGTTTTAAAGAAATCCTTCTTTTCTGGGTCCTTTTTAGGATATTTCCCAAACGGATAGGCCAACACATTATGTACAGGTAACCGATGTCGTTTGATAAAATCTTTACATTTTTGAAAGTCAGATTCTATGTCTGCGAGAGCCATCTCACTATAGTTCAAATGGTCAAAAGAATGAAGCCCCAATTCAATGATCGCGTCATCGAGCGATTTCAACTGCTGGGTAGACATGATCTTTTCTGAACCTACATTCCAAGAATCCACACCATCGACAAACTTAAACGGAATAAAGAATGTGGCTTTTAGATCGTATGTTTTCAACAGTGGATAGGCATAGGTGTCTTGATTGACATACACATCATCAAAAGTTAGTATCACCGATTTGGCTGGTAATGGGTTTTGTGCATCAAAGTCCTGTAATTCTGAAAAGTGAAATGTTTTATAGCCCGCTTTTTTCAAGTATTCAAATTGCTGCTCTAGATTTGTTGTGGAAATCGTTAGCCCTTTAGAATCGGCATGACTTTCACTGACATTATGATACATTAAAATCGGTAAGCGTGACATGGATATCTCTCAATTTTTTTGATGTGAAACAATACTTGTGACTTTAAACGTTTACAAGCATATCTAAAAATCCAAAGTTACACAAAGTTTTAAGCCATTATGAATAATTTCCCTCAACTTTAGGCTATAACCGTCGCTGTAAAATTGTTTACTTTTGTCAGTAGACAGTGTATAAAATTGAGCCAGCCATTTGTAAAATCGTTTGAACGTATATGATTAGTGCCCTAGCGATTACCTATAATGAAGAAGAACACATCGAACGTTTCATCAAAAGTTTATCTTTTGTTGATGAGATTGTTATTGTTGATTCTGGAAGCACCGATAGCACGGTCGCCATTGCTCAAAGCCTTCATATAAAAGTAGTGCATCGGGACTTTGACAATTTTTCCGCCCAGAAGAATTTTGCTCTTTCCCAGGCATCGCACGATTGGATTTTATTTTTTGATTTGGATGAAGTCATTTCAGATGCATTGGCAAGCGAGATTCGATCAAAGATTTCGATTGAAAAGAATGTCTCGGCATTCAAGGTGAAACGAAATTTTTACTTTATGGGAAAACACATCAAATACAGTGGATTTCAAAATGATGCTGTTATTCGTGTTTTTAGGAAATCAAAATGTTCTTATGGTGATGATTTGGTGCATGAAACCTTGAACGTTCAAGGTACAATTGAAACCTTGACACAGCGTGCTGATCATTATTCTTATAAAACTTTTGATCTGTATAATGAAAAATTAACGCGGTATAGCAAGCTGCAAGCGGAATCTCTCTACCAAAAAAATATCAGACCCAAATTTTATCATTTTACGCTTCGCCCCTGGTGGCGATTATGTCATCAATACATTATTAAATTGGGATTTTTAGATGGTAAAGAAGGCTTTATAATAGCGTATTTGAGCGCTTTTGCAGTCTTCAAACGTTATCTTTTTTTATGGACAAAGTATAGAAATATCGATTAAATGAAACAGGTTTTTCTAGAATCGCATAACATAAAAAATCAACATTTCGGATTTGGACAGTTCAATTATCATTTGATAAAAGGACTTTACAACGCCAATATTGATGATTTTAAAATTACGCTTCACGCCAAAGATATTCATTCGCTGAAAAAAGAATTTGGCGATTATTTTCTATATAAAAAATACCACTCGTTCCGTCGTTATTCGTCCTTCCGCATCCGAAAAAAATACGATGTATGGCATTCGATGAACCAAAATATCAAAATTGAACCTTATCATGACATTCCGTATGTGCTCACTGTTCATGATGTTAACTTTATTGAGGAAGTCTCCGATCAACCAACACATGAAGTGAACGTTCGGTTTCAAGAGAAATTGAATCGTTGCGACGCTATCACTTATATTTCGGAATTTGCCAAACAATCCACACATCAACATTTTAAAGTGCCTGATGTTTCAGAATTTGTTATTTATAATGGAAATCCCATTCGAGAGATCTCACTTCCTGACGATTATAAACCAAAAACTGTAAGCAAACGTCCATATATCTTTAGTATTGGAGAATTTACGCCAAGGAAAAATTTTCATACGCTGGTGGAAATGATGGTTCATTTACCTAATTTTAATTTGATTTTATCCGGTAATAACGCCACAGATTATGCGCAAGGTAAATTGGCCAATATAATCAAGAAACATAATCTTGAGGATAGAATTATCATCACTGGCAAAATTGGTGATTTAGAGAAGCAATATTACCTGCAACATTCTCAGGCGTTTGTGTTTCCTTCGCTTCGGGAAGGTTTTGGAATCCCACCGATTGAGGCCATGCGATTTGGAAAACCTGTGTTTCTTTCCAACAACACCTCATTACCAGAGATTGGTGGTGAACATGCCTATTACTGGGATCATTATGAGCCAGAATACATGGCGACTGTTTTAAAAGAAGGTTTGCATGCTTACGAAAATGATCAAAATAACCTTTCAGACCTTTACATCACCCGTGCAAAGAGTTTTGATTGGGATGCTGCGGCTAAAGCCTATATCGATGTATATAGAAGTTTATTTTGAATCACGATAAGTCAAAAACACGCTTTACCCAAGTATTTAATCGATAATGATCTAAAATTTCGTCATCAATCGGAACATAATCAGAAGTGACAAATGATTCGGGTATTTGAATGTCATCTTCATCCACTACCAGAATGTTTTGAGGGTTGTAAAAGTCATAATTGACCACATCGCCGTTTGTGGTCACTAACTTTTTACGATGGCCCAATGCTTCAAATACACGAAACGACAATCCAATCTGCTCTTTACGCTGCACTTCGATAATGATTTTGGACTGCTCTATGGACTTGGCAACTTCATCGACTGGAATTTGTTCATGGATTATTGTGAGAACTTCGGATTTTAGGTCATCACTCCCTAAAACCATCATGTTTTTTGACCAACCTTTTGATTCTATATAGGCTGCCAACTTCTCAATTGCTGGAAAACGATAATCGAAAGTTGAGATGTTAAAAAATTGAAATTTATGAGCGCTTGCCTTACTTTCTGAATAAATATAATTTGTTAGAAAATTTAGACCATAGTGATCAACATCCAATCGGTCATAGGAATATACTTTGTCAAATAATGGTATGATCTTTACTTTATTTGGAAACCGTCGAGTACTGTCATAGTAAAAGGCCTCCAAGGAATCCGTCTTCGTTTTAAGAAATTCGAGCGTACTTTCTTTTAATAAATCAGGACGGATCGTAAATATTATGTCATAATGTTCCTTTTTATTGGCTTGTTCAATAATATATGTATTGACATATTCTTTTTTCAAATTACGCTTGAACAGTAGTTTTAAGAATGCATTCTGAATTCTATGCCACGTATTTTTATATTTGAATGAAAACCGATCTATTTCAATAAGTGCAACCTCTACATTATCATAGCTATCCAATTCGTTGGATATTTTTTCAAGATAACCCAAACTTGGAGGACCTACTATCAATATGGAATGTTTTGTCATAAGCTAATATGCTATCGAGAATCAAATACAAACTTATGAAAAAAAAAAGCCATGATTCAACGTTTAAATTATTAAAGTCGACCTCGTTTATATAAATTTGCCTGATGAAAATGGTGAGCATCATTATTATAAACTATAATACGTCCAAGTATACCTTGAGATGCATACAAGCGATTATAAATACATCTAAAAGAATTACCGATTATGAAATAATTGTAGTTGACAATAACTCTGAACTGGAGGATTATTATTATTTAAAAAATAATTTTCCTAAAAAAGAAACCATTAAACTTTATCGAAGCATCATAAATACTGGTTTTGGCGGAGGTAATATGTATGGATTGCAATTCGCGAATGCCGATTATTTTCTTTTTTTAAACAATGATGCGTTTTTTAAAAATGATTGTTTGGGTATCTTATATGATTTCATGGAAACCAACGGTGATGTAGGAGTTGCTACAGCTCAAAATTATAATGAAAAAAACGAACATGTCATCTCCTTCGATCATAACAAAGGATTGAGAAAAATGATATTGGGACGCAGTTTTCTCGAAAAAACTAATTCAGACAACTTTCCGAAAAGAAAAAAAGAATACCAAGATCCTGTGACTGTCAATTGGGTGAATGGTGCATTTATGTTTTTTAGAAAAAAAGCTCTTGAAACGGTTGGGGGGTTTGACACCAATATTTTTTTATATTTTGAAGAAATGGATATTTGTTGGAGACTAAAGAAAACAGGATACAAAAGTGTTTTGGTTCCTCAAGCAAAAATCACCCATCTTATTGGGGCAAGCACAGAAAAATCAAAAAAGATTAACCAAGAAAGCATGCGTTCTTATTTGTATGTCACAAAAAAAAATTATTCCTTCTTTAAGTATTTATTAATTCGCCTTTATTTTTGCATTAGTTTTATTTTCAAACCAAAAAAATGGTTTTTATTGCCAATCGTTTTTAATGGTGCAAAAGCATCTGAATCGCTCAAGCAACAACAACAAATTCAATTTTTAGACATCTAGTATATGTTCAATCATTTCAAGCTTATTAAAGATTTAAAAACAAATTTCAATTTATATGATGCCCTAGTCATTTTTAAAGGCCTTTATTTTGAAAATGAAAAGATTTGTATCCCTTCAAAAAAGCGAACTATTCACCTGCGAAAAGACACAAAAGATGAAGAAACGTTTTTAGAAGTTTTTCAACAACAGATATATAATACACCACTCACTTTTATACCAAAAAATATTATTGATGCAGGTGCCAATAGTGGTTTGGCATCTTTATATTTTAAACTCAAATTCCCTGAATGCTCTATTGTGACTTTAGAAATTGAATCGGCCAACACCGCCATGATTCGAAAAAACCTTGACGGCTTTAACGATATTGAAATTAAAGAAAAAGCGCTCTATTTTAAAAAAGCTTTCTTCAAAGTTGAAGATCCCTTTAACGCCACAAATAGTTTTGTGATAAAAGAAGTTCCTGAAGGTTCTGTCTTCGATATTGAGTCCACAACCATCGAGGCAATAATGTTAGAAAAAGAATGGGATATCATTGACATCCTCAAAATTGATATAGAAGGTTCTGAAAAGGAATTATTCGATAACAATTATATAAACTGGTTGCCAAAAGTAAAAGTTATATACGTTGAGACCCACGATCGAATGATACCGAAATGCAGCTATGCTGTTATGAATGCCATTAACAAATTCGACGAATTTATTCTATATACTACCACACAGGGTACTTTAATTTACTACAACACTAATTTAGTTAAGCTTCCTGTATGATAGATCAACAAGAAATTATAACGTGTATAAATACCTTAAAAGAAGGAGGCCTTATCCTCTACCCGACCGATACGGTATGGGGCATTGGTTGTGACGCTACAAACGAAGATGCGATTAAGAAAATATTCAAATTAAAACAGCGAGAAGACAGCAAATCCATGATTTGCCTGGTGGCAGACGACCGTATGCTAAAGAAATATATTAAAAAAATTCCGGAAGCCGCTTTTGATATATTCGATGTTTCCGAAGATCCCATCACGATTATTTATGATGAACCTCAAAATTTAGCGGCAAACCTAATTGCGGCCGACAATACCATTGGCATTAGAATTCCCAATGACGATTTTTGCTTCCAGATGTTGCGACGATTCAATGGTGCCATTGTGTCCACTTCCGCAAATATAAGTGGTGAGCCAACCCCGAAATCCTTCAAAGAAATTAGTCCAGAGATTTTAAAAGGTGTGGACTATGTCGTAAATTTGCACCGAGAAAAAATCAACGCAAAACCATCCTCAATAATTAAATTGGGAAATAACGGTGAAGTGAAGATCATCAGAACCTAAAATCTCAAAATTTAAGCATCAAATTCCATTTTTTAGCCGATATACGAGTGCCTTTGGAATTTATTTTTTTTGAAATTTCAAATGAATCAAGCCTTAACACATCCGATTTTCAAAATTATTTCGCAGTCTGCAAAAGAATTGAAGGTTAACAGCTATGTCATCGGAGGTTTCGTCCGTGATTTCATCCTACAACGCGGTTCGGCGAAAGATATTGATATCGTTGCCATCGGTAGCGGCATTGAATTGGCAAAGCAAGTGTCTAAAAATCTGCCTAAAAAGCCTAAAGTCCAAATTTTTAAAACGTATGGAACCGCCATGCTTCGGTATGATGATATCGAAATAGAATTTGTAGGCGCCCGGAAGGAATCTTACACCGAGGACAGCCGCAACCCACTTGTGGAAGATGGTAGCTTGGAAGATGATCAAAATCGACGTGATTTTACCATCAATGCTTTAGCGATCGATTTGAGTGAAGATAATTTCGGAACGCTCTTGGACCCCTTCAATGGCCTTCAAGACTTAAGCAACAAGATCATTCGAACGCCGTTAAATCCTGATATAACGTACAGTGATGATCCATTGAGAATGATGCGTGCCATCCGATTTGCAGCTCAATTGGGATTTACGATTGAAGAAGAATCACTTCAATCGATAACAAGAAATAAAGAACGAATCAAAATTATCACTAACGAACGTATCGTGGTGGAACTGCATAAAATCATTGAGAGTAGAAAGCCGTCCACGGGATTTTTACTACTTGAGAAAACAGGACTGCTCGATTACATTCTGCCAGAACTGACAGCTTTGAAAGGCATAGACGAAGTCGACGGACAAACACACAAAGACAACTTTTACCACACCCTGGAAGTTCTCGATAATATCTCCGAAAACACAGATGACGTTTGGTTGCGATGGGCCGCACTGCTTCATGATATTGGGAAAGCACCTACTAAAAAATTCAGTAAAAAGGTTGGCTGGACTTTCCACGCCCACGAATTTGAAGGCTCTAAAATGGTCTACAAATTATTCAAGCGTCTCAAAATGCCCTTGAATGATAAAATGAAGTTCGTTCAAAAAATGGTATTTATGAGTTCTCGCCCTATCGCACTGTCAGATGATGACGTTACAGATTCTGCGGTGAGACGTTTGGTTTTTGATGCTGGTGATTATGTGGAGGATCTAATGACACTTTGCGAAGCCGATATCACAACAAAGAACCCGAAGAAATTCAATAAGTATCACAACAATTTCAAGTTGGTGAGAGAAAAGATCATCGAAGTGGAAGAACGCGATCATATCCGTAATTTCCAACCTCCGATTTCTGGTGAGGATATCATGAAAACATTCAGTCTCAAACCTTCTAAAGAAATAGGCATCATTAAGGAAACCATTAAAGAATCAATTCTTGATGGCGATATTCCCAACGAATATGGTGCAGCTTTCGAGCTTATGTTGAAGGAGGGAAAACGATTAGGTTTAAAGCAATCTCTATAAATGAAAACGCGTTTCAGAAAAATAGCTAAAATTGCATTGGTGCTGATTTATTTGGTCATCATTGCGGGTGCAGTAGTCCGTATGACAGGGTCTGGAATGGGCTGTCCCGACTGGCCAAAATGCTTTGGATATTATATTCCACCAACGGAAGTTGAGGATTTACAATTTAAACCAAATCACGTCTACAAAGAAGGTGTCGTTATCATTAACAACGAATCTTTGCTAGTCGTCAAAGACGATTTTATTTCAAAAGAAGCTTTGGACACCAGTAATTGGGAGCCTTTCACAGCGCATGATTACGCCATTTTTAACCCTATGCACACCTGGGTGGAATATATCAATCGGCTGTTGGGTGCACTGTCGGGAATACCCATCTTAATATTTACCGTCCTTTCATTTTGGTTTTGGAAAGAAAATAAATGGATCACGATATTATCGCTTTTTACCGTTTTTGCCATGGGCTTTCAGGCATGGCTTGGAAAAACAGTGGTAGATTCGAACTTGTCGCCTTTTAAGATCACCGTTCATATGGTGATGGCGATGGTGATCGTTGCGATCATCTTATATCTCATTTTCAAATCGAAAACAACATTCAAACCGCAAAAATTTGACATCACTTTTAAGAAACTTTTAATCGTTGCGATTATATTATCGTTGGTTCAAATTGTTATGGGCACCCAGGTACGTCAAGAAGTAGATATGACCATACGCGCTTTGGGCTATGATAAATCTCTTTGGATGCAAGATCCTTCAATGACGTTTTATTTCCATAGAACTTTTTCGATACTGCTTTTTTTGGTGAATCTATTTATTTTTATCAAAAATAGAAAACTCGGTTTGGGTTACAAGAAAGTGAATCTGATAATGGCATGCATCTTATTGGAGATTTTTACCGGCATAGCCATGTTTTATTTTGATTTTCCATTTCTATCGCAGCCCCTTCATTTGGTGATCGCCACGATTTTATTTGGAATTCAATTTTATGTATATTTAGAAAGCAAACGCGTCAGAACACTGATCATCGAATAAACGTCAATTATTAAACGTACACCATGATATATAGATTTAGAGTTATTCTCGATAATGATACCGAAGACAATGTTTTTCGAGATTTGGAAATTCGTGAAGATGATACACTTGAGGATTTACACAATATCATCACCCAATCTTTCGGTTTTGATGGTTCAGAAATGGCCTCATTTTACAGAAGTGATGATGAATGGAACCAAGGAGAAGAATTCTCATTATTTGATTTGAGCGAAGGAGCTGACAGCGTCAACCTTATGAATGCGACCAAAATCAATGAAGTTGTACATGAAGCTGAAACCAAGATGATCTACATTTATGATTTTATGACCATGTGGATGTTCTTCGTTGAATTGGCAGAAATTGTTGATGTGTCCGACAGTGTTGATTATCCGAACTTATTATTTGTCCATGGTCAGGTACCGGATGAAGCTCCAGAAAAATCGTTTATGACAGACGATTTTGATGATTTTAACGAGTTTGATGATGATTTGGATGTTGATGATTACAGCGACTTGGATTTTGATGAGAATTGGAATTGAAAAAAAGTTGGCAGTATTCAATTGGCAATTGGTACCAAAATTTAATAATAAGGAGCGATCTGTAATTCGTATTTTTATTTATAACTTTTAAAGTTATCTAATCAGTATTTATAATGAGTTGCGCTTTTGCGGTGAAAGATTCTTCCTTATTGGATCTTCGTGCCTCAATCTCCCAACTTCAAACTTTTTAATCATGAAAATATATACGAAAACAGGAGATAATGGTACCACTGCACTTTTTGGAGGTACACGTGTCCCAAAACATCATATCCGAATTGACAGTTACGGAACGGTGGATGAGTTAAATTCACATCTTGGATTGATTCGTGACCAAAAGATGGATGATCATTACAAGGAAACCTTGATGGTGATTCAGGATAAATTATTCACGATTGGCGCCATATTGGCCACAGACCCAGACAAAGCATTACTAAAGAACGGAAAAGAACGGTTGAATATTCCTAAAATTTCAGAATCTGACATCGCCATGCTTGAAGAAGAAATGGATCTTATGAATGAAGCGCTTCCAGAAATGACGCATTTTGTACTTCCAGGCGGGCATCAAACAGTGTCATTCTGTCATATTGCGCGTTGTGTATGTCGCAGAGCAGAACGATTAGCCACCGCTCTTAATGATTTAGAGCCGTTTTTACCGGAAGCCTTGATATACCTTAACCGCCTTTCTGACTACCTATTTGTATTGGCACGGAAGTTGTCTCATGATTTACAAGCCGAGGAAATCAAATGGATTCCACAAAAGGATTCTTAACGATTTTTGGCTATTATCCAAATAATTTTAAGATCTTAAATAGATCGTGAAAATGAGGTAATAATGAACGCTCTTTATAGTAATGAAAAATTAACTTTGAAATAATTCATTTTTTTCTTGTCTTTTTGATCAAAAAAATTATTTTTGCACAAAATTAAAACGAACAGCACATGTATTGGACATTAGAATTAGCATCTTATTTAAGTGATGCGCCTTGGCCAGCCACTAAAGATGAATTGATAGATTACGCAATCCGTACTGGTGCGCCTTTAGAAGTGGTTGAAAATTTACAGGCGATTGAAGACGAAGGAGATTCGTATGATTCGATCGAAGAAATTTGGTCAGACTATCCAACTGATGAAGATTACCTCTGGAACGAGGACGAGTATTAATTAATATGGCTTGCTATATTGATTTCATAAATTAAAGTTAAAAGTCTCCTTTAGAGGCTTTTTTTTGTGACTATTTTAAAAAGACATAAGACAAAACGTATCTTTGTGAGACGTGATAACGTCCACTTAATATAAACACCATATAACTATCTGCCCTTTGCCTTCAGCAAAATGTGCAACTTAAATATAACACTCCATGAGTTTTTTAGATTCCGTATTAAAAGTCTTTGTTGGCGATAAAAGCAAGCAAGATGTTAAAGCATTATCCCCAATCATTAATCAAGTAAAAGCATTTGAATCAGAATTTGAAAGTTTGACACATGATGAATTGCGCGCTAAGACTTTAAAGTTCAAATCGAAGATTGCTGAAGCTCGCCAGCCCTTTAATGATTCCATCTCAAAACTTCAGAAAGATGCTGAAGAGACAGAAGATATTGATGCTCGTGAAGATATCTATCTACAAATCGATAGTATCAAAGATGACATATATGCTGCCACTGAAGAAACTCTCAACGAGATTATGGCCGAAGCTTTTGCGGTTATTAAAGAAACGGCTAAACGTTTTGTAAACAATACAAGCATCAAGGTTACGGCTAATGCGTTCGACAGAGAAATTTCTGGATCCAAAGATTACGTTACTTTTGAAGGTGACCATGCGCTTTGGGCCAACTCTTGGGATGCCGCAGGTAAAGCCATCACTTGGGACATGATTCACTACGACGTTCAGTTGATCGGTGGTGTTGCATTACATCAAGGGAAAATTGCAGAAATGCAAACTGGTGAAGGTAAAACACTTGTAGCATCCTTACCAATGTACCTAAACGCTTTAACGGGCAATGGTGTACATTTAGTAACCGTCAATGATTATTTGGCGAAACGAGATAGCGCGTGGATGGCTCCGTTGTTTGAGTTCCACGGTTTGAGTGTCGATTGTATCGATTACCATCAACCGAATTCTGCGGCCCGTAAAAAAGCGTATTTAGCGGATATTACATACGGTACCAATAATGAATTCGGATTCGATTATCTGCGTGATAACATGGCACATTCGCCAGACGATTTAGTACAACGCCCACACCATTATGCGATTGTGGATGAGGTCGATTCTGTTTTGGTAGATGACGCTCGTACGCCGTTGATTATTTCTGGTCCGGTACCGCAAGGGGATAGACATGAATTTACAGAGCTAAAACCGAAAGTTGATTCAATTGTAGAAGTACAGCGTAAATATTTAATCGGTGTTTTGGCAGAAGCTAAAAAACTGATCGCAGAAGGCGATACAAAAGAAGGTGGTTTTAAATTATTGCGAGTGTATCGTGGTATTCCTAAAAACAAAGCTTTAATCAAATATTTGAGTGAAGAAGGCATTAAAATGCTCCTTCAAAAGACGGAAAATCAATACATGTCCGACAACAATCGTGAAATGCCAAAGATCGATGAAGAGCTGTACTACGTAATTGATGAGAAGAACAATCAGGTTGAATTATCTGATAAGGGTGTTGAATTCCTGTCAGGACAAGACGATCCCGACTTTTTCGTGATGCCAGAAATAGGTACCGAAATTGCCAAGATTGAAAACCAAAACCTTTCCAAAGAAGAAGAAGCTGAAGCCAAAGAAGATTTATTCAGAGATTACGGCATCAAATCAGAACGCATTCACACGCTTAATCAGCTTTTAAAAGCATATGCACTTTTTGAAAAAGACATTCAGTATGTCGTGATTGAAAATAAAGTAATGATTGTCGACGAACAGACAGGTCGTATCATGGACGGACGTCGCTATAGTGATGGTTTGCACCAAGCGATTGAGGCCAAAGAAAATGTAAAAATCGAAGCAGTCACACAAACTTTTGCAACGGTTACACTTCAAAATTACTTCAGAATGTATCGCAAATTGTCTGGTATGACAGGTACTGCGGTTACAGAAGCAGGAGAATTTTGGGAAATTTACAAATTGGATGTCGTTGAAATTCCAACCAACAGACCAATTTCCCGTGATGATAGACAAGATTTGGTGTATAAAACCAAAAGAGAAAAATACAACGCCGTTATCGATGAGGTAACGAAATTGTCTGAAGCTGGCCGTCCAATCTTAATTGGTACGACCTCTGTTGAAATTTCTGAATTGTTAGGGAAAATGTTGATGTTGCGCAAAGTGCCACATAATGTACTGAATGCGAAACTGCACAAAAAAGAAGCCGATATCGTCGCAGAAGCTGGGCAACCAGGACAGGTAACGATCGCCACCAATATGGCTGGCCGTGGTACCGACATTAAGTTAGTCGATGCAGTGAAAAAAGTTGGAGGTCTGGCAATTATTGGGACGGAGCGCCACGATTCACGTCGTGTAGACAGACAGTTGCGTGGTCGTGCTGGACGTCAAGGTGATGTGGGAAGTTCACAATTTTATGTGTCTTTGGAAGATAACCTGATGCGATTGTTTGGTAGTGAGCGAATCGCTAAAATGATGGACAGAATGGGCTTGGAAGAAGGTGAAGTTATTCAACATTCCATGATTTCAAAATCCATAGAGCGTGCGCAGAAAAAAGTTGAAGAAAATAACTTTGGTGTTCGTAAAAGGTTGCTGGAATATGATGATGTTATGAACGCGCAACGTGAAGTTGTCTACAAACGTCGTCGTCATGCTTTGCACGGAGAACGTCTTCGCGTAGATTTGGCAAATATGATATATGACACATCAGAAATCATTGCTGAAACAAACAAAGCGGCAAACGATTACAAAAATTTCGAATTTGAATTAATTCGTTATTTTTCAATGAGTTCGCCAATTTCCGAACAAGACTTCAATAAATCATCGGAAAAAGAGTTAGCTGGAAAAATTTATAAAGCGGCCTTTGAGCATTATCGCGAGAAAATGCAGCGCAATGCGGATACTGCGTTCCCAATCATCAAAAATGTGTATGAAACACAACGCGATAAATTCAAACGTATCGTTGTACCATTTACAGATGGCGTTAAAAATCTTCAAGTAGTCACTGATTTAGAAAAAGCATACGAAACACAAGGAAAGCAATTAATCAATGATTTTGAAAAGAACATCACGTTAGCCATTGTAGATGATGCTTGGAAAACACATTTACGAAAAATGGATGAACTGAAGCAATCGGTTCAATTGGCCGTTCACGAGCAAAAAGATCCATTATTGATTTATAAGTTTGAAGCGTTTGAATTGTTTAAAGTAATGATAGACCAAGTCAATAAAGATGTGATTTCATTTTTATTTAAAGGAGAATTACCATCAGAAACACAAGACACAATTCAGGAAGCGAGAGAGCGAAGACAAGAAAAATTGGAAACTCAAAAAGAGGAAATCCCTAATATGGACGAGCGTTCTGCTGCAAGCAGAGCCGCGGGCAATACGCAACGTCAAGAAGTGACAGAAACCATTGTTCGCGATAAGCCAAAAATTGGTCGTAATGATAAAGTGACCATTAAACATGTGATGAGTGGTGAAAACAAAACACTCAAATACAAACAGGCCGAACCTCTGTTGGCAAAAGGTGATTGGGTCATTACGGAAGAATAAATAGGTTTGAAACTGTAAGGTTTTCAAAATTTTTATGACTTTTAATACATTAGTTTTGAAGTGCTATACCCAAAGCGAACTATATTATAATTTTTAAGCGAAAAATAAAGATGATTAGGAATTACTGGAACGAACGCTGGAAAGTCATTCAATTTGATGAGAAAATTTCAGACAAGGAACACTATAAGATATCAACTTATGGGCGGGTCATCAGTTGTAAAGAGAAAGAGGAATCTATTTTGAGGGAACATTTTATCAATGGTTATCGCACCATTCCGCTGAAACAAAAGGTCAATGGTAAATCTACCAGCCGGTATGTTCACAAACTGGTCGCTGAACATTTTCTAGATAAAAACAATGGGGTTGCGGTGATTCATTTAGATTATGATAAGACCAATAATAGGGTTGAAAATTTGAAATGGGCTACCAAAAGGGAAAAAGAAATCCACCAGTTTAGCAATCCAGAATATAAAAATAGAATTAGAAGAACCCCTTACAATGCCAAATTAACGGAGACAAGGGTCAAGCTAATAAAACGAAAATTAAACGATCCTAACAGGCGAACGCGACTGAAAATGATAGCTAAACAATTCGGCATTTCCGAAATGCAACTTTATCGAATAAAAACAGGTGAAAATTGGGGCTACGTTACCGAATAGAAAGACATTGAATAACATTTAATAGAAAACCCTTATATTTTTAATATCAGGGTTTTTTTGTTATGATCTTTCAGAGCAAATTTATTTTGGAATGCGTTATCATAATTTTCTCACCAATCAATCCGTTTTCAAGTAAAGACTAGTTTTGCAGTCAGGTTCATTATCACCAATTTATATATCTAAATCATAAACAAAGAACCGTAAAATAAAAAAGTTTTATTCGAGTTTTATATGATATACTTACATTGATATGATTTCACCAAAAGATCCACATAACGAAAAAGCCAGACTTGTTGCGCTTCAATCATACGCCATTTTAGATACGCTACCCGAAAAGGAATATGATGACATTACTTTTTTAGCGTCTTTGATATGTGATACTCCGATGGCTTTGATAAGCTTAATTGATAAAGACAGACAATGGTTTAAATCCAATCATGGACTAGAGGAAAGAGAAACGCCTCGAGAATTTGCATTTTGTTCGCATGCTATTGTAGATAAAAACAATACGCTTGTCGTATCTGATGCTCGCGAGGACGAACGATTTCATGATAATCCTTTGGTAACTTCCGATCCAAGTCTTGTTTTTTACGCAGGCGTTCCTTTAAACACACCCGATGGCCATCCCATCGGCACTCTTTGTGTGTTGGATACAAAACCCAAAGAATTGACACCTGATCAAGAAAAAGCGTTGGAAGTTCTATCAAATCAAGTTCTAAAATTGCTGGAGCTTCGCAAAACTGCTGTCGTTTTACATCGTAACAATCAGATATTAAGAGATAAAAACAAAACGCTAGACAAATTTGTAAGTGTCGCGGCACATGATATTAAATCGCCAATCAATAACATTCTCTCACTATCCGAGATGCTTCTTGAAGATTATTCTTCTTCCATAGATTCGGATGCCGTTGAACTTTTGGATTATATTAAGGTTTCTGCCAAACATTCAACCCATCTCATCGACGGTATATTATCTTATAGTAAAGATGTTAACGGGATTTCAGATCATAAAGAATTCGTGAATATAAAATCGTTGCTCGTAGAGATAAAAAATTTACTGGTAACTTCTGATCATATCGATTTAAAAATCAATATTGATGATTCATTAGTTGTTTATGCTAATAAAACAGCCTTAAATCAGATATTCAGTAATTTGGTTTCCAATGCGATCAAGTATAATCACAAAGACATCATAAAAATTAAGATTGACGCGCAAGAAAGTGACATATATTATAGCTTCAACGTAAAAGACAACGGATCAGGAATTGCAGATGAAGATAAAAAGAAAATTTTTAAGCTTTTTGCGACAACAGCCAATAAAGATAAAAATGGTTTTCACGGCACTGGTATTGGTTTAGCAACCGTAAAAAATCTGATTCAAAATTTGGGTGGTAAAATTTCTGTCATCTCTAAAAAAGAATCAGGAGCAAATTTTAAATTCACTATAAAAAAGGCCGTTTCAAAAGTTTACGCATGATAACTTGGTGGATGTTTCTAA
>JBBSOJ010000017.1:0-23656 GCA_038259855.1 Flavobacteriales bacterium
GTTTTTGGTACCAATCCGATCATAGGAAACTGTTCGTCAGATCTTGAGAATGGCATCATTCGTTTGCAAAGTCCAGTAATTACTATGCCTAATATATCCACAGGTATTTTTGAGCTGGCATTTAATCATTATGTCGCTACAGAAAATGAATGGGATGGTGGTAACATCAAATATAGCGTCGATAATGGCGAATGGGTAATTTTACCAAGTAGCGCTTTTACAGTAAATCCTTATAACAGTTTTATCAATACAGCATCTCAAGGAAACGATAATCCTATGGAAGGTGAACCTGCTTTCACAGGAGCTGATGAAGGTTCTTTAACGAGTACTTGGGGACAAAGTGTTGTGGATTTATCATCCCTTGGTGTTGTCGCCAATTCAACTGTTCAATTTAGATTTGAATTAGGTACCGATGGTTGCAACGGGAATGATGGTTGGTATATTGATGAATTTATAGTCTATAACTGTTCTACCACACTTTCACTTGCTGACGCCAATGTTTTAGAAAGTGGTGTAAAAGTGTTTCCTAATCCTTCCAACGGGTTGTTTACCCTAAAGAAAGTACGTGCGATCAATTTAACAAGTGCAGAGATTTTTGATATGAATGGACGGTCTATCAAAACTATTGATTTGAGAACCATGCAAAACGAAACCGACATTGATATCGCAGATGTAACGTCTGGAATCTATTTTATGGCGATCACATCTAAAGATGCCAAAACTGTTATCAAATTGATTCGGGAATAATAGTCTCTCGAAAAAAAATAGAATAAAAAAACCCTGCAACATTCGTTGCAGGGTTTTACATTTAAAAAAGTTAATGCGTATATGTTAAATTACTTTTACGTTTACTGCGTTTAATCCTTTTTTGCCTTCTGTTAAATCGAATTCAACGTCATCGCCTTCGCGAATCTCGTCTATCAATCCAGAAATGTGAACAAAATGTTCTTTGTTGTTACCTTCTTCAGTGATGAAACCAAATCCTTTGGCATCGTTGAAAAACTTTACTGTTCCTTTACTCATTGTAATAAATATTTAATTAATTATATACTTGTTATGACAAATATAGTGCCATATAAATTAAGAACGGTGGTATTTAAGGTTTATATAACGTTAAGAAATTGAAAACTCACTAAATTTTAGACATGTATTATGTTGAAATTTAATTGTTTAATTTTTCTAAAGTTTGAAAGTTGGCAAATTCCGAAGACTAGTCTTATTATGCTAGATCATTTTTGAATTTCAAATTTGCTTTGTTGTCAGTATCTGATTTTCGCTGAATAGTTTTTGAAATAATATAATGATTAACGAAGCACTAATTTTTTAATGACCTCTTTTCCGATAGATTCATTAAGCATCGAAATGATTTTTTCCTTGCCATAACTTAATTCCTCACGGAGTACACTTGAACTTAATTGTACATATAATGTATCCCTCTCTAATTGTACGGCTGTAGTGTAATTGTTCACACCATTACCCATCATTTGCGCCCAAGCCTCCTGTACATCAATTTTATCCAAACCGGTTTGTAGACGATTAGTGTCAACAAATTCTTTGATGATATCGCTTATGGATTGATTTTCGTTATGACGTTTTGACATAATTTTACTCAAATTAAGATGAATCTTGTGTTTGTAATAATCGCAAAGTTACTCTATTACAATGGGTTGATATCGCTTATAAACATAGCGAATGTGATCTTCGCTTTCTATGATCAATTGCTCTTCCGTGGCATTCAACACGGTTTCTTGCCATTGTGCATATGGCGTTTTGTAAAAGATCTGTAAGCTGTCATTCTCAATGGCGATTGTTAAAGCTTCCGCATTGGAAGTCGTGATGTAAGAACCGTCAAATTTAGGTTGCAATTTTTTCCTAAACCCTGTCATGCTATCACTGATTTCAATATAATCAATGGTTTCACTAATTTTATAGTCTCTTTGAGCGCCATCAGGCATAACCACTTCATCAATTTCCCAATAACCATTCAGATGTTTTAATTGGTCTTCAGGATTGTTGGAGCAACTCAAGGTTAACAGCATGACGAGTATAAAAAATATGTTTTTCATTTAAATTGTCTTTTAGAAAATAGAAAATAGAAAATAGAAAATAGTGAAAATAAAATCAATTGAAAGAAAGCTCTTGTCGTTACATCAGTAGTTTTCTCAACTCTTTTATCTCTCATCTTTTATCTCTTTTTTCAAAGTTTAAACATTTTATAAGATTGATGGACCTGTTTTACAATATGTTCTGTCCTTTCAGCGTGGGTGTCACTGATAAACAGTTGGCCAAAATCTTTATTGTCCACCAATTCAATGATCTGTGCGACGCGATGTTCATCCAATTTATCAAAAATATCGTCCAACAATAATATAGGTGAAACGCCACTTCGCTGTTTTATGAAATCAAATTGCGCCAATTTCAAAGCCACTAAAAAGGATTTTTGCTGCCCTTGACTCCCAAATTTCTTAATGGGAAATTCTGAAATTTCAAAATTTAGATCATCTTTATGAACACCAACGCTTGTGTATTGCAATGCCTTGTCCTTGTTGATGTTTTTCTGTAATAGCGCTCCCAAAGTATCATCAAATAAATCGCTCTTATAACTTAAATTAACCTCCTCCTGATGGTTGCTAATCGCATGGTAACGCATTTTGAATATTGGAATGAAGGTTTCTAAAAAGGATGCCCTGCTCTTAAAAATTTCATTTCCATATGAATTCAGCTGTTCATTGTAAACCTGTAATGTTTGTGCGTTGAAGGTATTGTTAAGGGCAAAGTATTTTAAAAGCGCGTTTCTCTGTGATAGTATTTTATTGTAATTGATGAGGTTGTTCAAATATGATTTATCACTTTGGGAAATAACGCTATCAATGAATTTCCTGCGTGTCTCGCTACCTTCAATAATTAAATCTCTATCGGCGGGTGAAATAATCACCAATGGAATAAAACCAATATGATCACTGAATTTGTCGTAGGCTTTACCGTTACGCTTGATGATTTTTTTCTGGCCTTTCTTAAGGGAGACGATTATTTTTTCGACGCGCTCATCTTTTTCAAACATACCGTCCACAACAAAAAACTCTTCGTCATGCTTAATATTTTGACTGGAAATAGGATTGAAATAGCTTTTCCCAAAGGCCAAATGATAGATTGCATCCAAAACGTTGGTTTTTCCTACACCATTTGAGCCTACAAAACAGTTGATCTTTGTATCAAAACTAAAGGTTTGGCTTTCAAAATTTTTGTAATTAAGTACCGAAAGCGTGTTTAAAACCATATAAAATAATACTAATAGGGATTTTTGAATTCTAGTTCGTGAAAAGGAACTGCAAATTATTGAAAAATAACAAATAATTTACCTTTTAAATATCAATTAAAATTTTATTTTTGCGGCGCACAAATAGAGAATAGATGGCAACTTATAAAAAGAAAGGTAACAAACCAAAAACCAAAGAGGAAAAAATTGAAGTGATTGAGGAAAACTCAACAACTGCTGAAGTTTTTAATACTCTTGATGATAGCGCATCTAAAACTGAAGAGTGGGCTGTAAAAAACCAAAATTATATTTTAATTGCGGTAGGCGTCATTGCGGTTGCTGTTTTGGGATATTTAGGGTTCAACAAATTTGTTGCAGAACCAAAGGCGAGTGAAGCGATGAATGAGATGTTTCAGGCACAGCAGTACTTTGACCAAGCTGTCAATGGAACTTCAAAAGATTCTTTATATACTTTAGCATTGAACGGCGGTGAAGGTAAATTCGGTATGGTGGATATTGCGAGTGAATATAGCGGAACGCCAGCAGCTAATTTAGCGAACTATTACGCTGGTATGGCATATTTAAATTTGAAAGACTATAAAAATGCTGTTAAGTATTTAAGTGAGTTTTCTAGCGATGATCTTATTTTAGGCCCGATTGCCAAAGGCGGCATTGGTGATGCTTTTATGCAATTGAACCAACCAGAAGATGCTTTAGGATATTATGAAGATGCGGCTTCAATGAATACAAATGAGTACACAACACCAATGTATCTTTTTAAGGCGGCTCATGTTGCCATGTCTTTAGGTAAGACACAAAAGGCATTGGATAATTACGAAAAAATCAAGGAAGATTATTCGACGTCTTCCCAAGCTGCCAATATCGACGTTTTTATAGGTAGAGCAGAAGCAAGCTTATAATATGGCTACAAAAAATCAGAATTTATCATCTTACGATAAAGCTACAATCCCAAATGCGAACATGTTTCGATTTGGGATTGTTGTTTCAGAGTGGAACCCAAATATTACTGACAATCTTTTTAAAGGTGCCTTTGATACTCTTTTAGACCATGGCGTTGAAAAGTCCAATATCGTGCATTGGCACGTTCCTGGTAGTTTTGAACTCATCTACGGAGGAAAGAGAATGCAGGATCAAAATGTGGATGCCGTCATTGTTATTGGCAGTGTCATCCAAGGAGATACAAAACATTTTGATTTTGTCTGTGAGGCCGTCTCCCAAGGAATTAAGGATTTAAATGTGCTTAATGAAACACCTGTGATTTTCTGTTTATTAACAGATAATACAATGCAACAGGCCATTGATCGGTCTGGTGGAATGCACGGTAACAAAGGTGTGGAAGCTGCAGTGGCTGCAATTAAAATGGCCGAACTCCGAAAGAATAGCGGTAAATAAGATTTTTACAATCACCTTTTATTTTATTCTTGGTTTTTATAAGTCAATGCTTATTTCTAAAATGGAACGTTTACTTTTTGTTTGTAACCACGAGTTTAGCGATCATTGTTAACAAAAATTGGCAATCTCTTTCCCTTATTTACTTTCAATTTCTGTACTTTTGATACGGATAAGATTTTAGTAGTGACTTTGTTCAAACAGCGAAAAAATAAGCGTTTTAGATACATACCACAGCACCTAGCTGATGACGACAATCAGGTTAAAAAGAACCTCTTGTCAAATCGTGATAAGTCATCTCATCTCTCTAATAAAAGTGCCAAGTCACCCTCCTCATTAGTGCGGTGGTTGCTTATTTTAGGTATGATAATTGTATTTTGGTTGGTGTTGGACCATTATAAAAATTAAATGTCATGGGAATTTTCAAAACTCGAAGTAATAAAAAATTTAATTATACACCACGTTTTTTTGAAGGAGACGGTAATCCGTATGAAATTAAACATAAGTTCGATGAGTTCCGTACGACTGTTGGTAAAACCAATTTAAAGAGTAAGTTTGAGAATGCCATCGAAGATTACAAATCGCCAGATACCGCTGCCAACAAACGGGTCTTTTTAATTGTGGGTATTCTGATTTTTATTTTCTTGCTCATCATAGGTTTTGATCTATCTATATTTCTTCCTAAAGGCCAATGACAGACATCATTCAATTGTTGCCAGATCATGTTGCAAATCAAATAGCAGCTGGTGAAGTTGTGCAGCGACCCGCTTCTGTAGTGAAAGAATTACTTGAAAATGCTATCGACGCAGATGCTACGGTCATTAAATTGATCGTTAAAGATGCCGGTAAGACCTTAATTCAAGTGATTGATAATGGCAAAGGAATGAGTGTCACCGACGCACGATTGAGTTTTGAGCGTCATGCGACTTCCAAAATTAAGTCCGCTGAAGATCTATTTAGTTTGAGTACCAAAGGGTTTCGTGGAGAGGCGTTGGCTAGTATCGCTGCCATCGCCCATGTTGAATTGAAAACCAAGCAGCAAGATCAGGAACTAGGTACACAAATTACCATTGAAGGTAGCGAAGTCACAGCACAAGATATTGTAGTTACTCCAAAAGGCACCTCCATCTCTGTAAAACACTTGTTTTTTAATATTCCGGCGCGCAGAAATTTCCTTAAATCGAATACTGTTGAAACTAGGCATATCATTGATGAATTTCACCGTGTCGCACTCACGCATCCCAATATATCATTTTCTATGTATCATAATGGAGGCGAAGTGTTTCATCTGCCAGAAAGCAAAACTCGCCAGCGTATCGTCAATATTTTTGGAGGTAAAACCAACGAGAAATTAGTGCCTGTAGAAGAAACTACCGAAGTCTTGAAGATATCGGGATTTGTTGGCAAACCAGAATTTTCAAAGAAATCAAGATCAGAGCAATTTTTTTTCGTCAACAATCGATTTATAAAAAGCGCTTATCTTAATCACGCCATCAATAATGCCTATGAAGGACTTTTAAAAGATGGTAGTCAGCCGGCTTATTTTTTAAATCTTACGGTAGATCCGAAATCAATTGATATCAATATTCATCCAACAAAAACTGAAATTAAGTTTGATGATGAGCATACACTGTACGCGATATTGCGATCGTCCGTAAAGCATAGTTTGGGTCAGTTTAATATTGCGCCTGTACTAGATTTTGATTACGATACCAATCTAGATACACCTTATGATTTTCAAAATAAAAGAGCCTCGACACCAACCGTGGAAGTGGATCGCAATTTCAATCCGTTTACAGATCGAGGTGGTTTTGGTAAGCAGGTTACCGCGTTCAAAAAGCAAACTCCGAAGAATTGGGATAGCTTATATGTAGGGCTGGAGTCAAAAAGTACGCGGTCTGAACATGATTTCAGTGAAGTGGAGTTTGAAAGCCATCCACAAACAAATTCCATATTCAAAACGGATTCCACAATTGACACCGTTCAAAAAACGTATCAACTTCACAATAAATTTATCATAAGTACGGTTAAATCAGGTATGCTGCTAATCGATCAAAATAGGGCACATCAGCGTGTGTTGTATGAAGGATTGTTAAAAAGTATGACCATTAAGGAAGCGGTCAGTCAGCAATTATTGTTTCCATTGCAACTTCATTTCTCAACAAGTGAACTGAAGATCTTAAAACAGGTAAAAGAAGATTTGGAAGCCACAGGCTTTGTTTTTTCACAATTTAACAATGATGGCTTGGACATTATCGGTGTTCCTGTTAACGTCCCTGATAGCGAAGTATCCATTATTTTTGAACAATTGATAAGTGATGTGGAACAGGAAGTGCCCGACAGTCATTTTAGTGCCACAGATCTGTTGGCAAAGTCAATGGCTAAAAGCTTGGCCATAAAAACAGGTCAGTCTTTAAATAATATCGAACAGGAACATTTAGTCAATAGTTTGTTCGCGTGTAAGGAACCATCGGTATCGCCCACCAATAGAGCTACATTTATAACGATCAATGTAGATGAATTGGAGAAAAAATTAATGTAATTTAGTTAAAAAATTAAGTATGAGAGGTATAACAGATACTGTAAAGCATCTATTGATTATAAATGTGCTGATGTTTATAGGAACACTGGTTATTGGTAATGGCAAATTATTCTATAATTTATTCGCCCTCTATTTTCCCAAAAACGATCTATTTCAGCCATGGCAATTTGTTACACATATGTTTATGCATGGTAACTTTATGCATATTGCCTTTAATATGTTTGCCTTGTGGATGTTTGGTACTGCGGTAGAGCAAGTTTTTGGAGCGAAAAAATTCATTCTTTTTTACCTGTTTTCTGGTTTGGGTGCTGCATTAATAATGGTCGGATTTTATTACTTCAAATATTTGCCTTCTGAAGGACTGCTATTGGAATCGGGCATGTCATTAAACGAAATTCATCAAATTTTAAGCACCAATCAAGTGAGCGAAAGTGTCACCGCCGCACAACGGGTCGAACTTCAGACCATGTTTGATATTTTCAATTCAAGAATGGTAGGAGCTTCGGGAGCAATCTTTGGAGTGCTCGTAGCATTCGGGATGCTATTTCCTGAATCTAAATTGATGTTGATATTTCTTCCAATACCTATAAAAGCGAAATACTTTATCCCTGGCATCATTGCTTTAGATCTGTTCTCAGCCATTTCTGGCACCTCAATATTCAGTCCAAGCAATACCGCCTTTGCTGCACACGTCGGTGGTGCGTTGACAGGTTTTATTCTAATGTGGATTTGGAAGAAAAATGAATCCGATAAATACCGCTGGAATTAAATGGCATCATTCGGAAAGGATATTAGATATAAGTTAGAGCGATTAAATGCGCTCGAAATCATCATTGTCATAAATATTGTCGTTTTCATTCTCGGTTTCTTGCTTGAGAAGCTCTTAAATGTTAATGACAGCCTTTACTGGCTTAAGCTTCCCAGTGATTTTTTCGATTTTTTGTATACACCTTGGACGCTCATTACCTATGGTTTTACGCATTATGGATTTTTCCATATTCTGTTTAATTTAATCGTGCTGTTTTATATATCTCGAATTATCTTAAACTTATTTAAACCGAAGACCGTACTGAGTATCTATTTCCTCGGAATCATTTTCGGTGGTTTGGCTTTTTTATTGATTTATAATGTCGTTCCTATCACGATGCTGACTCCTGTTGCTGGACTTATCGGAGCGTCTGCTGGCGTTCGGGCATTACTTATATTTGTTTGTGCCTACATGCCCCAAACAGAAGTTCGTTTGGCATTTTGGAATGTTAAATTGATGTATATCGGAATCGTCGTAGTCATATTTGACATCGTGGGTCTTTTTGGAATAAATCAAGGTGGAAATATTGCGCATCTTGGTGGCGCACTTTTAGGGTATGTTTACGCGACGCAATTACAAAAAGGAATTGACATAGGGTCTGGTTTTCAGACTGCCATGGATTGGGTTGAAAATTTATTTAAGGTCAAGAAAAATTCTCCTTTAAAAACTGTCTATAAAGGCACTACAGGTAAGGTTGCGGGTCATGCTAAAAACGAGTTTCAGGAATTTAGCAAGCAGAAACAAATCGATTTAATTCTTGATAAAATTGGCAAAAGTGGCTATGAAAGTTTGACGAAAGAAGAGAAGGCTTTTTTATTCAAAGTTGGAAAGGAGTAATCCCTTATGAAAACACTAAAATGGTACGATAAGATTGTTTTTTTTACGAATAGCGTTGTAGCCTTGCTATTGTTGCTTTCGTACATACTTCCTTATGTCGAGCCCAAAAGATTTGCATTTCTATCGGTGTTGAGTTTGACCGTTCCATTTCTGATCTGTCTCAACATTTTGTTCGTTATATACTGGCTTTTGAAAGTGAGGAAGCAAGTGTTGCTATCCGTCATCGTTTTGGCTATCGGCTACAGCTACCTCGGATCGCTCTATAAATTTACATCTTCCAAACATGTCGATGACGAGGAAAATATCTTGGTCATGAATTACAACGTTCGATTATTCAATGTTTTTGAATGGATTGATGATAAAAATGTGGATCAGAAAATAGTGGATTTCATTAACGATAAACAGCCAGATATTTTGAGTCTACAGGAATATCGGCGTGATGGAGATATCAATTTTGTTGGGTATTATAAATTTGAAGAAATCTCCGGTGACAAAGTGAAGAATGGCCAAGCGATTTTATCCAAATTCCCCATCATAAATTCGGGTTCTATTGAATTTCCCGACACGTATAATAATGCCATCTTTATCGATGTTGTGAAGGGAAGAGATACCATAAGAGTTTACAATGTCCATCTGCAATCGATGAAGATTGATGCCAACGGTGGTGCGCTATCCAAAGAGAGTTCTGAAAATCTCTATAGAAGCGTGAGCAAGACATTTTCGATGCAACAGTTTCAAACTGAATTGTTTTTACTTCATAAAAATAGCTGTCCGTACAAAATGGTCATATGTGGCGATTTTAACAATACGGCGTATTCCTACGTTTATAAAGAGATTAAAGGCGACATGCAAGATGCGTTTGTGGAAGCAGGCAATGGCTTCGGACGCACATTCGACTTTAAGTTTTTTCCAGTGAGAATAGATTTTATTTTGGTGGATACTAATTTCGATATCAATAGTTTCAAAACTTCAGATGTTCTGCTATCTGATCACTATCCGATTATGACGCAACTCAAATTAAAATAAGTTCATCACATTTAATGAACAGCGTTTCTATTTAAGATACGTTGAATCGATTTTGAATTATAGAAGGCTAGATGTGAAAAAAATTAAGGCATCATAGCACAATCTACGACGTCTGCAATGATATGAATGCATAGCCCAAGACCAATGAGTCTCGTTTTCTTAAAGAGTGCCAATGCGATATATACGATTATCGCATAGTAGGAGTGAAGTGGGTGAAAATTGATACTACAGCGATTCGGGTCAAACATGGGGTTTGCCAGCATATGATCCACATCTATAAGTATTCCCAAAGCCATAATAATGTAGGCAATTTTCCATTGCGATTTAAAGAAGACCAAAGCCACCAGTAGAGGGAACCCGAAATGTATACCGTAATGTAGTGTCGACTGCAGCATTAGAGTGCTATATTTTGAGTTTCTAAATAAAGTAGTGCATTCGGGCCTTCATTACAGATCAAATCCAATATACTTAAGTTAGGGATAAATCCATGTTTATCATCAAATGCCTGGACGTATGTTTTTAAAGGATAGTCCGGTTCTTTTCGTTGGTTGCTCAAAGCTCGATGATCGATCACGCCTTCTGGATGTCTTTCATAGGACGTTGACAATTGAAATTCATAGGGTAGTTCCAAACATTCGTAAATGACTTTAAGACACGCCAAATTAAAATCCAATAGATTGTCGAAAGGATCTTCATAAAGATGGCGAAAATCGTGTTCATAGAATTCAAAAAAAGGAGAATTGCTGTAAGCAGTCTGTATCGATTTCCAATGGAGATCTTGCCAATTTTCATCATTGGCGATCAGAATATCTTTGTAAAGTTGTCTATTTTTTTGGGAATAGATCACTGGTATGGTCAAGGGTAATTTACCATTGGCATCATAAATAAACATGCGATTTCTGTAAGTTTGCTTTTGGTAATTATCGCAGACTTCGAACCGAACGCATTCCGAATTTACAATGGCAGTAAACATCGCAATAGTTGGTAAATAAGTTGGATGGATTAAAATTGTTTGCACACGTTCAATTTAGGTAATGATCTAAATAAGAATATCTCTAATATTAAGTAAGAGAAGTCAAAATGTGTTCATTCAATTTTATTTTGACAGAGAAAATTTCAAAATAGCGTTTTATCAATCCAAATAAAATTTAAGAGCGATTTGCTTTCCGTTTTTTCCTAAAAGCGTTGAACCCAAATAAAATCACTCCAACAATGAGTGCAGGAATGAGATAGGATACTAGTTTTCCATTACCTCCAACCGTTGTAAAGAAACGATCCCAGCGAGGTTTTCCATTACTGTCCCAACTCATCCAAACAAATACGGGTTTGCCCACTACATGATCGAAAGGTACTAATCCCCAATATCTAGAATCTTGTGAATTATGGCGATTATCACCCATCATCCAATAATAATCCTTGGTGAAGGTAAAGGTATCGGCAACTTGGCCATCAATCTTAATTTGATTGCCATTTAAAGAAACGTCATGACCTTCGTATGCCGTTATGGCACGTTTGTACAACGATAAATTTTCTGCGGTCAACTGTATGGTAGCTCCACGTTTCGGAATGAATAGGGGTCCAAAAAAATCATTATTCCATGGGTATGCTGCATCTTTTGGAAAGATATTTCCATCGGCGTTCCCCATTGAATCTTTTCTGACTTTAACGCTTTCAACATTCGGATGGTTTTTTAAACGGCCCATGGCTTCTTCGGTCGCAGCATACACATAATAGGTTTCTGATTTTGTATCAAAGCCAATTCCATCGGTCACATCATAACGATTGAGTAAATCATATACTTCTTCGTTAGATGAAAATTGCCCTTTAAACGTTATGTCATAGGCGAACTGAATCCTTGCCCTATCTGGCAATTGATTCTGTTTACCGTTAATATACACAAAACCGTCCTTTATAGATAGTGAATCGCCTGGCAGTCCCACACATCGTTTCACATAATTGGTTTTTTTATCAATAGGCTTGTAATAATGCTTGTCCGTATGGCGCATGTCTAGCATGGTATCCACGGGCCAATTGAACACGACAATGTCGTTTCTTTTGATATCTTGAAAACCTGGTAAACGCATGTAAGGTAATTCAGGCCAAGATGAGTAGGATTTTACTTTAAAATAGGGTATGGTATCATGCACCATTGGCGCTGCAATGGTGGTCATTGGGATTCTTGGGCCGTAATGTATTTTACTCACAAATAAGAAATCGCCAACAAGTAAGGTCTTTTCTAATGAGGATGTAGGGATAGTAAAAGGTTGAATCAAGTAGGTATGAACAATTGTCGCGGCCACAATGGCAAATAAAATGGAACTGACCCAATCTCCTGAAGTTGATTTTGGATGTAAACTGCGATCCTTGATATGCGTAACATCTAATGCGTAATTGATATAGTAAAGATACAGACCGACAGTGATGACTGCCAATAGCGTATCTACTGATGAATTTTTCCCAAAACTCCGAGCTGTTTCCACCCAAACTACCGGGAACATGATCAAATTCACCACCGGAACAAACAGTAAAATGGTCCACCACCAAGGTCTATTGATGATTTTCATTAAAATTACTGCGTTATATACCGGAATAAAAGCTTCCCAAGCCTGTCTTCCAGCTTTCAAATAAAGTTTCCAAGTTCCAAGTCCGTGAATGATCTGAACAACGAAGAAAAAAATAAACCATTGGGTGAATGTCATTGTGCTGTGTTTTGAATGGTCGTGGTAGACAACGCATTTATAGCATTACAGTCATATCCTTCCATTATTACTAGGTCGTCAAATATAATCAGTTTGTATTTCTTAACGATTTTTGTTTTTGTTTTTTTAACAGATTTATCCTTTGAAGAAGTTATTTACAAATTTCGAACTAACTTATCCAATATTCAAAACGTCTTTCATGGTAAAGACACCTTTTCTGTTTTGAATCCATTCTGCAGCAATCACTGCACCTAAAGCAAAGCCATCCCTGCTATGGGCAGTATGGGTTATTTGAATACTGTCTGTGTCCGAATCATAGTTGACTTCATGAGTTCCAGGCACATTTTCAATGCGTTTTGCAGTAATCTTAAGGTCATTGACTTTGGGATCTTGTAAGGTCCAATTTTGATAATCGGAATCAGCAATGATATCTTTGGCTAAAGAGATAGCGGTGCCACTCGGAGCATCCAATTTTTGAGTATGATGGATTTCTTCCATGCTGATTTTATATTCGGGTAACTTTTGCATCAATCTGGCAAGCGTTCTATTGAGCTCAAAAAAAATGTTAACTCCTAAACTAAAATTGGAAGCGTAAAGAAAGGTGCCTTGCTCTTCATCACAAAGTTTTACCATAGTCTCATAATCATCTAGCCATCCTGTCGTTCCTGAAATGACAGGAATCCCATTGTTGAGGCAATTGGAGATATTTAAAACTGCAGAATCGGGAACACTAAAATCGATGGCAACATCGACGTCCTTAAGGTCAAAGGTTGCATCTTGTCTTCCAACTTTGAGAAGAATGTGATGCCCACGTGCTTCGGCAATGCGCTCAATAACCTTACCCATTTTGCCATAACCGAGAAGTGCGATATTCATATTTTAAAATTTGAAATTTAGTGTCAAACCTAAATCAGATGAATTTTCTTGTTCATTATATTGAAAGTGGGGCTTTAAAGCTAAATTTTCATCCATATTATATTGAAGCAAATGCGCATCGACATTCGCATCAATTATATTTAAGGCATAAATACCAATGGTGATCAGAATGGATAATTCCTTATTTTGTTTTAAGGTTTTTTGAGCTCTCAATAAGCCTTCAGTAGTGACGCGACCAAAAAATTCATCGTTTTCGAATCCGGCCAGACGGCTCTTGTAAGCGTCTCGGTAGCGATTGTATTGTTTGTTGTTGCGTTGATAGAAGTAGATGCCGGTTCCGACACCTCCAAGCGCTAACGGTATTTTCCAATATTTTTTGTTATAGGCTTGTCCCAAACCAGGTAAGATGGCAGAAAAGAAGGCGGCCCTTGACGGTGCGAGCGCATCCATAGGCTCCCTGATCACCTCTTCGGTGGCAATCAATTCTTTGGGAAGTGGGTCAGAGATGCTGTCATTTTCAACTTGTGAAAAAGAGCACAGACTTATAAGAAATAAAAAGAAACTATAACAAACCTTATTTGGCACTTTTGACGAGTTTTTTGATGCGATTAAAATCTTCTTCAGAATGAAACGGGATCACAATAGATCCTTTACCATTCTTACTGACCTTAACGCTAATTTTTTGTCCAAAGTATTCTGAAAACTCCTTTACCGCTTTTTTAATGAATTTTGGCAATGCTTCTTTCGCTGCTATATCTTTTGTAGGTTCGTTATCAAGCTCGTTAGTGCTATGATAATTTTTGACTAAGGATTCTGTATCTCTTACAGACAATTTTTCTGATATGATTTTCTCATAAATATCCAACTGGCTGTTTTGATCTTCAATATTGATGATGGCACGGCCGTGTCCCATAGAAATAAATCCATCACGCATCCCGGTCTGAATGATAGGATCTAGTTTTAATAATCGAAGATAATTGGCAATTGTGGAGCGTTTTTTTCCCACACGCTCGCTCATTTGCTCTTGTGTCAGACTGATTTCATCTATTAATCGTTGGTATGAAAGTGCAATTTCAATCGGGTCTAAATCTTGACGTTGGATATTCTCAACGAGTGCCATTTCCAAAGATTCTTGGTCGTTGGCAATACGTATATAAGCTGGGATTGTTTCAAGACCAATCAATTTAGAAGCTCTAAAACGGCGTTCGCCCGACACCAATTGGTACTTGTTAAAATCTAATTTACGAACGGTTATGGGTTGGATGACTCCAAGCTCTTTGATGGATGATGCCAACTCACGTAAGGTCTCCTCATTAAAATTGGTACGGGGTTGAAATGGATTTATTTCGATAAGCTCCAACTCAAGCTCCACAATGCTACCAATAACTTTATCGGCATTCTTGTCCTGTACCGATTTAATGTCATTGGACGGATCTTTTAAAAGGGCCGATAAGCCGCGTCCAAGTGCCTGTTTTTGGGTTGCCTTCGCCATCAGTTTTGGTGTTTTTTGATAATTTCTTTGGCCAAACTCAAATAATTTGACGCGCCTTTACTGCTCACATCATAATTAATGATACTCTCTCCATAACTCGGCGCTTCACTTAATCGAACGTTGCGTTGTATGATCGTTTGAAACACCATGTCACTAAAATGTTTTTGAACTTCCTCAACCACCTGATTGGATAGTCTTAAGCGTGAATCGAACATCGTTAGAAGCATGCCTTCGATGTCTAAATTTGCGTTATGGATTTTTTGTACACTTTTAATGGTATTGAGTAGTTTTCCTAATCCTTCCAAAGCGAAATATTCACATTGAATAGGGATTATAACAGAATCAGCGGCCGTTAATGCATTTAGCGTTAATAAACCCAATGAAGGCGCACAATCGACGATGATATAATCATATGATGATTTTAGATGCGTAATGGCTTTTTTAAGCATGTATTCACGCTCTTCTTTATCTACCAATTCTATCTCGATGGCCACAAGATCAATATGTGCCGGAATGATATCTACGTTTGGAGCACTTGTTTTTATAATGGTTTCTTCTGCAGAAGCGGAATGCTCAATTAATTGATACGAACCCAATTCAACATTTTCGACATCAATGCCGAGACCTGACGATGCATTGGCCTGTGGATCGGCGTCGATCAGTAGGATTTTTTTTTCTAGAACGCCCAAGGAAGCTGCTAAATTTACGGATGTTGTCGTTTTTCCAACACCTCCTTTTTGATTGGCAATTGCAATGATTTTACCCATTAATTGGTTTGGTTTTTACGAGCGTAAAAGTACAATATTTTGTGAGTTTAAAAAATGGAACTTGTTAACAGTAATGGGTGTGAAAAGTGAACTTGAAGGCCAATGTCCGATGTTTGAGTTAGATGGGACTCAAAATAGTATAGTGATAAAGATGATAAGCAAACCCAAAAAGGTTTGCTTATCAGTAGTTTGCTAAATTATCTATAGATCTTATTTGTTTTTCTTTTCGCGAATCGCGGCCTCTAACTGATCCCACATGCTTTCCGGAATTTGCTCTAGAAGATTGAATTGTCCTGCACCTTTTAACCATTCACCGCCATCAAGGGTAATTACTTCACCATTGACATACGCAGAAAAGTCGGATACAAGGTACGCTGCTAGATTCGCCAATTCTTGATGGTCTCCTACACGGTTTAATGGCACCTTTTTAGCCATATCAAACTTTTCTTTCAAATTACCCGGCAATAAGCGATCCCAAGCACCCTTTGTTGGAAATGGTCCGGGAGCAATTGCATTGAAACGCATCCCATATTTAGCCCATTCTACGGCAAGACTTCTGGTCATGGCCAATACGCCAGCTTTAGCGGTAGCGCTTGGTACGACGTAGGCAGAACCGGTCCATGCATACGTTGTTACAATATTAAGAACACTTGTATTTTTTTGTTTTGTGTCAATCCAGTGCTTACCAAAAGCCAGCGTACAATTTTTGGAGCCTTTCAAAACAATATCAATGATGGTGTCGAATGCATTCGCGGATAGGCGTTCAGTTGGTGAAATAAAATTCCCTGCAGCGTTGTTCAATAGGACGTCTACCTTACCAAAGCGTTCTAAAGTTGCCTTTAGCATGGCTTCAACTTCATCATAGTGGCGAACGTCGCATTGTAATGGAAGACATTGGCCACCAGTCTCTTGTTCCAACTCTTTGGCGGTATTCTGTAATTTTTCCAAATTTCGGGAGGTAATAGCGACATTAGCGCCCAATTCCATAAAGTAAGCACTCATGGCTTTTCCTAGGCCGCTACCGCCACCGGTAACAACAATTGTTTTTCCTTTCAACGCATCGTCGCGAAGCATTTTATCTGTATAGCTCATATTGGTTTTTTTAGATTCTAAATTTAAAGGTAATAATTGAGACCATCAAAATGAGTGTATATCATTTTGAAATGAGTTCGGATATGATAATAAAATCTTAATTTTTTCAATTTTAATATGATCTATTCGTTATTATTATAACTTTAAACTCAATCAATTATACACTATATATGAAAAAAATGACTCAATTAGTAAGAGTAGCTTGCTCGTTTGTGCTCTTTATTGTTGCCACACACGCGTCCAACGCTCAAGTAAAGCAGGTTGCCAGTGTTGAAGGTATTACAGAATATTCCTTGAACAACGGTCTGAAGGTATTATTGTTTCCTGATAATTCAGCACAAACCATTACAGTCAATATTACGTACTTGGTAGGGTCCCGACATGAAGGTTACGGTGAAAAAGGAATGGCCCATTTATTGGAACATATGGTGTTTAAAGGAACGCCTAACCATCCAAATATTCCTGAAGAATTATCCTCTCATGGGGCAAGACCGAATGGAACTACCTGGTATGATCGGACCAATTATTTTGAAACGTTCAATGCTACGGATGAAAATCTAGATTGGGCATTGGATTTGGAGGCAGATCGTATGGTCAACTCTTTCATTTCAAAAAAAGATTTGGAATCTGAATTTTCTGTTGTTCGTAATGAATTTGAGAGTGGCGAAAACTCACCGACCGGTGTATTATTGGAAAAGGTGATTAGTGCTGGGTTTCTTTGGCATAATTACGGAAAATCAACCATCGGTAATCGTTCTGATATTGAACGTGTGCCGATTGAAAACTTACAGGCTTTTTATAAGAAATACTACAGACCTGACAATGCCGTGCTAATGGTAACAGGTAAATTTGATAAAGACAAGACGTTAGCACTTATTGAAAAGAAATTCGCCAACATCAAGAATCCTGAAACAGCTTTAAGAGACAATCCAACCATTGAACCTGCTCAAGATGGTGAAAAAAGAGTAACGTTAAGTCGTGTAGGCGATTTACAAATAGTGTCCGCAATGTATCATACACCCGCGGGATCTAGCGAAGACGCGGCGGCTTTGGCGATTGCCGAAGATATTTTAACAAACGAACCTGCTGGAAGATTGTATAAAGACTTGGTAGACGGTAAAAAGTCTTCCGGAATTTGGTCCTTTACACCATTTACTAAAGAGCCATCTTTTATGTATATCAATGTCGATGTGCCATCTGATAAATCACTTGCAGAGGCAGAAAAGACCTTATTGGCTACTTTGGATGGTTTGGCAAAAAATCCGGTTACGGAAGAAGAAGTGACGAGAGCGAAATCGAACATGGCCAATCAAATGGATCAGGTTTTTCGGAATTCCTCATTTTTAGGAACTTACATGAGTGAATTTATTGGAGCTGGAGACTGGCGATTGGCATTTATTTTTCGTGATCGTCTAGAAAGCATGACAGCTGAAAAAGTCAACGCGGCGATTCAACGCTACTTGATACATACCAATAGAACGGTTGGTAATTTTATTCCTACAAAAACACCAATCCGAGTGGAGATTGAGCATGTCGAAAATATTGATGCCTTAGTGGCCAATTACAAAGGAAAAGAAGCTATGAATGCTGGTGAAGCCTTTGATGTGTCTTATGACAATATTCAAAAATCTTTAGAAACTGGAACGCTCGAAAAAAGTAAAATAGAATATGGTTTTATAAAAAAAGACAATCGTGGAGAGACTGTCAATGTTAATTTTACCATGCGAACAGGAACCGTTGATCAATTGATGAACAAAGGGAAAGTGGCCACTTATACGGCGCGAATGTTGGATAAGGGAACCACTACAAAATCTAGACAAGATATTGAAGATAAGTTGAGTACTTTAAAATCTTCCGTTTATATCAATGGAACTAATGGTAGGGTTTATGCTAGCGTTAATAGTACTGAAAAGGATCTGATGGCCACATTGGAACTTATGACTGATATGTTGAAGAATCCGAAATTTGATGTCGCCGAATTGGAGAAATTGAAAACGCAGGATTTGGCAAGTTTGGAAGAAAGTAAAGGTGAGCCGCAGTCGGTTGTGTCTAGACAAATAGGCTTGTTAAACAATAATTTTCCTAAAGGCCATCCTAATTACACGATGACCTATGATGAAGAAGTGGCAGCCATTAAGGCGATCACTGTTGAGACTATTAAAGACTATCATAAAAATTTCTATGGTATTTCTGATAATGCTTCTTTAGTTGCTATCGGGAATATGGACAAAGAAAAATTGAAGTCTTATTTTGATTCTGAATACGGAAATTTCAAAAGTAATAAACCATACAAGGAAATAACAGATCCGTTTGAAGCAAACAAACCCGCAAACGAACAGATGATGACGCCAGACAAAAAGAATGCCTTTACATTGGGGATTTTGTCATTTGAAGCCAGTCAATACGACGATGATTATGCTGCTTTACAAGTGGCCGGCGAAATTTTTGGAGGTGGATTTTTAAATTCAAGAATTGCAGGAAGATTGCGTCAAAAAGATGGTGTAAGCTATGGTGCAGGCGGTAACGTTGGAGTTGATAGCGACAATAAAGATAAGAATTCCTCGGTCTATGTATATGCGATCTATAATCCCGAAAATGCCTCAAAGGTTCAGCAAGGTTTCAATGAGGAAATTACTCGTTTTATAAAAGACGGCATTACCCAAGAAGAGCTTACTGGTGTTGTGAATGGATGGGTCCAAGAGCAAAATGTGTCGCGTGCAAAAGATAATGAACTCGCTAGAACCATTGGCGACAATATGTATTATGATCGCGGTATGGACTTTCAAAAAGATATCGAAGCTAAAGTAAAATCATTGACCGTGGCAGATGTAAACAAGGTCATTAAAAGCTACTTTAAAGCATTTGATCAATGGACCGTTGTTAACGGTGGAGATTTCGACAATCCTGAAATCAAAAACAAGAAGGAGAAAATGGATTAATATAAAATTATAATTTAAAAACCCGCTAATGAACTTTAGCGGGTTTTTTGTGTTCAAATATGGCTATTCTTTGATATAGTGGTCGAAAGGATCATTGTAATAAATCATAATTTCTTCTCCTTTTTTGATATCACGGACCGCACCAAAAGTTTGTGTTAGTTCTTCAAAATCACGCTTAATAATTTCTGCACTCGGTGAACTGCCATGATTAAAAAAGCTGCCCACATCACTGATACAGATGGCATCATACTCATCCGTCCAAGGGAATTGTAAAGTTGCCAAAACTTCCGGTAAATTTTCGTTTATGTGGATAAGTGCCATATGACATTCTGCAATGGTTTCCCCTTTGGTAATATCACGTGCAGCAAATACGCCTTTGCCATGTAACGGCGACTTTTTAATCTCAACGATGGTTGTCATGCTTTTTTATTAGGTTTTAAATTTTATTCAAAAGTCGTCTAAATAAATCGCACCTTCTTTTAAACCTCCAGATGCAATAGTTAGAAACTGTTTTGAGAATTCAATTATAAGTTAGTTCAAGATTTAAAAGTTTCTAATGTTATATTATTAATTGAATGGGACTATTTAGCTCATAGTACGTCTCGGGTTTGCGGTATCCTTATTTTGATGTGAGTCGGAGGGATGACTGCTCATAGAATTCAATAAGAGTTTCAACATTTCAGACGGTTTGAATTTCAAATCTTTTAAATTTGAAATGAGTCGTTCCAAAGCTAAAAAGGTAATAAATGATTGTAAGACTGCTTTGTCGATCGATGGACTGGAATACAAACTATGCTCTTCGAATGTGAACAAATTAAAAATCAACAAGTATAGAAAGTAAGAAAAATAAATTACGAACTTAATGGTGTGTTCCGATAAAAAGTAAGCGGTCAGTTGCTGGAATTCCATTCGTTTAGCAAGGCGCGTACTCAAGAGTTGCAATGGTGAACATTGAAACGTCAAATACCGCATTTGTTTATTTAACAAGGTTGCGGTAATAACACTGAAGGTCACTATTAAATAGACATGGGTAGTGATCTTCAATTCCAATAAGCCGGTCAGCCGATCCATCCGATATAATACAATGGGAATGATTGCAGAAAAAAACAAATAAATAAGCAGATGTATCTGAAGGATGAAATAGGGCATCGCAACCGATAGGAACTGATTGATCAAGGTCAATGGAATATAGCATATTCGCTTAATGAGATCGGTAAAGGGATGATTCGTTCTTTTTCCTATGATCACAAGAGTTGTGAAAATCAAAAGATAAGTCAGGACGCAAAGGATACCAAATCGTTTGCCTAACAGCATGTCCACGAAGAAATACATGCTGATAGCAAGTCCTAAAATGAGAAGACCTGATGTAACAATTAAAATTAAGGAAAATAATTCTTTGTTGATGTTTTTCATTTACTAAAGCGGCGATGTCATGGAACCAGCAGACAAAGATAGCGTGTTTCTAATCTCGTTAGAAGTTATGAAAATTCAATTTATGAACAGTTCCTCAATTTTAAAAATATGAAGATCTCAATAGTTTGAACTTGAAGGATTTTGTCAAAGAAATAATTTGAAAATCACTGTTCAAGATGTTGGTTATCTATTATTTTTTTTAATCAATTAAAATCTCCAAAATCTGTATAGCGGCATCACTGATTTTTGTACCAGGACCAAAGACTGCCACAGCACCAGCATCAAATAAATACTGATAATCTTGTTTCGGAATCACGCCACCTACAATCACCATAATATCGTCTCTACCATAATTTTTTAGCTCGTCAATGACTTGTGGTACCAAGGTTTTATGTCCAGCTGCCAATGAGGATACACCAAGAATGTGAACATCATTCTCTACCGCCTGCTTGGCTGCTTCCTTAGGTGTTTGAAATAAGGGTCCGATGTCGACATCAAAACCTACATCAGCATAGCCGGTGGCGACCACCTTGGCACCTCGATCGTGACCATCTTGTCCCATTTTGGCAATCATGATCCGAGGACGCCGACCTTCGATTTCTGCAAATTTATCAGCCAATTCCCGCGCTATTTTAAAGGATGCGTCGTCTTTAATCTCTTTGCTGTACACGCCTGAAAATGATTTAATTTGTGCTTTATAACGCCCGAAAACGGTTTCAAGAGCATCACTGATTTCACCCAAGGTGGCGCGGTGCCTTGCTGCTTCGACAGCTAAAGCTAATAAATTTCCTTTGCCCGTACGAGCACATTCGGCTAATTTTTGAAGGCATGTGTTGACGCTTTCTGAATTTCGTTCTTTTTTGATACGATTTAACCGTTCAATCTGGGAAGTTCTCACCGTCTGGTTATCGACTTCCAAGGTTGAAATTGGATCTTCTTGCGCCAATCGATATTTATTGACACCAATAATAAGATCTTGATTGGAATCAATACGTGCTTGCTTTCTCGCGGCTGCCTCTTCAATTCGAAGTTTGGGAATGCCTGCTTCAATAGCTTTGGTCATGCCTCCGAGGGTTTCCACTTCTTCAATCAATTCCCAAGCTTTCTGTGCGATGTCGTGGGTTAGTTTTTCGACGTAGTAACTGCCTGCCCATGGGTCCACCGTTTTTGTGATGTGGGTTTCTTGTTGTAGGTAAATCTGTGTATTTCTGGCAATTCGAGCCGAAAAATCTGTAGGCAAAGCGATGGCTTCATCCAAGGCGTTGGTATGCAAACTTTGTGTGCCTCCAAAGGCCGCCGCTGTTGCCTCAATGGTTGTACGCGCTACATTATTGAAGGGATCTTGCTCGGTCAAACTCCAGCCTGAAGTTTGGCAATGGGTTCTTAAAGAAAGTGATTTGTCATCTTTTGGATTGAACTGTTTGACCATTTTGGCCCATAACATTCGGGCGGCTCGCATCTTGGCAATTTCCATAAAATGATTCATACCAATCGCCCAAAAAAATGACAATCGAGGCGCAAAGGTGTCAATATCCATACCGGCATCAATACCTTTGCGAATATATTCCAATCCGTCCGCTAGGGTATAGGCCAATTCAATATCACAGGTAGCGCCAGCCTCTTGCATGTGGTAACCGGAGATACTAATGCTATTGAATTTGGGCATATTCTGACTTGTAAATTCAAAGATGTCAGAAATGATTTTCATGGATGGTGTAGGAGGGTAGATGTAGGTGTTTCTGACCATAAATTCCTTTAGAATATCATTCTGAATTGTACCTGCCAAATCTCCAATGGCTACTCCTTGTTCTTCTGCAGCAACAATATAAAAAGCCATAATAGGAAGGACTGCACCGTTCATCGTCATCGACACAGACATTTTATCTAATGGAATCTGGTCAAAGAGAAGTTTCATATCTTCGACCGAATCAATAGCAACACCGGCCTTTCCAACATCACCAACAACACGATCGTGATCTGAATCATAACCTCTATGTGTTGCTAGATCGAACGCTACAGAGAGTCCTTTTTGACCTGCTTCTAAATTTCGTCTGTAAAAGGCATTACTCTCTTCAGCTGTTGAAAAGCCCGCGTATTGACGAATGGTCCAAGGCCTTCGAACGTACATGGTGGAATACGGACCTCTTAAATTAGGCGCCATACCGGCTATAAAGTTGAGGTGACCCAACTCCTTTAAATCTTCTTTCGAATAGGTTGATTTAATATCAATACCTTCTGCAGTAAGAAAGGTTTCTGATTCTGAAATACCAGTATTGACATCTTTATCTGCCAGATTTATATGTTGGAGATCTTTTCTCATTTAATTTTAGTTGTTTGTGCCTGTTGCCAAGGAAATTCCCCTTCCAATTCCACTTGGAGTGAAAGGCTTAAAAAGGTTCTGATAATGACAATAACTCCTAAGATTGAAACACTACGTAATGTAGGATCTGTAACGACCGTGGCCATAATGTCTGCCGCTATCAGAATTTCCAATCCCAA
>JBBSOJ010000018.1:0-23408 GCA_038259855.1 Flavobacteriales bacterium
CATACAGATTTACACATTTACCATTGTGATGAATCCCTTTTTCTAAATTTAATGGAAAAGCACAAATCGGCGTATGATTATTACGTAATCATGCCCCATTTTAAAAATGATGAATTAAAGCATATTAGTTTTACGGCGCCAGTGGTAAATGCCATAAAGAAAATCCCAAAACAGAAATTGGTCATTCTCGATAATATCAAGCTCAATATGGATGGTGAAATTGTTGAAATCTATCAAGATTTTGAAAATGATATTTATGACGCTTTAAAGCAAGGACTCCGTAAAATTTCAACTTATGATAAAGTGATATTAATCTATCCAGACAAAGCCGTTTATCCTTTTCCGAGACGTATTTTACATGGCTTCAGGAAATTTTGTGTAGAGTTCAATTTGAATTTTGAAGTTCTGAGTGAAGTTTACGATGAAATGATCATTAAAAAAGGCGACTTATTTATTACCATTGAAGAATCTGACCTTGTCAATTTGGTGAAACAAATAAGAGATGATGAATTTGTGATGGGCAAAGACGTTGGTGTGATTTCTTACAATGACACACCCTTAAAAGAACTACTTGGCATAACTGTGATGTCTACAGATTTTAAGGTTATGGGTGAAACGGCTGCACAAATGATTTTGGATAAGAAAAAAGGGAAGTTTAAAGTACCTTTTAATTTTATTGACAGAAACTCTATTTGAATCCGGAATTACTTTCATCAGCATACCACAGGATAGTTATTTAAAAGGGGTACCCTAGTTTTAGAGATCATTAAAGATTTTCGACTTATGAAGAAACTAAGCTTACTCCTATTTCTATTTCCTTTATTTATAGCTGCTCAGGACGCTCCTGCTCTCCTTTCTATCGACGTCAATAAAACAAACGATGTCAAAATAGAGTTTGTACAAAACGAAATCTATGATATCGTTACCACAGGCAAAAATCCATATGTGTTTACCAAGCCATTGACCTCAAAACCTGAAAAAGAAAACAATCAGTTGAGCTTTGACTATTTCTGTCCCACGGGCGTCGATTTTATTAAGCTCCATTTTTTTAAATCAGATAAAGAAATAAGTTCAAAAAGAATCGGTGATGTAGGCTCTACTGAAGGTTGGGTGGAATTCAGGATTGATATTTCTGAAGCTTTTGAAAACTGGGGCGACCAAGGCGATTTAATTCGTTTAGATTTTGGCAATGCACCAGATTTAAAAATTCAAATAAAGAACTTAAAAATTAGAGCGCTAACCCAACGCGAAAAAGAAATTAGAGCCAACAAACAAGTCAAAAAAGAACAAGAAGCAATTCTTGAACAACACTTAAAAAATTATCTCTCAACAGCATTCCAAAACAAAGTAGAACATGTTTTAGTAACTGATGATTACATTCAAATAAAAGCAAAAGTAGCAACTGATGATACCTATTTTTTGGCGGAAGTGAGTCCGTATGAAAACGTTACGGAATTACAAAAATTTGAATTTGTCACACCGCTTAAAATAAGTGATCAATCTTTTGAAATGAAAGTGGACCGCACGGTCAACAGGCATGGGTTCAATCAGGACAGAGTGCTGTCAAAATGGGTTATTGTCAATCTAAAAAATGACAATTATGAATTGGCATCAAGCGCACGATACGCAGATTCAATTGTTCCTAAATACACTTATGCTTTTGTAAAACCTTCGACAAAAAAGGGCCTTGGAGGCTATAGTGCCAATAGGGAAGCTCCCGTTTCAGATTTGGACGATTTAGGAATTACCAGTGCCACCGTAAACATTTGGATAACTCACTTTTTCATGTCAGGCCCATCGCCAGAAAACATGCCTTTTGAATACCAGGGAAAAACATATTATGTGGATAAAGCAAAAATAAAAACCTATGACGAAACCTTATTGTCCACGGCAGAAAGAAACATTGAAGTCTCCGCAATTCTATTGGTAGATAAAGCCACAAAAGCAAAGGACAAAGAAATAGGGCGTATTTTACAACATCCCGATTGTGACCCAGCAGGCATTTACAGCATGCCAAATGTTACCACGCCAGAAGGCGTACAATACTACTCAGCCGTTTTGGATTTTTTGGCTGCCAGATATAGCCGACCAGATAAAAAATATGGCAGAATCAATCATTACATCATTCATAACGAGGTGGATGCTGGTTGGGTATGGACCAATGCAGGCGATAAAACAGCTTTGGTGTTTATGGATCTGTATCATAAATCCATGCGTATGTCTCATAACATTGCAAGAAAATATAACGCCAATTCAAAAGTCTTCATCTCATTGACCCATTATTGGAACTGGACTTCCAATCCGATGTTTTACCATTCAAAAGAATTGTTGGAGCAGCTATTACAATTTTCAAAAACCGAGGGCGATTTTGAATGGGCCATTGCACAACATCCCTATCCGGAATCACTTCGCGAACCAAAAACTTGGTTGGATAAAAAAGTAACGTTTGATTTTGATACACCACTCATCACTTTTAAAAACACCGAAGTTTTGGATGCCTGGGTTAAACAACCTGAAGTTCTTTTTAAAGGAAAAACCAAACGTATCGTTTATTTATCAGAAAATGGCACCAACTCGCCAACCTACAGTGTCCAAGATTTGAAGGAACAAGCGGCAGGCATGGCGTATGCCTTAAAAAAGATCAAATATTTGGATGGTATTGATGGGTTTCAATACCACAATTGGCAAGATAACCGACAAGAAGGTGGCTTGCGTATTGGATTGCGCCGCTTTCCTGATGACGAGGAACTACCAGGTGCAAAAAAACCAGTTTGGGATGTATATCAAGCATTTGGAACCGATAAAGAAGATGCTGTTTTTGATCAATACAAACCCATGATTGGCATCACAAGTTGGGATGAAATAAGAGAAACTGTTGACACTGGAAAAAAAAAGCCCTGACCCTAAGAAATGTCCATAGTGACACTTGGATGGCAACGGATGCTTTGGGAAGGAAGCTGCCAACTTATGCAGAGGTCGGCTCGAAAAAAGAGAATCGGTTTGTGGGCATGTTTTATTTCATAACCCATAATGATCCTAACGCTCCTGGACCTTTTAATGTAACCGAGATCATCGCTAAAAATCCGAAAAATCCAAAATGGGGAAATGGTAGCCATTACTGGGCCGAACCTGAAATTGGCTATTATTTGAATGATGAAGAATGGGCCATCCGCAAACACGCCATTCAACTTACTGATGCTGGCATTGATGTTATTATTATCGATGTTACCAATAACAAAACCTATTTTAAAACCTACGAGACCATCTGTAAAGTTTTTCAGAAGATGCGAGAATACGGTCAAAACACTCCTGATATTGCCTTTTTAGGTAGCGAAATATCTGTCAATACTTTATGGGAAGAATTTTACTCCAAAAATAGCTATAAAGATTTGTGGTTCATGTGGAAAGGCAAGCCGCTCCTACTCTACGGTCAGCACGAACAACCCCAGCGAAACCTGATCAATGACATTAAGTTTTCAGAAGATATCGAAAACTTCTTTAATTTAAAACAAAGTTGGGCTTGGACCTCTTTGCCTTGGTACGAAGAAGGAAAGGACGAATGGCCTTGGATTGATCATTACCCACAATCAGTGGCATGGCACAATGATCCATCTGAAAAGGAAATGGTACCTGTTGCTGCCGCGCAACATCCATTGTCTAATATTGGTAGGAGCTTTCACAATTTCCACCAACCAGAACTCAATCAATATGATCTCACTCCAGTTACCAATGACGGCCTGTTTTTTCAGGAGCAATGGGATCGCGCTTTAGAAGTTGATCCAGAATTCGTTTTCGTCACAGGTTGGAATGAATGGTCTGCAGGTAAAATGACCATAAAATCAAATGTGAGCGAGGAACTTCAACAGTGGAAGTTTTATCCAGGTGCACATTTAGGAAAAGTTGGGAAAGAATTACATATAGGAGATTCTTATTTCATCGATCAATATAATCAAGAATATAGTAGAGACATTGAACCCATGAAAGGTGGGCATACAGATAATTACTATTACCAATTAATGGCAAATATAAGAAGGTACAAGGGCGTTGAAAAACCCGTTTCACAGACCTTTAAGGAAATTGATGTATCCAAGAATTTTCAGCAATGGGAGAATGTTAACGCTATATATTATGACCACATTGGAGACAACGCCCATAGAAAAAGTCAAAAGCAAGGAAGTGCTGGCCCTTATATTGACGCTAAGGGACGTAACGATTTCAAAACCGCGAAAATTGCTCACAACCAAACTTATGTGTTTTTCTATATTGAAACCGTAAACGAGATCACTTCCTACAAAGATCCAAATTGGATGTTCTTGCTGATAGATACCGATCAAAATATTGAAACTGGCTGGAACGGTTATGATGTTCTGATCAACGACGAAGTCAAGAATGATTCTACAACAACACTAAAAACCTACCATCCCAAAAAAGGATGGGTTTTTGTAGAAAACATAGCCTACCACAAAGAAGGCAATCAGTTAATGCTGGAGGTTCCGCGAAGACTATTGAAATCGGAAAACAGCAAATTAAGTTTCGACTTTCATTGGGTGGATCATCCTTCAGAATTAAAGACCATTGAAGACCTTATCAATGCTGGAGATAATGCGCCTAGCAGAAGAGCCAACTATAGCTATTCAAAATAAAAATTACTAAATTCAAAACCCAACCTAAAATTATGTGTTATTTAAAAAAACTTTATCCGTTTTTATCAATCCTATTACTGGTGGGATGTCAATCCAGAAAGGATAAAGCAGTCCATCATGAGGAAAAGAACACATCTCCAAACATCATCTTTATTTTAGCAGATGATTTTGGTATTGTGGATACCCAAGCCTATGCAAAACATTTTATGGACGTTGACACGTCGCAAATGTATTATGAAACACCAAATATTGACATGCTCATAGCAGAAGGCACAGCATTCTCACAAGCGTATGCCAACCCTTTATGTTCTCCTACAAGAGCCAGTATATTAACTGGAAAATATGCTTCACGATTGGGATTTACCACAGCAATGCCCTTGCGGCCCACCTATTATAACCAAGACCTTCCAGTTCCCGATGACTATTATGCCCATGATGTTCTAGAACACAATGATGCTATTACAATTGAGCAGGCTTGGATCAATGGCACTTCAAACTCGGCAATTCCAACAGGAACCTCATACGATCAGGGAAAAAATGAGATCTCTATCGCGGAAGCATTGAATGATTATCACTCAGCTTTTATTGGCAAGTGGCATATTGGCGGCTTTGGTGCTCATGGCTATCAGCCAAAAGACCAAGGCTTTGAACCATTGGCGTGGGCTGACGCTGGGGGATCCACCTATTTCAACTGGAGAAAAGGATGGGACAATACATCGAAAGCAGCATTTCCGAAAATACCTCAAGACGAATGGGAATTTGGAAATTCTGGTAAAGAAACAGGAGAAACATATTTAACAGATGACTTAACCCAACAAGCTCTAAACTATATTGAAGAGCGCTCAAAAACTAAAGACAAACCTTTCTTTTTGTATTTCTCACATTTTGCAGTGCATTCTCCTTACCAAGGTCAGCAAGAAGACATCAATCATTTTGAAAAAAAGGCCACAAAAGGCTGGAATGGCCATAAAGATCCTGTTTATGCAGCTATGATAAAAAGTATGGACAACTCCGTAGGTGCCATTTTAAAAAAATTGGAAGACACAGGAATTGAAGATCATACCTTGGTTATTTTCATGTCAGACAACGGTGGCATTGATTCTAAAATCACACCACAAGGCGATGGTACGGATAACGCTCCATTTTTAGGAGGAAAGGCTACTTTAACTGAAGGGGGCATTCGTGTGCCTTTGATTTTCAGATGGAAGAATACTTTGAAAAGTGGTCAGTGGGTTGATATTCCTGTAGATTGTTCTGATATTTACCCCACTATTTTAGCTGCAGCTGGTCTCGACACAAAAGCCCTAAAAAATGCTAAGGATTTAGATGGTCAAAATTTGATGACTTTACTCAAAGACCCTAAAAACGCGCAACAGTCTTACACTAAAACAGAACACTATTGGCACTACCCTTTCAATGTCATTTACAATAGTCCTTACGATGGCTATCCACTTACACCACACTCGGCTATTAGAGATGGGGACTATAAGCTCATTTTTGATTGGTATGGGCGCTTGTATCTTTACGATATTGAAAAGGATCCCTTTGAAAAAACCAATCTAGCCAACAATATGCCAGACATGAAAGATAAGCTCTTCGGAAAGCTTAAAAATTGGTTGAAAAATAATGTAGAGAAGAGATATTGGCCATCGTTAAATGCCGAATATAATCTCAAAAATGAAGTTAGAGATAGTCCTTTTGTCAATCTAATGCCTGACAAATAAAAGATTTATAGAAAAAATCTATCTTCTTTTAAATTTTTATAGAAAATGAATACACCCCTGATCCAATTTCAATTATTGTTTCCGATTCGTTAGTATTCAATACTTTAATCTCAGGATTTTTTGATATTGGCTTATTATTTTCTATTATAGCGCTCGCTTTGGACGTGGGTATATAAACCTTCGCTTTAGTATTAGCTGGAATTTTAATATCCATATTCAGTCTATTCCCTTTCCAGTTCCAAGCTGAAGAAATAACCCCATTTATACTTTCATAACTTCCTTTTATAAAGTCCATTTCTTTACTTATAGCAGGTCTAATTATAATGTTTCGATATCCAGAATCTTCTGAATCAATACCAACAGCATGCAAAAACATCCATTCCGCTACTGAACCAAAGGCATAGTGGCTAAATGAATTCATATTAGCGTTTAAGTTTGAATTTTCACTATCGTTTTTAGTATAGCTATTCCAGCGTTCCCAAATAGAGGTACTTCCATTTTCTATGGAATAGCCCCAGCTAGGATAATCCTTTTGCTGATAGACTTTATATGCAATGTCATTGTAGCCGTATTTTGATAATGCTAACATCACGTGCTTAGTCCCTAGGAACCCTGAGGAAAATTTAAATCCGTTATTTACAATTTTCTCCGCCAGGCGTGCTGCTCCCTTCTCGGCTAAATCTTCTGGGTAAAGATCGAAATATAAAGCCAAAGCATAAGTGGTTTGGGTATCTTCAGTGGTGTGGCCATTTTCCAGAATATATTTTTCAGCAAAGGCCTTTTTAATATTTTCAAACAATTTGGTATACTTCTCTACATCATCTTCCTTATTTAAAGCTTGAGCCATCTCAATCATCAATTGGGCATCATAACCGTAATATGAAGCTCCAATATAATCATGACTGGTCTGCTCATTGACCGATAACCAATCACCCCAATTATTTCCCCCTCCTGGACGGATAAAATCAGTACTGGCATCTTCTTGAAAACGCATGAATTTTTCCATACCCTCATACATGAATTCCAAAATTCTGCTGTCGTTATAAACCTTATACATGTTATAAGGAATTATAATTCCTGCATCCATCCAGGCAGGAGAATATTGATTAGGACGTGAATATGGGAAAGGAGCAAAATTTGGATAAGCCCCATACCAAAGCTGTGCATCATCAAGATCTACTAAGAATTTTGTCATAAATGCGGCCACATCAGCATTATAAGTAGCAGAACGCATATAGGTTTGGGCATCGCCTGTCCAACCTAAACGCTCATCACGTTGTGGACAGTCTGTAGGTATTTCAAAGAAATTTGCGCTCTGTGTTGTTTTAATGTTTTCAAATAGGATGTTGTTCATTGCGTTTGATGAACTGAAACTGCTAGCATTAGTGTCAATAGAACTTAATACAATTCCAGAAATGGCATCTAAAGTAGGTTTCCCAGGAAAACCTGTGACCTCCACATATTGAAAACCATGATATGTAAATTTGGGTTGCCAGACCTCATCCCCTTCACCTTTTAAGATATAGGTATCTGTAGCTCGTGCCAATCGCAAATTTTCAGTCTCTATATGGCCATCACGTTTAAGTATTTCTCCAAATCGGAGTTGGACCTTAGTACCTTTATCTCCCTTAACTTTTAGTTCGGCAATACCAGCAAAATTTTTCCCAAGATTAAAAACATAAGTACCGTCACTAGGTTGCGTCATTTCAATAGGATTCAAACGCTCAGTAATGGTGACCAATGTCCCAGGGTGCGCTTCAAGTTTTCCTTTTGGGTAAGTATAAACTTTAGGCGATTTCCAATTAACATCATCATACCCAGCAGTATCCCAACCTGAATGTTCCAATCTTGCATCATAAGTTTCACCCATTAGGATATCTGCTTCTCGAATGGCGCCTTCGTTAGATTTCCAAGAAGTATCTGAGGCTATGGTTTCTGAAGTCCCATCTTCGTATTCTATTTGAAGCTGACCCATAAAGGAAGGATTTACACCGTAGAACTCTCTTACTTTATCCAATCTAACAAAAAGCCCATAACCGATGTAGCCAGCATACCATCCGTCAGCTATGACAGCACCTACAACATTCTCACCTTGCATTATCTGATCTGTAATGTCAAAAGTCTGATAATAAAGTCTTTTATTATAATCTGTCCAACCTGGCAAGAAGTATGCATTACCTACTTTACTTCCATTTAATCTAAGCTCATAAAGTCCAAGGGCTGTAGTGTAAGCTGTCGCTCTTCTAACTTTTTTATTTGCAGTGAAGGATTTTCTGAGATATCGCGCTGGTGGCAGATATAGACTATCATATTTATCTGTAGTATCATAACCGACATCATGACTAATAAATAAACCTTTCCAATCAGAAAAACTCAGTAAACCCATAGAAAAACTAGAAGTAGTGCTCCATTTTGATTCTTGACCTTGTTCATCCCAAACCTTTACTTTCCAAAAGTAATTTTCCTTAGAAATTAAATTGGCTCCACCATATTCGATTTGATTGGTGGCATTAGAAACCACTTTACCTGTATTCCATATGTCACCTTCATTTTGCTTTAATTTTTCTTCAGATGAGGAAACTATTAACTGATACTCAGACTGGAATCTATTTCTTCCGTCACCTTTAAGCGTCCAGCTAAACCTTGGACTTAACACCGTGATACCCTTAGGGTTATTTAGATACTCAACTCTAGGTTGCTCTATTGTAAGCAAAGAGGAGCTCGGCTGTTGCGCCTGTGACATACTAAACCAGCAAAGTAACAGCAATAAAATCGAGAATCGCGTCATCATGTTTTTTTTTAGAATTATAAGTTTATATAAAGAGAAGATACTTCTGTTTGTACCGAACAAATGAAAATATTATTATATCAACTATTGCTTATGCCAAAATCATGAAACAATCCTAGTGAAGAATATATTTGTTTAGTGTACATCCTCTTTCCGAAATTCCCTTTCGGCTACCTTATAGTTGATCAAACTAACTTTGTAAAATGAAACCATAACAATTATAATAACATATTATATATTATGTATCCTGCACTATGCCGTTTTTCAAGCCTAAACTCAAAATAAAGATGCTGCTTTATATTTAGACTACGAAATTCTCGTTTTGCTAAAGAAACTTTAAACACTCACTATAGGCATGATTATTAGTACCAGTATCACATAAATTATAAGCAATAAACTATATCTATAAAGATAATTTTTTCAAATTATTTTTTGCGGGTTCATTTATCTCAGGTAGGACCAAAGACATAGGATATCTTTCCCAATTTGAATATTTGCTACTACAAAATTCAAATTATAGAGTGTAATTAGTATCTTGATGATTCGTATCAAAAATAGCATTAAAGCTGATTTTTTATCTCCTGCTCAAACTGAAAAAGCTCATAGGGACTTTTAGTGTAATTATACATCCAAGTTTCTTCAGGGCGTATTCTCATAAAATCTTCTACTCCATAAAATTTGTCATTGTATTTTTCCATCCATCCGTAAGTCAATTTTTCCAAGTTTTTCTTAACATCAGCAAATTCAGGATTATTGAATAAATTATGGAGTTGATAAGGATCTTTTTTACGATCATAAAGCACATTTGTTAATGCTATGGAATCTTCACCTCTACCCATGGCAAACGTGTAATCTTTGGTAACCACGCCACGCCAGTTGCTATTGTTGGCAACACCTCTTTTATACAACCATATTGGCACGAAATCTTGCGTATTTCCATCATTTGAAATTAGGGTTTTTGATATGTCAATCCCATCATATTGTTGATGACTCTCAATATCCATAAGTCCTAATATAGTTGGCATAATATCCAAGGCCCCAAACATAGCATCTGATGTACTTCCTTTTTTTAATTTGTCTGGATATTTTACAATAAACGGAATGTGATTTGAATAATCATGGGGATATTGTTTTGGCAAAATCGCGTCGTGGGATTCTAACATATCACCATGATCAGCAGAAAATACGGTTAAGGTATTATTGTCAACCCCTATCTCTTTCAATTTATCCATTAACATCCCAAAGGCTTTATCAACACCACTCACCATTGACATGTAGCCATGGTACATCCGTTTTCTATCAAGTGTTGGCTCCAAACCAGGACGCATTTTAATAGAATCCCTGTCGTACAATGACATCAATTCTTCCATAGTATCATAACGGTAATGCATTTTCCCGTCTTCTCCTTCAAATTTACCCCAATCGTGTGGAGGATGCCAAGACACTATGAGCGCAAAGGGTTTTGATTGATCGATGTTGTCCAGATAGTCCAATGCCTGATTGGTCTGCCCATAAACTTCCCATTCATCAAAATATTCCTTTTCATCATTGGCATTCCAAAAAAATGCTTTTCCTGGTCTAAAATCGACGTGGCAATTATTGGTCAATAAGGTGTCAAATCCGTATCGGAGCTCTCCCTTAGGAACAGGCCGATCTCGCTCTCCTCCCAACAAATGCCATTTGCCTATATAAGCAGTTTGATAACCTTGCTCTTTAAGAAGTTGTCCCAATAATTTAGATTTATTCGGCAATAAAGGTGCGTCATTTATAAAAGCACCATTTTTTAGCGGTTGCATCCCGCTCATAATCATTCCCCTAAAAGGTGTGCACACAGGTTGGTTTGAAAAGGCGTTGGTCAATAGAACACCTTCCGCTGCCAACTGGTCCAAATTGGGTGTAATGATCTGATCATTTCCATAAGCCCCAACCATATCATAAGAATGCTGGTCTGACAGCACGAACAATAAGTTGGGCTTTTTAACCTCTATATTGGAGGTTTCTGGATCTTTAAGAGTGTCTTTACATGAACATACCAATATTACAAAAGATAAGGTAAAGAAGAATAAATAATTTAATTTCATCGTATGCATACTTAATGGAACGGCTAATTTTAGTGATTCAAAATCAATTTAATGTAATAACCAATCCCGAATGTAAAAACCATCATTATTGATCAATCTCATATTTCTAATTTGAACCTCACCTTTACCTGTAGAAGGCCGAATTTGAATTGAACTCAACCGATCTGTTAGTGATATTTTAACTTTGTATTGATGCCAATTATTATCATGCTTGACTTCAAATTTAGTCTGGTTTTCGGGCAGATACTCTTTATCATTTCCGTTTTCCCAAGCAATTGCACCATCACCTTTTCCGGTTGATTTCATTTCAAATGTGAAATAAAAAGTACCATTAACAACATTAGGTGTATAAAACGTTTCGACCTTCGAAGTTTCATCAAACACGCTAATATATAATACTTTATCTTTAACCGATATTTTAGTACCATCAGAACCCCACCACGCATCGGCTGAATTCCCATCATAATTTTCATTTTTATTAGGCAATAAAATTTCTGCTTCTCTAGCGTGTGCATCTAGCATTTCAGTCATTCGATTCACTCTATCTGGCATTCGACTTGCTAAATTGTTGGTTTCGCTAATATCTTCCTCTAAATTGTAAAGCTCATGCCTGTGTTCAAGATTAGAACCATCATAGTAAAACTTATAAAGTCGCCATGGTCCCTGTCTCATGGAAATGTTCGCGCGATTTGCGGTAGCAATGACATTATGAGCGAATGTAGAATATATAGGCGCTCTTTCATAAACCATCCCTTGTAGTGCTTTTACATAACTCACACCATCAGTTTTTAGGTCTTCAGGAAACGGAATATCTAACAATTCCAATAAACTTGCATAATGGTCAACCGTTGATGTTACAACTTTTGATGTTGTTCCTGCTTTTGTCATTCCAGGAACTTTTATGATCAGTGGCACTCTGACACCACCTTCATAATTATTTCCTTTACCTGATCTTAAAGGATAATTATTAGTAGGGTTGGTGGCATCGGGTCCGTCATACATATTGCCACCATTATCAGAAGTGAAAATAATGATGGTTTCATCTTTCAAATCCAAATCTTTCACTGATTTTACAATCCTACCAACATTAATATCCATAGTTTCGATCATTGCTGCCATGGTAGGACTCCGTTGGATATGCCTTGGATTTAATTTTTTTTGATATTTCTTTATTAATTCTGTCTTGGCCTGGAAAGGTGCGTGGACGTCATAATACCATAGACACAATAAAAAAGGGTTGTCCTTGTTTTCTGTCATGTAAGAAATTGCTTCGTCAGTCAATACATCACTTATATGAGTTCCATCAGGAACCACAGGAAGTGTTTCACATTTCCAAGGCGAAAAAAAATGTCCTGGTCCTGGAGGTCCAGGATGTTCACGTCCACCTACAACCACATCAAAACCTTGATTTTCTGGAATATAAGGCGCACTCCCTAAGTGCCATTTCCCCATAAAAGCTGTGGAATAGCCGTTATTTTTCAGAACCTCAGCAAAAGTAAGATAGTCGTTTGGCAAGCGTGTGCGTGTTTGAGGCGTTGCAGTTTTATCATGTGGTCCTGCGGTGAATGTTTCTATTGGATCAAGAACAACTTCGGGAACATGACCAGAAGGAGTTGTAAACCTCAAACGACCGGGCTCTTGCCCTGTTAAAATACTGGCGCGTGTAGGCGAACAAAGTGGACTCGCCGCGTAGGCATCAGTAAATAGGACCCCTTCTTTTGCAAGTGCATCAATATTTGGAGTTTCATAAAAATCTGAGCCGTAACTCCCCAAATCCTTCCAACCCAAATCATCTGCAAGAATAAATATAATGTTCTGTTTTTTATCTTGCTTTTTGTTTTGTGAAAAAGCAGTCGTTCCAAAAGATTGTATTATCAAGAAGATAATCACAGGGATTTTTTTAGAAAATTTCATATCAAAAAATTTTAAGATTATTACTTTGAGCTTAGAATTTCAAAAAAACAAATACTATTCATTAAGCCCGTAGCGACATGAACAAAAATTGGGTAAAATGTTGAACAATTTTACCCAATTACAAACTATCAATAATACTTCAATCTTTAGTAGCCAGGGTTTTGGATCAAATTTTCATTAACATCCATCTGACTTTGAGGCAAAGGCAACAGCTCAATTTTTTGGCTATATACGGTTTGAAAAACAGGTACATCCTCATTAAACTGCAACGACTCCTCAATATCACCCCATCTTTGTAAATCAGGATATTCTTGATATTCTCCTGCAAGTTCCCACTTACGCTCTTGTTTAATGTTAGCTAACAATGCTGCTTTATCAGTAGTAGTCACATTTTCTAATCCTGCTCTATTTCTAACTTGGTTTAAATATGGTAGCGCTTCCGCCGCTCTATTGTCACCATTTAACGACTCTGCAAGCATCAATAACACATCAGCATATCTCATATAAATGATGTCATTGGCATGGGCAAATGCTGAAACTTCATTTTCAGAATCCTTGAGTTTTCCAAAACCTATGCCTTTAGGATCATTATACCCCCCGAAAGGTAGTGCAGGATTTTGAGGTGAAGCGGGATTTCCTGGTTGTCCAGGGTTGTTTCGACTGTTAAAGGTAATCTCTCTTCCGTTGGCATCAATATAGGTATAGAGTAATGTGACATCCCTTCTGCTATCTCCCTCTGCAAAAGAATTGTAAAATCTTTTTGTAAATCCAAACTGATATTGTCCATTTCTATTTGAGAAAGGTGAATTTGGCACGCCTGCAAAGAAGGTCAATACGGTTCCTGCTCCAGTCTCTCGGATGTCAGGTCTAGCAAATATAATTTCCGTATTGAACTCATTATCCAACTCAAAAACGTCACCGAAATTAGATTGTAATGCGTAATCGCCACTGTCAACTACTTCCTTAAATTTTGCAGCGGCTAATGCATACTTATCTTGTTGTTCTAGAGGCTTACCCGCCATATTTAGATAAACTTTAGCTAAAAATCCTTTGGCTGCTCCGGAAGTGGCACGACCTTTATTTGCAGTATTCCAATTATCAGGTAGTCGTGTTTCAGCATATTGTAAATCTTCTATAATTACCGCATACACTTCTTCAATGGTTGCGCGTGGTTTTTTAACGGATTCATCGGAAAAATCACTAGTCTCCACTAAATGCAAAGGAACTCCTCCAAACCATTTCACTAAATTAAAGTAAAAAAATGCTCTTTGGAACCTTGCTTCAGCTATTTTCTCCTCTTCTAAGTTAGGCTCTAAACCAGCCTTGGCCACATTGCCAATAACGGAATTCGCTCTATTGATACCTCTGTAAAAATTGCTCCACCATACACCATGGGCGTCTTGGGGAGTAAACGAGAGGGATGATAGACGGCCTTGATTTCCATCACCTTTTAAACGTACGACTACATTTTCACTTGGGCCTGAAGTCGCCAAGAAGTACCACAAATCATTGTTGGACTCATTTAATGATGAATAAACTCCAAAGAGTGCCGCATCAACATCAGCTTCATTTTGGTATAAGTTCTCAACAGACAGTGAAGAGAACGGTACTTCATCTAAACTTTCACATCCTGTAAACAATGCAAAAATGAAAAGTAAATTAAGTATTTTTTTCATAATAATATATATTAAGAGTTCTTGTTAAAATTTCAAATTTAATCCCAATGTGTAAGATCTCTGTCTTGGATATGTCCCTAAATCAACACCTGGCGCCAAGGAATTTGCACCTAAAGAGCTCACCTCCGGATCAAACCCAGTGTAATCTGTTATGGTTACCAAGTTCGATCCTGTAAGTGTGACAGTCAATGAGCTTGCCGCAGATTTAAATGGCACCTCATAGCTCAAAGCTATATTTTTAAGTCTTATGTAGCTCCCATCTTCCACCATATAGTTGGCAACTGGTGGGGTGGCACTATTTATCGAAGGGTATCTGATATCATTTGTTGGATTATCAACTGTCCAACGGTTCTCATACCAATCAACCGTTTGATTCTTATAAGCTTCATTATTGTTAAATCCGGAATTTACAACGGTACCTATAGTATTATAAATATCATTTCCAATAGACCCCTGTATAAACATATTTAAGCTCAATCTTTTGTAAGAAAAACTGTTATTCCATCCAAAAATGAAATCAGGATTAGGGTTACCTATTACCTTTCTATCTTCATTGGTAATTACGCCGTCACCATCAATATCCTCAAATTTCCAGTGTCCTAGGCCCCTATCGTTATTTCTAACAGGAACGGTAATGTTTCCATCAGCATCAAAATCACTTTCCTGAATCAACCCAATTGCATTAAAACCATAAAACAAACCATACTCATCTCCTGGTCTGTAGATATGTCCATTTCCAAAAACGTTTTGACCAAGCCCTGGACCAAAAATTTCTTCGTCACCACCCAATTCAATTACAGTAGTTTTAAATTTTGTGAAATTAAAATCAGAGTTCCATTGAAAGTTCTTACTTTGAATTGGTGTTGTATTGATGGCAAACTCAATACCTTCGTTCTGTATACTTCCAAAATTAACCAATGCGCCACCAAATCCTGATTGGGTTGGAATTTGGATGGACTGCAACAAATCTTCAGTTGTTTTCTTGAAATAATCGAAAGTAAAATCGATTCTATTGCTCAAAATTCCTAGATCTACACCAATATTAAGTTGTTTAGTAGTTTCCCATTTTAAATTGGGATTTGCCACACTTGTAGGTATAAAACCTAGAGACGGCGTGTTTCCTACACCATATACAATTGTACCATATCTGGCCAAAGATTGATAAGGTGCGATGGATTGACTTCCTGTTTCACCGTAACTAGCACGAAACTTTAGATTGTTGATTAGTCCACTATCCTTTAGAAAATCCTCTTCTGACACTCTCCAACCCACAGCGGCAGAAGGGAAGTAACCCCATTTTTCATTGGTGGCAAATCGAGAAGAACCGTCCGCACGCACAGTAGCTGTAAGCAAATACTTGTTATCGAAACCATAATTTAACCTTAAAAATCCTGATTGTAATACGCTTAAACTACGACCGGAATTGACATTTGTGTCGCCCGTAGCGACGCTCAAATCATCTGATCCTAAAATTTCAATACCGAAATCTTGAACATTGGCATTGGTAGAGTAATTATTAAACTCACTATACTCGAAACCTACAGTTCCTGTAAGATCATGCTTCTCTCCAAAATTATTCTTATATGTAAAATAATTACTTACTATATAATCATACCCTTGACTGTTAGAAGTACTGGCATTACCATTAGTAACAAGTCCTGAACCTACATTGCGTGGTATGAAAATATCGCGTTTGGCATTGGTGAAATTAATACCGCCATTAAAGGTATAGGAAAACTTTTCAGTAATATGAACTGTTGCTTCTGTACTGGCCAAAAGATCCGTAATAAATTGTCTATCATCTTTTGCCGTCACTTCCAAATATGGATTATAAAATTGATTTCCCTCACCAGTAAATCCCGAAAAGTCACGTGTAGGAACAATTGGCTCTGAGGTCAATGCATTGAAGATTGGTCCTGCAGACGCCGGAAAACCACGTGTAGATGTGATTGCTCTTAAATTTTTACTATGCGTACCATTAAAATTGATCTTAATATCGACCAACTCATTAAACGCCTTGGTATCCATATTAATCCTTAAACTTCCTCTCTGATAATCAGACCCCAACACGATCCCTACATCTTTTAATAAATTAGCAGAAACAAAAAACCGTGTATCTTCCTTACCTCCTGAAATATTCAACCCATGTTCACTTCTAACACCTGTTCTCAAAATTTCATCTTGCCAGTTAAAACCTTGTCCAGCGTATTGGTTCACGTCTGTAAAAGGGATTGGAGCATTTGGTCTTAAGTCCAAATTTGCCTCATTTCTGAATTCCGCATATTGCTGGCCATTTAGCATATCATAAGTTTCTGTAACCTGCGACATGGATGTTCTTGTTGAAAAAGTTATGGTGGTATTCCCAACTTTACCTCTCTTAGTAGAAATTAAAATAACACCGTTAGCACCTCTTGAACCATAAATAGCCGTAGCTGATGCATCTTTTAATATTTCAATGTTCTCTATTTCTGTTGGATTGAAAGTTGGGCTTCCAGAAATTGGAATACCATCGACTACATAGAGAGGCGCATTACTTCCAGATATAGAGTTGTTACCTCTAATTCTTATGGAAGCACCCGCATCTGGTGCACCAGAAGATGATGTCACCTGTACACCGGCACTTCTACCTTGAAGGAGATCATCAACATTGTTGTATATAGCTTTTTCAAGTTCTTTACTGTCTACTGAACTTACAGCTCCTGTAATATCGGTTCTCTTTTGAGACCCATAACCAATAACAACTATCTCATCCAATTTTTGAGCATCTTCCTGCAGAACTACATTGATGACCGATTGGCCATTAACTTGCTGCTCCATGGATAAAAATCCAACATAGGAGAAGACCAAAGTTTTGGTTCCAGATTTCAAGGTTATTTGATAGTTACCATCAAAATCAGTAACAGTTCCATTTGATGTTCCTTTCTGGGCAACACTTACTCCCAACAATGGAACACCGTCAGCACCGGTAACCGTTCCTTTTATGACTTCACCCTGAGCAAAACCGCAAAGAGATATCATCATGAAGCAAAAAAACAATGTCCTTTTTATGACATCTCTATAATATTTGTGTTTCATAATTTTTGTTTTGTTTTGATTAATAAAAGCATATTAGGTTAATTAATTTTATCAATATTAACATATCATTAATACGAATGTATCCTGTACAATACTGTTTCAAAGAATTTTCAATAAATAAATGAGGATTTCATTGCTAAATATATATTGATGCTTTTTAAGCTAAACTCTCATAATCAAACGTATAACATATAAAGATATACCGAAAATTACCTGATGATCATCCACTTATTCATTTTAGTTAAAAATTTGAATGATCTATATTTCATCTAAAACTGTATTATTTAAAGTTCATTTATTTTCAAAACTAATTATCAATTTAGGCCATTAAAGCTGAGATTCAAACCGATAGTTTCCTGAACCAATTTCAAATATCTTGTAAGCTCCTTCTTGTTGCAAAAATTTGATCAAGCTAGAATCAATGGATTTACCACTCTCTAAAACGGTATCCCCTTCATTAGAAGGAACATAAATTTTTGCTCTAGTATTAACAGGAATTCCAACTTCCATAACAAATCCTGAGCCTTTAATTGACCAAGAAGAAATGATTTTACCATTGATGGAACCGTATTCCCCACGCACATTGGATAATGAGTGATCTCCCAAATAAGGTTTAATTACGATAAGTTTAAAACCCGCATCCTCGGTATTAATTCCTGCCATGTCACTAAATAAATATTGCGAAAAAGCACCAAAAGCGTAGTGATTAAAGGAATTCATTTTCGCATTCATTTCGCCATTGAAGCCTTTTTCTGGCGTGTAGCTGTTCCATCGCTCCCAAATTGTTGTTGCACCATTCTTAACTTGAAATCCCCAACTAGGATAGTCTTTTTTCAGTAATATTTTATAGGCCAAGTCTGAACGACCAATTGAAGATAATGCTGGTAGAAGTTGTCTAATTCCTAAAATTCCAGATGAGGGCAAATTATTATTATCCTCAATCAACTGGACTAATTGCTTTCCTGCCTTTACTTTTAAATCATGCGGTAGAATATCAAAATAAATTGCGGTGGCGTAGGCAGATTGTGTATGTCCCGTAAAACCTTTTTCGCCCTCAAAGTAACCCGCACCGTCACCGTAAGCTGATTCGTTGATTATAAATTTGCCGTTTGCGTCCAAATAATGGGCTATAAATGCGGTAACTGAAGCTTCATATGTAGTTTGGTAATAATCAGCCTTGTCATTTTTTCCGATGGCGGTACTCATTTCGGCCATGATCTTAAGCGCATATTGATAATACATTGAAGCCATAATATCATGTGCGAGATTTTTATCGGTCATTGACAGCCAATCTCCAAAACCACCCTTAGGACCAATTTCAGTCCAAGAGTTTTCAGGATAGAACTTTTGTTCCTTACTTTTTGCAATATGATAAGCCATAAACCGCGTCATGGATTCATAATGATCTTCTAAGATTTTTGTGTCATTATAAAATTTATAGGTATTATATGGCACCATAACACCAGCTTCCATCCATCCTGGAGAATACCACACCAGTTCCGGATAGGGTCTTGGTGCAAATGTGGAATAGGGTCCAAAATCATATTGCGCATCACGGACATCAGCGAACCATTTAGCATTAAACGCGCCCAAATTAGCATTATAAAGTGCTGATTTTGAAAATATTTGAACATCCCCCAACCATCCCAAACGCTCATCACGTTGCGGACTGTCTGTTGGAACTTCCATAAAATTTGAGCGCTGGGTCCAGATGACATTTTCAAACATTCGATTTAAAGTTTCATCCGAAGAAGTAAAGGAACTTACCATTGGGGTCGACGATCCGAAAGCAATTCCAGTAATCATATTATTGTCCGGTTTCTTTTTTAAACCAGTTACTTCGACATACTGAAATCCGTGGTAAGTAAACTTGGGCTCCCATTCTTCTATCTCTCCTCCCTTAAGGATATAGGTATCCGTCGCTCTCGCAAATCTAAGATTCTCAGTCATTAATGTGCCATCAGGGTATAGTCTTTCCCCAAAACGCATTATTATAGTGTCATTTTTATTTCCAGATACTCTTAATCTGGCATGTCCTGCAAAATTCTGTCCCAAATTAAATATGTAGACGCCGTCTTTAGGTTCAGTGATTTCTATAGGTTTTAGTTGCTCATAAACCTGTATACTATTTCCTGGATAAGCTTGTAAAATCCCTTTAGCACCTTCATGAAGAAAAACGTTTTCCCAGTTCAAATCTGCATATTCAGAAGTGTCCCAATCATTTAGTTCCAAATTGGCATTATACCCAGTTCCCATTAGTAAATCAGCATAAACCAAAGGCCCTTCGCTTGCTTTCCAACTTTCATCAGAAACAACTGTTTTCTTACTTCCATCCTCATATTCAATTTCCAATTGGCAGAATAACGCTGGATGCAACCCATACAATTCTCGATTCCTAGGATTGGATAGTTCTTTCGGCCCCACATACCCCGCATACCAACCATCGGCCAAAATACTACCAATACCATTTTTACCTTGGATAATGTCGGCACTTACATCGTACGTTTTATAATAAATACGCTTGTTGTAATCAGACCACCCCGGAGTTAGCAGATCATCACCAATTTTTTTTCCATTAAGTGACATTTCAAAAACGCCCAAAGAGGTCACATATAAAGTTGCTTTCTTGATCTTTCCTCCTACTAAAAAAGTTTTTCTCAAATAAGAAGCCGCAGGCAAGTGTAATGGATCTTTAGGATCATGATCTTTTGTTTTAAAGCCAATCCATTTTGCCTTCCAATCATGCTCATTCAATAGACCCATTGTCCAGCTTGCTGTTTTGCTCCAATCTGAAGCCACATCATCTTCATCCCAAACTTGAATTTTGAAATAACATTTCTGACCAGATTTTAAGGTTGCCCCAGCATACCTGATCTGGGAGTTCAGATCGGAAGCTAATTTTCCAGAGTCCCATAATAAATTATATTCTTCTGCCAATGCGTCTTCAGAATGAGCCACCTTAATACGATAGGCGGATTGCTTCTTATTCTTTTCCTCAGAGGTCATCATCCAGCTGATACTTGGTTCTGGGTCATCAATACCCACTGGATTGATCAGATATCCTACTGTTATATTATCAATTACAAGACCCTCTAAAACGTCATTATCCCTACAAGAATTAAGTGAAGAAAGGGTTAAACTGATGAAAAGAATTTTTAAAAAATAAGTCTTTATTTCCATGATTAGAAGAATCAAATTAACACTTTCACAAAATAAAATTTTCAGTTATGTAAAAGCATCCTGTACTGCCATGCAAAACTTATTCAAAATTAGAGCGTTAACAAAAAACAGTATAGTACAGGATGATCGCATGCAATATTTTGTTTTTTTTTGGATATTAGAGACATAAAAGAAACCATAGCCCTATGAATAGAAAAGCAATAGTATTCGTTTCATTTTTTTTTATAATATGCTCGATAGGAGCCCAAGCACAACAAAATGAGCAACCCAATATTATACTTATAGTTGCAGATGATTTGGGATATAGTGATATAGGATCCTATGGTGGTGAAATTAAAACCCCTGCATTGGACAAAATGGCTAATAATGGCTTAAGGCTGCCTAATATGTACAACGCTGGGATGTGCGTCATTTCGCGTAGTTCGATTTTAACTGGAAGATGGTGGCCTAATGTAGGATATGGAATTCAAAATGGCAGCAATATAGCCGAAGAATTAAAAGCATCAGGATACCGAACGGGTTTAGTTGGTAAATGGCACCTTAGTGGGGAACCTAATGACAAAGGATTCGATTATTTTTTTGGGTTTTTAGGAGGCTTTTCAAGCTATTTTGAAGGCAGCAAAGATTACCGATTGAACAAAGATTCTTTTACCGATTTTGGCGACTCCTATTATAGCACAGATGCTTTTACTGATCGTGCCATAGATTTTATCAACAAGAAAGAAATCAGGATTGAACAGCCCTTTTTTCTCTATCTCAGTTATCAGGCTCCGCATAATCCCCTACAGGCACCTAAAGAAGATATAATGAAATACCGAGGGAAATATATGAAAGGATGGCAAGCCATTCGAGATGCCCGTATTAAAAACCAGATTAAATTCGGAATTATAAATGCCGACACACCTTTGCCCAAATTTCCAAAAAATCTGCCAGATTGGAATTCATTGACCCCCGAACAAAAAGACTTGGAAGATTTACGTATGTCCGTCTATGCTGCCATGGTGGAACGAATGGATAAAGGCATTGATAAACTCCTACAAGCCTTAGAAAAAAATGGTCAAGCGGAGAATACGCTTATTTTGTTTATGAGTGATAATGGTACAGATTCATTTTCAGTTATGGATGATGAAATGCTAAAAAAGGACCTATTACCCGGAGACGTGGGCTCTAATTATCAACCTGGAACAGGATGGGCTTATGCAAGTGTGGGACCTAATAGGCTATATAAAATCAGCCAGCATAATGGTGGTGTAAAAACTGGGGCAATTGCCTACTGGCCAAAAGGTATCAAAGAAACGGGTTTGTTACGTGGCGAATCACTTCACGTAATAGATATTATGCCAACAATTCTGGAATTGGCAGGCACTTCAAATAACGAAATGAAATTATCAAATAAACTGGATGGAAAATCGTTTTTTCCCTTATTAAAAGGGAAAAATTTTACTAGAAAATCACCTTTGTACTTTCAATTTATGGACAACCGTGCCATTCGCACAAATAAATGGAGTCTTGTGGAGGTGGACGGTTCTGGTTGGGAATTATATGATACTAAAAAGGATCCTCTGGAAACTAACGATCTTTCCAAAATTCTTCCAAATAAAGTCAAAGAGCTTGATGCAGACTGGCTTCAATGGTGGATTGTAGAAAGCGGAGAAACAGCATACAAGCCAGAAAGCACATTTGCCAGTCCGCACTATAAACCACAAGGTGATAGAGGTACAGGTGAACAATATACACCTTCGGCAATGCCTAAAAACCTTAAGGGTAAATATCAGAAGAAACCCTATTAGATTTTAAACAAAAAAATATGTGAATCAAACTGCATTCAAAAATCAAAGTTTTTTAAAAAAGGTAATGGTTTATTAGGATCTATTTTGCTTTACAAGGCTAAATTTAGCCGAGAAGCTGAATGGAGCTATTCTAAATTATGTAAAAAAGCATTCATCAAAAGCAGGTTGGAGCAGGATGATCACAAGGTATAATTTCAGTTCTTTAGCTGATCGAAGTCCTGTGTATTCTAATTCTGAAAAAAAATCGATTCAATCACATGATAAAGTTTAGCTCAATAATTCTACTGGCAGTTTTACTTGTTGCTTGTAAAGAGGAAGTCAGTTCAAATAAAGAGGCTAAACCTAATATCATTTTCCTATTGACTGATGATCATAGATGGGATGCTTTGGGTGCTGCAGGCAATACCATCATAAAAACGCCACATTTAGACTCACTTGCACTAAAAGGACAACTTTATTCCAACGCCTATGTAACGACCTCTATTTGTATGATTAGTAGAGCTAGTTTTTTGAGTGGTCAATATGAATCTAAACACG
>JBBSOJ010000019.1:0-22377 GCA_038259855.1 Flavobacteriales bacterium
AACAACAATTTTCATTCGCTCAAAAATTAGTTTCATAGCTTTAATTATAGCATCTTCTTCCACCCTTATAATCCGATCGACATACTTTTGAATGATTGGAAAGTTGATATCACCCAATTGGGTTCTTAAACCATCAGCAATCGTATCAGTTGAAGTATTTGATTCTATTTTTCCGCTTTTGAGCGATCTGTAGGCATCGTCCACTTGTTTCGGCTCTCCTCCTATGGTTTTACAGTTGTTACCAAAATAATGAGCTGAAAGTGACGTTCCTGCAATCAGTCCACCGCCACCAACGGGAGCAATGACCATCTCTAGATCTGGATAATCTTCTAATAACTCAAGACATGCCGTTCCATTGCCAAGAATGACATTCAAATCGTTTGATGGATGGACAAAAGTCGCTCCAGTCTCTTGTATAATACGATTACTTGCATCTTCCCTCGCCGCTAAATTAGACTTGCATCTCGTAATAATGCCATGATACCCTTTTACCGCTTCTATTTTGACGTTTGGAGCATTTTCCGGCATAACGATATACGCAGGCACATTTAAACTTCTAGCTGCTAAAGACAATGCCTGCGCAAAATTCCCTGAAGAGTGAGTTACCACTCCTCTATGTCGTTGCTCGTCCGTAAGTTGAAGAATGGCATTTACAGCACCTCTCATTTTGAATGCTCCCATTTTTTGAAAGTTCTCACATTTGAAAACGATATTGGCCCCTGACATGTCATTTATTAGTGTGGAAGACAACACAGGTGTTCGGTGTATGTAAGGTTGGATTCGTTTAGCGCTTGCCAATAGGGAAGTCTTATCCATTTTTTGATATCGTATTTAATTGATTAATAGCCGGCAAAATTAAAATTAAGCATCTGCTTGGTCTTATGGTATACTTCTGGGAATTGAGATCGAAATTCAGCAGGAGATTCCATAAATGTCTCTATGATGACGGCTACAAATTCATATTGATTGGTATAGGCATACTCCCTAAAATACCGAGATTCGATCAAGGAATTTCGTAAAAGTTCGTTTGTTGACAACAACGTCATTAATTCTTTAAAGGAATCTGCAAAAAGCGTCGAGCTTACATCGCGTTCTTTAAAGCTATTGAGATGAATCGCATGTGCAAATTCATGGATTCCTAAATTTACGTTATCATTGGTTGTATCAAAGCCTTCTTCAAAGTCTTTCCAGGAAAATACAAGTGTTTTTAATTTTGGATTGAATTCGCCTTTATGATACTGTTGATTGGTCGTTGAATAAAACTCTTTGGGATAGATAAAGATATTGTCTATTAGACCAATATAAAAGTCCCGAAAACCAAATGTGAGCATGACGGCTGTAGCCGCAATTAATATTCGCATTTCCTCTGTAATCTGTAGTCCATCTCTTCCTACAAATTTTTTATCCTTAATGAAGGAAATAACTCGATGTTCAAAATAACCTCTATGCTTTGGCTTTAATTTTTTATAAAAGTCAAACTTACTCACTAAAATATGTTGCTGTTTTGAATCTAAAGATTTAAGAAAAAATGGATTGAAGATATAATAGGGTTTTTTCTTCCGAATGACGTAAGCCATCTCTGCCATTTTAAACATAAAATTGAATAAAACTATGAGGAGTAAAAAAAAGAAAAGTCCTATTATTAGTTTTCCTCCAATAGAAAATTGCTCCAAAAATAAATATGTTGACATAAACTGTAGACTTGGTTGATATTCATTTTATGAGGGAACCGAATTGCGAAACCTAAAGATACAAAACTCACATATGCGAGTGACTTACCATAAGTAAATAAGCTAACATAATTTTTACAAAACATAATTTAACAGGAAATATTCAATCGTTTATAAAATCAGTTTACCTGTTTTAAGAAGAAGTTTTGGATCCGATAGAATTACTACCTTAAAATAGTTTAAAAGAAAAAACGCTCAAGCACACTTGGCGTTAGAGGGGATTGTAGATCCCATGGCGTTCCGCCCTGAAAATTGTTCAAACGAAAAAACGCTCAAGCAAGCTTGGCTGTTACCGGGATTGTAGATCCCATGGCGTTCCGCCCTGAAAATTGTTTAAACGAAAAAACGCTCAAGCAAGCTTGGCGTTAGAGGGGATTGTAGATCCCATGGCGTTCCGCCCTGAAAATTGTTCAAACGAAAAAACGCTCAAGCAAGCTTGGCGTTAGAGGGGATTGTAGATCCCGTGGCGTTCCGCACTGAAAATTGTTCAAACGAAAAAACGCTCAAGAAAGCTTGGCTTTAGAGGGGATTGTAGATCCCATGGCGTTCCGCCCTGAAAATTGTTTAAACGAAAAAACGCTCAAGCAAGCTTGGCGTTTTTTCTTTTTAAACAATTTATTCGTGACCTCGAAGGGATTCGAACCCCCAACCGTCAGAGCCGAAATCTGATATTCTATCCAGTTGAACTACGAGGCCGTTTTTTTTAGTAAGCAGTAGGCAGTAATACTCTCAAAGATTTTGAAAAAATTTGAGGTTTGTATATTATGCCAATTTAGATTTGACAATTGTCGAAATTGTTTTTCCGTCCGCTTTTCCCGCTAATTGTTCATTCACAATTCCCATCACCTTACCCATATCTTTCATGCCTTCAGCACCAACCTTATTTATGGTTTCCACAACCACTTTTTCAATTTCCGTTTCAGACAATTGTGCTGGTAAAAACTGCATGATGATCTCTGCCTGTGCCAACTCTGGTTCTGCGAGATCAGCTCTATTTTGCTCGGAATATATAGAAGCACTATCTTTTCTTTGCTTTACTAATTTCGATAATATCTGAATCTCTTGCTGTTCTGATAGTTCTTCTTTAGTTCCTGTTTCAGTTTGTGCCAATAATATTTCAGATTTAACAGCTCTCAAAGCTGACAAAGCCATTTGATCTTTCTCCTTCATGGCCGCTTTCATGGCAATCATTATATTATCCTGTAATCTCATTCTTGCTTTTTTGATGCTGCGAAGATACTAAAAAAGTTTTCAGTCTGTCGCATGCAAATTACTGTTTTTGCTATGTGTTCTCGGATACTTAAATTTTCTTAAAGCGATCCTAGTCTTAAGAATGCCGTAATCAATCTCTTAAAAGAATTGAGCCCTCACAGAATAAAAAACTCCAAAAAGCACTGCTACTTTTCGGAGTTTCAATAGAGTTTTTTAGTATCCTGTCTATCCCATTAATCAACGTTATCATGTAGAAATGAATTGTTGCTTCTCAATTGAATGTCATCGTTATCATCGGTACCAACCGACATTCTAGATGTTTTTGTTTCTGAAGAAAAATGTGTATCCTCTAAATTAACACCTTGTCTGCGGTAGGCCGGAATTTTTTCAAGCTCATCGACTTTGGCGGTGTTGAATTTATGATTAAAATCCTTCATCTTACGACGTCTCTCATCAGCACGTTCTTTTAACAGATCAGAAATCGGACTGTTCATTGGATCGATTTCATGGCGCTCTTTTGCCTCCACTTCTTGTGAAGCAATTACTTTTTTCTCAAATACGATTTCCTCATCTATTTCAATTACCTTCTTTGACTTGTCGACTTTAGAGTAAGTATCGAAGGATGAACAATCTTCCAAAGCATATCGTTTTTCACCAGATTCATTCGCTTCTGTCACAGGAATGATCTCAATATGATCGTTGACTTTTAGATCTCTCACCTCTTCATGCAACGAAAATAAGATGCGGTTATCGTCCTCTTTTATATCTTTTTGGTTATTTGGAATTGGCAAGTCAAACGTCAAAGAAATTTGCTCTTCCTCATCAAACATAGTTGGTTTCTCTACCTCTTGTTTTAAAATAGGTGTGATCACAAAATCATCCTCATCAATTGTATCCAAGACTTCTTCATACGACACATTCAAATTTCTGATAAATTCAGATGTTGGGATTAAATTGGAATGAGACGCCAAAGGTGTCGGTGCAAATGCTATCGGATTCGTGCTGTTTTTTATGTCTTTATTAACTTCTTCTTCATCAAAAAGATCATGCTTCACGATGGATTCCTTCACCACTTGCTTTTCAAAGATAATATCCGGTTTGATAATGGCCGGTTCACGATCTTTTGTCTTCACATCTGTATTTTGATCCTCTAATTCATGAACAACTTTAACTGTTTCAGTATTTGAAATTTCATTCTGTTGCTCAATGTCAAAACCGGTGGCGATGATGGTTACTGAAATGGATTCTTGCAATTTTTCATCTTCACCAACACCCATAATGATATTGGCGCCATGTCCTGCTTCATTTTGAATATGATCATTGATTTCTCCGATTTCGTCTATGGTAATTTCTTGAGTTCCTGAAACAATCAATAATAGAACATTTTTAGCCCCAGTAATTTTATTATCATTTAGCAATGGTGAATCAAGCGCTTGCATAATAGCTTCATTGGCACGCGATTTGCCTGATGCTGTTGCGGAGCCCATAATAGCAGTGCCACTATTACTTAATACCGTTTTTGCATCACGTAAATCGATGTTCTGTGTATAATGATGTGTTATTACTTCTGCAATCCCTCTTGAGGCCGTTGATAAGACTTCATCTGCTTTTGAAAATCCGGCTTTAAAACCTAAATTTCCGTATACTTCACGTAATTTGTTATTGTTGATAACCACTAAAGAATCAACGTGTGAGCGCAACGTTTCAATTCCTTTTTGTGCTTGTTCGTTTCGAAGTTTCCCCTCAAAAAGGAAAGGCATCGTAACAATACCAACTGTTAAAATATCCAATTCTTTAGCCATTTTAGCGATGATAGGAGCAGCTCCAGTACCTGTTCCACCACCCATACCTGCCGTAATGAATACCATTTTTGTATTGGTATCCAACATTCGACGAATATCTTCCAAACTCTCCAATGCCGATTGCTCACCCACTTCAGGGTTTGCGCCTGCACCGAGACCTTCAGTTAAATTGACTCCAAGTTGAATTTTATTTGGCACACCGCTACTGTTCAGCGCCTGTGAATCTGTATTACAGATAACAAAATCAACTCCTTTTATTCCTTGTTGAAACATATGATTGATGGCGTTGCTCCCGCCTCCACCGACACCAATTACTTTGATGACATTCGATTGGTTTTTAGGCAAATCGAAGGATATGTTTCCGAATTCATGTGTATTGCTCATAGTGTTTTAGGGTTTTTCTGGATTCCTCTTTGTCAGCCTTTTGAGATAACATCTCTCCAAGGAGAGAAAAAGAGTCATTAATTAATATTTGGTTCTTATGTTGTTGAACCTACAAAATTTTTCATCCCTCTCCGAAATTCCGGATTGGTGATTGTAGGCTATTCTATAATTATTCTGCGTTATCTAAAAAATCTTTGACACGCTCTGTTAATTTGTCCAAAAACGATTTACGTTCTTTTTTTGGTGGTGCCATCACCTCATCTTCTTCATCATCAATAATAGGTTGCGGTGCATCCTCAATAGCGCTCTGAACTTCCAGTTCTTCCTGCTTTTCAATGCGCTTGCGTTCTTGACGTTTGAGTCCATCCATAACCAAACCAACTGCAGTTGCAAATAAGGGGCTTGCGACTTCTTCATCACTATCACCCGCCAAATGCTCATTTGGATATCCTATTCTGGTATCCATACCCGTGATATATTCCACCAATTGCTTTAAATGTTTCAATTGGGCGCCACCACCTGTCAATACAATGCCTGCGATCAATTTCTTTTTTTGCTCTTCGTGACCGTAGTTTTTAATTTCGACATACACTTGCTCTACGATTTCCGTAACTCGTGCATGAATGATTTTTGACAAGTTCTTTAACGTAATTTCTTTTGGTTCACGTCCACGCAACCCTGGAATGGAAACGATCTCATTATCCTTATTTTCTCCTGGCCACGCAGACCCAAATTTCACTTTTAACAATTCGGCTTGCTTTTCAATAATTGAACAACCTTCCTTGATATCCTCGGTGATGACATTACCACCAAAAGGAATGACTGCTGTATGACGAATAATGCCATCTTTAAAAACAGCTAAATCGGTAGTACCACCTCCTATGTCAATCAACGCAACGCCTGCTTCTTTTTCTTCTTGACTCAATACGGCATTTGCCGATGCCAACGGCTCTAACGTAATGCCTTCCAATTCCAAACCAGAACTTTTTACGCAGCGACCAATATTTCTGATCGAGGATACCTGACCAACAACCACATGAAAATTAGCTTCCAATCGACCACCGTACATACCAATCGGTTCTTTTATTTCGGCTTGACCATCCACTTTATATTCCTGTGGCAATACATGAATAATCTCTTCACCAGGCAACATCACTAATTTATGAACCTGGTTAATTAATCGGTCTATGTCCTCTTCATCAATAACCAAGTCAGAATTAGGTCTGGTGATGTAATCGCTATGCTGTAAACTTCTGATGTGCTGACCAGCGATTCCTACAGTCACATCTTCAATTTTTAAGCCACTTTCAGCTTCCGCCTCTTGGACAGCTTGCTGAATGGATTGAATTGTCTGCGTTATATTATTAACAACACCGCGATGAACTCCTAGACTTTTGGACTTTCCAATACCCAAAATTTCGGCTTTACCATATTCGTTTTTACGACCAATCATTGCCACGATCTTTGTGGTTCCGATATCCAATCCTACTGAAATTTTATTATTTTCCATCGTTCACTTTTTTGTGCAGATGACCTGTTTGTCAAATCTCAAATTCACTACACTATACTTATTTAACGTACTATCTTTGAGGGCTTTTTGGTAAAACGCCTTAAGATTGTTTATTTTTTTATCTAGTTGATCCAAGGATCCGAGTTGGATGACAAAATCATCTTTACGGAATTTCAAATCGATACTAGCATTCTCATTTTGATGTATTTCAACAACATTCGTTCTCAAAAAAACATCATTCCTAACTTTCCGCGCTACAATTGCGATCTTTCCCAGGTTGTTCTTCTCTACAAAACCGGTAACCAATGGCACTCTAGCCGAATAATTTGTTGACAACGGCATATAAGTAGCATCCTCATCAATATAATATGATGCATTTGTAACCACTCTCGCTATTGGTTTTTTTTGCTTGATTTCAGCGGTCAACCGGCCATCTACATTGATGAACACTTGCGCCTCCTTGATCATCGGATTGGAATTTAGGGCATTTTCCAAGTCGTTCAAATCTATAATTTCTTTAGCCTTATTCGTAACACTCTCGTGATTTACTATTAACAATTTACTAACAGTGGTATGCGTCACAAACAAATTATCCTCACCCAAAAATTTTATGTTGGGCTCGCTCACTTTCCTGTTGGCATTTCGAACGGACGAAAACGCGAACAAACCACTGACCAAAATCAGCAACAAAATGATTTTTAATGGGTTATAATATCGTTTCACCGCTCAATGCTTTTTTAATATGTTTTACTTCTTCACCAATATCACCAGCGCCAATTGTTAGAATCACCTCTGAATTGGATCTTCTAATTTCAGGAATCAAGTCACTTTTAGAAACACATTTTTTACTTGGATTGGTGATTTTTTCCAATAGCCATTCTGATGTTATCCCTTCAATTGGCAACTCTCTTGCAGGGTAAATATCGAGCAACAGAATATCATCAAATTGAGATAAACTTTTCGCAAAGTCATCGGCAAAATCTCTAGTTCTGCTGAATAAATGTGGTTGAAATACTGCCAATACTTTTTTATGCGGATACATTTCCCTTACGGCTTGATGCACCGCATTAATCTCTTCAGGATGGTGTGCATAATCATCTATAAACACTAAATTTTCGGTCTTAATCTGATATGTAAAACGTCTCTTAACCCCTTTATAAGATGCTAAAGCTTTGGCGAGCTGCTGGTGAGGGATGCCATATTCTACAGACATCGCCAAGGCTATTAAGGCATTCGACAAATTGTGTCGTCCAGGTAGGTTAAATTTGAAATTTTTTAGCGTCTGCGTTGGTGTTTTCACATCAAACTCATAACTGCCATTGATAATCTTAATATTCTGAACCGAATAATCGGAATCATCTTCTATGCCATAAGTGATGCCCTCTAAAGGCAATCCGTTTTTAATGAATAACTTCCCATTCGGTTTTAATTTTTTTGAAAACTCGATGAATGATTTCTGAAGTTCCTCCGCTTCGCCATAGATATCAAGGTGGTCGGCATCCATGGAGGTGATGCATGCCATATCTGGAGACAATGTCAAGAAAGAACGGTCAAATTCATCCGCCTCTACAACAGTTACTTCTGTGCCATTAAGGATTAAATTAGAGTTGTAGTTTTCACTGATACCTCCCAAAAAAGCCGTTACTGGCACGTCGCATTCATTCAATAAATGACCAAGGATGCTTGTGGTGGTCGTTTTACCATGAGTTCCTGCCACGGCCAAGCAAAATGTGTTTTTTGTAATCTCACCCAAAATTGCCGCTCGCTTGATGATGTGAAAACCGTTATCCTGAAAATAATTCAATTGCTTATGATCTTTTGGAACTGCTGGCGTATACACGACAAGTGTTTTATCTGCATCCAAAAACGATTTGTCAATGTGAGATACTGAATCTTCAAAATGAACTTTAATTTCCAAATCTTCAAGAGCCATGGTGATATCTGACTTTGTTTTGTCGTACCCAGATACATTTTTTCCATTTGCCACAAAAAAACGAGCAAGGGCACTCATACCAATACCTCCAATACCGATGAAATAGACGTTAAAAGCCCATTCCAAACCTTTATCTACGATAAGGGATTTCTCACTGTTGCTGATATGTTGTTCTTTTTTACTCATAACTAATTACTTTCTTCCCTTTGGAAAGACGGAAGATGGGCTTTCAATAATTTTTCAACTTCATCTGCAATATCCTTGGTTGCATTTACCAAAGCCAATTTCTTTATATTTTGACCTAATTCTTTTTGATTTTGTTCTGATGACATTACCTGTGAAAAGCGATTTTCAAAATCAATTTCCAAATCAGTTTCCTTGATCAATAATGCCGCATTCTTCACAACTACAGCCATCGCGTTTTTTGTTTGATGATCTTCAGCGACGTTTGGCGAAGGAATAAAAATGACGGGCTTTCCAACCACACATAATTCAGAAACCGATCCCGCACCTGCTCTTGAGATGATAACATCGGAGGCTGCATAAGCATAATCCATTTGATTCAAGAAGGCATGTACCTGAACATTTTGATGATCATTATACATTTTATATTGATCATAATACAGCTTTCCACACTGCCATATAATTTGAACGTTTTGAGTCTGGAAATATTCCAATTCTTTTTCAATTAATTCATTGATTCTTTTGGCCCCAAGGCTTCCCCCTAGTACCAATAAGGTCTTTTTAGAAGCATTTAATCTAAAAGATGCTCTAGCTTCCAAAGTTTTAGAGTCTATTGTCAATAAATCTTGACGAATAGGATTGCCTGTTTTCACCAATTTATCTTTTGGAAAAAAACGTTCCAAGCCATCATATGCTACACAGATTTTATCAACCTTCTTTGATAAAATCTTGTTTGTAATTCCTGGGTAGGAATTCTGTTCTTGTATTAAACATGGTATTCTGCTGGACGCCGCCATATTCAATAATGGCCCACTTGCAAATCCGCCAGTTCCTATAGCGACATCTGGTTTGAATTTTCTGACAATACTTCTGGCTTTTATCAAACTACTCATCAATTTAAACGGAAACATCAGGTTTTTTGTGGTCAGCTTGCGCTGAACACCCGAAATCCATAAACCTTCTATGGTATAACCAGCTTGTGGTACTTTTTCCATTTCCATTCTATCCAAAGCACCGACGAACAAGAATTCTGAGGCAGGAAACCGCAACTTCAATTCGTTGGCAATCGCAATCGCAGGATAGATATGACCTCCTGTACCGCCTCCAGATAAGATTATTTTATATGTTTTGCTTTTTATTGCCACGAATACACGAATAGTATTTTAATTAAATGCTAAATTTCATAAGCCGTACCGACCAGTCTTGGCTCTTGATTCTTTGTTCTTTGTTCTCTTTTCTTTTTGTCAAATCGCTTCACTTAATATTTCCAACGGATTTTGATCGTCAATCTCCTCCATTCCCTTTATTTCCTCGCGCTTCACACTAACACTTAAAATAATTCCGATCGCCAAGCAGGTCATCCAAATGGAGGTTCCTCCGCTGCTGATCAGTGGTAGTGTTTGACCCGTTACCGGGAATAATTCAACAGCCACCGCCATATTAATGAACGCTTGGAACACGATTGGCAATCCTACGCCAAGCACCAGCAGTTTTGCAAAGATTGTATCAGCTTTTTGTGAGATGATCACAATTCGAAACAATAACCAACAGTACATCACCATCAAGATCAGACCTCCGATTAAACCGTATTCCTCTATAATTATAGCAAAAATGAAATCAGAAGACGATTGTGGCAAGAAATTCTTCTGAACACTCTTACCAGGTCCCAATCCCTGAATTCCACCTGAAGCAATGGCTATTTTTGCTTTTTCAATTTGATAATCGGCCTCGGAATCTTCCTCTTCGTTGAGGAAATTATCCACCCGATTTTCCCAGGTATGTATCCGCGTTTCCATCAATTCCGGGAATGCTTTTGCCGTTAGAATAAATAAGGTCAAAGCAACAATACCCGTTCCGACGATAATAGCCAAATATTTAATCGGGTAACCACCAATGAACGTTAGGATCATGATCATCGCAAACATAATGGCTGTTGTGGAAAAATTTGCAGGCAATATCAATATCAAAATAAAAAAAACTGGCATCCAAAGCGGCAAAATAGTTTCTTTAAAGGTGATTTCTCTATCTTGAATTTTGGATAGATATCTTGCCACATATACCATTAAAACCACAGCAGCGAGCGTGGAGGTCTGAAAAGACATACCCACGATCGGAATTTGAATCCATCTACTCGCATTCGCACCATCGATCGTGGTCCCTTGCAGCATGGTTATGATCAGTAAAACCAGCACAATTGGAAGCATAATCATTGAGAGACCTTTAAAGTATCGATATGGAATGCGATGTACTCCATAAATAATCAAAAACCCTAAAAACAGATGCATAAAATGTTTGATGAAAAATGCAAACGTACTTACAGATGTGGCAGTGTAAGCCAAGTTACTCGATGCACTGTACACAGGCAAGAACGAAAATATCGCCAATAGTGCGATAATCGCCCAGATCAGTTTATCCCCTTTAATATGTGCACGCAAATCCTTCATTATAAGTTTCTTACAGCATCTTTAAATTGACGTCCTCTATCTTCATAATTTTCGAACAAATCAAAACTTGCACAACACGGCGATAACAGTACGGTATCTCCTGATTCTGCAATTTTGTATGCGATTTTTACAGCTTCACTCATAAATTGAGTTTCCACAATAATATCTACCATATTCCCAAAGGTGCTCATCAACTTTTCATTGTCAACACCTAAACAGATAATGGCCTTTACTTTTTCATTGACGAATTGAAACAATTCATTATAATTATTACCCTTGTCGACGCCTCCAACAATCCAAACCGTTGGGGTGTCCATACTTTCTAAAGCATAGTATGTGGCGTTCACATTTGTTGCTTTAGAGTCGTTAATGTATTGAACTTTATTGATTTTCAATACCTGCTCCAAGCGATGCTCGACACCTTGAAAATTTTCCAAACTTTCGCGAATTGTTTGCTTTCTTATTTTTAATAAATGCGCCACAGTCGATGCAGCCATTTGGTTCTTAATGTTATGTTTTCCTTCTAAAGCTAAATTTGCTGTTGGCATAATTATCTGATTGTTATCAATTGTTATTTTTATCGTCTCGTTATCTAAATAAGCACCATTCTCAATAGATTTTACTAATGAAAAAGGCAATAATGTAGATTTAATTTTATTGTTTTTAAGCCACTCGTTAATGACTTCATCATCCGCATCATAGATCAGATAATCGTCTTTGGTTTGATTCATGGCGATTCTGAATTTTGAATTGATATAATTTTCAAATTTGTAATCATATCTATCCAAATGGTCTGGCGTGATATTAAGCAACACAGCGATGTGCGGTTTAAAGTCTGTAATATCATCCAGCTGAAAACTGCTGATTTCCAAGACATAATTTGGATAATCATACTGCAAAATCTGATTTGCAAAACTTTTTCCAATATTGCCAGACAAACCAACTTCCAATTCTTGTTTTAGAATGTGATGTGTTAACGTTGCCGTAGTTGTTTTGCCATTGCTTCCCGTAATTCCGACAATTGTGGCGTTGGTAAATTTTGACGCGAACTCTATTTCGGAAACCACTGAAATCCCTTTATCACGAATCTGTTTTACAATCGCAATCGTGTCAGGAATCCCTGGGCTTTTCATGACGACCTCTGCATTCAGAATTTTTGATTCTGTGTGTTGTTCATCTTCAAATTCAATCTCATTATGTTTAAGAACTTCTTTATAATTGTCTTTAATTTTTCCTTTATCTGAAAGGAATACGTCGTAACCTTTTGCCTTTCCGAGTAATGCTGTACCTACGCCGCTCTCTCCTCCTCCTAAAACAATAAGCCTCCCAATCCCCCCAAAGGAGGGCTTCTTACTATCGCCATTTTTTAATTCTTCGTTCATATTCGCAATCATTTCTCTACCTTTTGGGAAGAGATTAAGAGATGGGCTTCTATCTAATTTTTAGTGTTACAATCGATACAATGGCCAATAAAATTCCCACAATCCAAAAGCGGGTTACGATTTTACTCTCGTGATAACCTGATTTTTGATAGTGATGATGCAATGGCGACATTTTGAAAATCCGACGTCCTTCACCATACTTTTTCTTGGTATATTTAAACCAACTCACTTGCATTACTACAGATAAATTCTCTGCTAAAAATATTCCGCATAACACCGGAATTAACCATTCCTTCCGCACAGCAATTGCAATCACTGCAATGATGCCACCAATCGTCAAACTCCCTGTATCACCCATAAACACTTGAGCCGGATAGGTATTGTACCAAAGAAAACCAATCAATGCGCCTACAAATGCGGCAATATAAATGGTGATTTCCTCAACTCTCGGGATGTACATAATGTTGAGATATTCTGAAAAAATGATGTTACCAGAAACCCATGCGAAAATTCCAAGTGTCAACACTATAATTGCTGATGTACCTGCCGCGAGGCCATCGATACCATCGGTTAAATTCGCGCCATTGGATACTGCCGTAATAATGAATATGCTTACGATAATGAAGACGATCCAGGCGTATTTACTGTACTCCGGATTAATCCATGTGATCAATTCTGAATAATCAAATTCGTTTTCCTTTACAAATGGAATGGTCGTTTTTGTAGATTTTTCCTCATAAGTAAATTGTTTTTCTATAGAGCCATCAGACATCACAATTTCTTTTTGCTGGTCTTGCGGCAATTCCTCTCTTACGGTAACTGCTGGATGAAAATACAATGTCGCCCCTACAATAATCCCGAGGCCGACTTGTCCAAGAACTTTGAACTTCCCTTTTAAGCCTTCCTTATCTTTTTTGAATTTTTTAATATAATCATCAATAAAACCAATCGTTCCCATCCAAAGTGTAGTCACAATCAATAGAATGATATAGATATTGTCCAACTTTGCCAATAGTAAAACAGGAATGAGCGTCGCCAGAATAATGATGATACCTCCCATGGTTGGCGTACCCGCTTTTTCAACTTGACCATCCAATCCTAAATCACGAATCGTTTCTCCCACCTGTTGCTTTTGTAGAAAGCGAATAATGCGTTTACCAAATATGGTCGAAATCAACAAGGCTAAAATAATAGCCATCGCCGCTCTAAAGGTGATGAACCCGAATAGAGACGCTCCAGGAATCTGGAAGTGTTTTTCTAAATATTCAAATAAATAATACAGCATTGGTTTTTAGTTTCTTGTTTCTATTTTGTTTGATTCAGTGTTTAGTGTTTTAGAGTTTTCCATTTTTGTCTTGATTCTTGGCTCTTTCTTCTCTTCTCTTTTTTCTATTTCTGCAATTGTTGCAACAGCTCTTGTACCATTTTAAAATCGTCAAAATCGGCTCGGACGCCTTTAATTTCTTGGTAGGTTTCGTGCCCTTTTCCTGCGATTAAGATGATATCATTGGGTTGTGCCATTTGACATGCGGTTTTAATTGCTTGTTTGCGGTCAGTAATTGATAACACCTTTTTGAAATTTTGTGGCTCGACACCTTTTTCAATATCTTCTATAATTAGTTCTGGGACTTCACTTCTTGGGTTGTCACTTGTAAAAATTACTTTAGTGCTTAGAGCCGATGCGATATGACCCATTTTTGGGCGTTTTGTTTTATCTCTATCACCACCACAACCAACAACTGTAATCAATTCTTCATTTTTAGTTCGGATGCTGTTGATGGTTTCCAGAACATTTTGTAACGCATCTGGGGTATGGGCATAATCGACAATGGCCGTTATTTTTTCATTCGAGATCAAATATTGAAAACGTCCGCTGACACTTTCCAATTCGCTAATCAACCGAAGATTTTCGACTTTTTCAAGACCTAATAATTCCGCAGTAGCATAAATTGCCAAAATGTTATAGGCATTAAAATTTCCGATCAATCGGGTCCAAACGTCACTATCATTGATTTTCAACAACAATCCTGTCAACTGATTTTCTAAAATTGTGGCTTTGTAATCAGCATATGTTTTTAAGGCGTAGGTGGATTTTTTCGCTTTGGTATTTTGGAGCATTACCAATCCATTTTTGTCATCACTGTTCACCAAGGCGAAAGCCTCTTTTGGCAAATTGTCAAAAAAGGATTTTTTGACATCGCGATAGTCTGCGAACGTATCGTGATAATCTAAATGGTCATGCGATAAATTGGTGAAAATTCCCCCTTCAAATTTTAAACCCTCGGTTCTATTTTGATGAATGCCATGCGAACTTACTTCCATAAAGCAAAATTCAACACCTTCATCATTCATCATGCTTAAATACTTGTTGATGCTCAAGGAATCTGGTGTGGTGTGCGTGGCCTTGTATTCTTGAGTATCTACCAAAACTTTGACTGTAGAAAGCAATCCAACTTTAAAACCGGCTTTCTTAAAGAGTTGATACAATAAAGTCGCTACAGTCGTTTTGCCGTTTGTACCGGTCACGCCGACCAACTTTAAGTTTTCAGACGGGTTGTCATAATAATTAGAAGCCATAAAAGCCAAGGCTTGGCTAGTACTTTCAACTTGAATATATGTAATCCCGTTTTGACGTTCTTCGGGCACGATTTCGCAAACAATGGCAATGGCACCTTTTTCAATGGCTGTGTCAATAAATTGATGCCCATCCGAAATGGTTCCTGTAATGGCAACAAATACATCACTATTAGCAATAAGGCGAGAATCAAAATGAATGGCATTCACCTGCACGCCCGTGCTGCCAACAACAGCATTGATGGTCACTTTATACAATATGTCCTTTAATTCGGTCATTATATGTTCAGTGTTACGATTTGGTTTCTTTTTATTTTAATTCCTTTTTCTATGGATTGCTTTTTTACCATTCCGATGCCTTCAAGCTTCACTTTTAAACCTAGATTCTCTAAAAGAGAAATGGCATCCATTGCTGGCATTCCAATAACATTTGGCATGACCGTTTTATAAGTTTCAGCTACTTCATAGTAAGATTCGTATTCTTTTTCTACTTTAGAATCCGTAAAGACGAGTGACTTAACCTCATCCGTAATGGGCGTATCTGTAAAAATTTTCTGCGCAATAGCTTTAAAGACCGGTCCGGAGACATCAGCACCATAATATCCTTTTTTGGTGCTCGGTTTATGAATCACCACAATGCAAGAATATTTAGGATTTTCAGAAGGAAAATAGCCAGCGAAAGAAGAAATGTATTTTCTGTTTTCAGACCAATCGGATAACCAATATTCCGTTCTGGCAGTTCCGGTTTTTCCAGACATAGAAAATGTAGGCGAGTATAAACTTCTACCAGTTCCTCTCTCAACGACATTTTTCATGATCGCCTGAAGCTTCTTAATCGTCTCATCAGAACATATTTTTTGCTCTATAATTTTCTTATCAACGCGTTCTATGAGTTTATCAAATTCCTTTACTTCCCTTAAAAAATGAGGTTTGACCATTTCGCCATTGTTAGCAATAGCGTTGTAAAAGGTTAAGGTCTGCAATGGCGTCAGACTCAAATTGTAACCATATGCCATGGACGGTAGCGCATTCCGGCTCCATTTTTTATCTCCAGGCGCAGGAATTTCGGGCAGCCCCTCACCGACAATAGCCAACCCAAGCGGCTCATCCAAGTGCCAACTTTTCAATCGGTTGATAAACTTGTTGGGCTGTTTGGAATAAATATCATCAATCATAGTTGCAAACCCCACATTGGAAGACACCTCTAGTGCGCGCGCAATTGAAATTTTTCCATTACCATGCGAATCCGTGATAGATCTCCCATAAAAGCGTTTTGACCCGTTACCAGTATCCACAACATAAGACGTATCTATCAACTTATCTTCTAAAGCAGCGGCCAGAGCCATCAATTTAAAAGTTGAGCCCGGTTCATGAGATTCACCCACAGCGTAGTTCAATTTTTCATAATAGAAGCCATCTTTAGACTTACCAAGATTCGAAATTGCTCTAACTTCTCCTGTTTGAACTTCCATGACTATGACGCAACCGTGTTCGGCTTCATAATACTCCAATTGCTTTAATAAAGCATGGTGCGCAATATCCTGGATGTTGACATCAATCGTCGTATAAATATCCAAGCCGTCCTTCGGTTCTATTTCGTTGAAATCTGAAATCGGCTTCCATTGGCCTTGACCAATTTTTTGCTTCAAGCGATGTCCATTTGTACCTCGTAAGTATTTTTCTCCAAATGCACCATCAATACCGGCCCTCGTGACCGTGCCATCCTCTGAAAAACGCTCATAGCCAATACTTCGTTGAGCAATACCACCCATCGGATGCTCACGTTTTGTAGTTTGCTCCACGATCAATCCACCTTTATAGGCTCCAAGTTTAAGCAAAGGGAAATTGCGAATTCTTGTATAATCAGTATAGCTAATATTACGCGCAATCAAGAAGTATCTATTTTTATTCGCTCTAGCTTTTCGAAGTTGATTTTGATAATAGCTCGAAGATTTCCCGCTGTATTTGGAAAGTGAATCACTCAATGATTTCACATATTTTTCGAAAGTGTCATTTCTTGGTGTCAGCGCATCAAATCGGATGTCATATTTGGGAATGGAGGTTGCCAATAAACTGCCATCAGATGCATACACATTACCTCTGTTGGCAGGAATTTCAACATTTTGAATGTTTCTTTCCTCTGCCATGGCCCTGTATTTTTCACCCTGCACAAATTGAATTGTACAAAGCTTAAATACGACAGCACCCGCAAAGACAAACATGATGCCTGCAACAAAATACAATCGATTCAATATGCTTTTTTCTGTAACTGCCACTTATTTATTGCTCTATTTGAGATGCTACTTTTATTTTTTTTGGGGGAATTACGGATGGCGCAATTCCTTTTTCTGCCATTTTATTGACGAGCGCTGATTCCATTTTCAGCTGCATGAGTTTTTTACGACCATCCACAAATGCCGAACGCCAATCTTTAACTTCATTGCCCAAGCGCGCGATTTCGTGAACCTTCTGATCAGTACTGTGTGAACTTGCAATCATAACTATCGCCAAAAAAGAAATAAAGAGAATAATTCTCCAATTTTTGAACGAATCGTCACTGATGAGAAATGTTCCTTTTAGTATGTTGTAAATACTTTTCATATGCCGATATGTCCAGCGGACAACGCCCTAATGGAAAGACGTTTTTTATTTAAATTTTATTTCTATTGTTTTCAATATCCTTCTTCAATTGATTTAAGTCAATGTCAGTTAGCTCTCATTTCAGAAAGATCAAGGATTGGATTATACCCTTTCAGCAATACGCAACTTGGCGCTTCTTGCTCTATTATTTTCTCTTATCTCTGTTTTAGAAGGCACAATTAAGCCATTTACTTTTTGCAATGGCACTTCAAAATTTCCAAAGACATCTCGTTCAGGCTCTCCTTCAAACATGCCATTTCTGATAAATCGTTTTACCAATCGATCTTCTAACGAGTGATAAGAAATACAACTCAATCGGCCTCCTTTTTTCAAAATGTCAGGCGTCTGAATCAACAATTCTTTTAAAGCTTCAATTTCTTGATTCACTTCAATGCGGATCGCTTGATAAATTTGAGCCAATACCTTATGTTCATTTTTATGCTTAACAAACTTTTTAAGCACCTCTTTTAAATGCTCACTGGTTTTAATCTCGGCATTTTTACGCTCATTAATAATGACGTTTGCCATGGCTGGTGCTTGGCGTAACTCTCCATACTGCAAAAACACGTCTTTTAATTGCTCTTCTTCATATTTGTTGATGACATGAAATGCTGAAAGTTGACTGTTTTGATTCATTCGCATATCCAAATCTGCTTCAAACCGAGTTGAAAATCCACGCTCTGCAACATCGAATTGATGTGATGACACCCCAAAGTCGGCGAGAATACCATCAACCTGTTTTGCCCCATAAAACCTTAAAAACCGTTTGATGAATCTAAAGTTTTCATGAATCAATGTAAAGCGATCGTCATCTATACTATTTAAAAGAGCGTCTTTATCCTGATCAAAGGCATACAATGTCCCATTAGGGCCCAATCGGCTCAAAATCTCAAGGCTATGGCCACCGCCTCCAAAAGTCACATCAACATAAATGCCTTCAGGCTGAATGTTTAGACCGTCAACGGTTTCGGTTAATAAAACTGCATTATGATACTCCATGATCCTCCTCTTGTCCCATGACGTCTTCCGCCAAATCGGCAAAATCACCAGTGGCATCGTCTATGGCCTGTTCGTATTTATCTTTATCCCAGATTTCAATGATATTTATGGCAGATGACACCACGATATCTTTTGTGATATCCGAAAACACCATTAAATCTTTCGGGATCAACAATCGCCCTGTGGCATCAACTTCAATTACTTTTACACCTGCTGTGAAGCGACGTATAAAATCATTGTTTTTCTTGACGAAACGGTTCAATTTGTTGACTTTTTCCATCAAAATTTCCCATTCTGCCATTGGGTATAACTCAAGACAAGGCTGGAACACTGCGCGTTTTAATACAAACCCCTCTTGCAGCATAGGCAACAACTGCTTTTTGATGGCAGCCGGAAGCATTAGCCTCCCTTTGGCATCTACTTTGCATTCGTATGTTCCTATTAATGAGTTCAAAATGACATGTTTATAATTAAAACGACAATAATTCAAAGATATTGAAATTATTACCACATTTTACCACAATCTACCACATTTGTTTATAAGTTTCAGATTTCTTACAAAAATCAGTAAGAAATTCAGTCCTATGCACTATTTAATTATTTGATTATAAGTTGATTAAAAAGTGGTAAATAAGTTGTTGACCAATTGTCGAAAAGTATTACTGGCAGATTCAACGTAAGTCTGATTAAAAAAAATTATATTACCTTGAAATACCTATATTTGTTTTTTGAGCAATAGATTAACCATTCGATGAGATACCGTTTAAAAAAGGAAAAAAACTACAGTTATATTGAAGAAGGCGAAGGGCAGCCAATCGTCGTACTGCATGGACTGATGGGAGGATTAAGCAATTTTGATGCGGTCTTACACTATTTTGGATCAAAAGGTTATAGAGTAATCATACCTGAATTGCCTATATATTCCCAATCACTTTTAAAAACCAATGTTCGTAGCTTCGCAAAATATCTTCATGATTTTATTGCTTTTAAAGAATTAGATAACGTCATTCTTTTGGGCAACTCCCTTGGAGGACATATTGGTCTTTATCATACAAAACTATATCCGGCTAAAGTGAAAGCTTTGATCATTACCGGAAGTTCGGGATTGTATGAAAGTGCCATGGGTGGCGGCTACACCAAACGTGGTGATTATGAGGTTATAAAGAAAAAAGCACAAGATGTTTTTTACGACCCCGCCGTGGCAACAAAAGCCATTGTTGATGAAGTATATGAGACCGTGAACGATCGAAATAAACTTATAAAAACCTTGGCGATCGCTAAAAGTGCCATTCGTCATAATATGGCAAAAGATTTGCCTAAAATGAATCTCCCTGTTTGCATTATTTGGGGACGAAATGATTCTGTTACGCCGCCAGAAGTGGCAGATGAATTTCATGAATTGTTACCAAATTCTGAATTATTTTGGATTGATAAATGTGGGCATGCCGCTATGATGGAACACCCTGATGAATTCAATGACATTTTGGATGCATGGCTTCAGAAGAAAGGACTTTGAGAGACAGGATACAGATACGGATGACGGATGACCATAAGAAAAAAGCGAAGTTGAAGTTGAAATTGAAGAGTTGGAAGCATGAAGAACGAATCACGTAGTTGCAAGATTGAAGATAAATAAAGTAAAATTACAAGAATTTCCTTGTGACCTTTGCGTAAACTTTGCGCTCATTGCGGTTGAAATTTTCAAATATAAATTCCAAAACATAAATTGAAATAATAACTGCAGACCGAAAACTGAAGACTGAAGACTATTAAACCATGATTATCAAAACCGCTGAATTTATAATGAGTAACTCCGAAGTGGCTAAATGCCCCAAGGATGTAATGCCTGAATATGCCTTCATTGGTCGGAGTAATGTCGGGAAGTCTTCTCTGATTAACATGTTGACGAACCATAAGAATTTAGCAAAAACATCTGGTCGCCCAGGAAAAACCCAATTGATTAATCATTTTCTGATTAATAAGAATTGGTATTTGGTTGATTTACCAGGGTACGGCTATGCCAAAGTTTCCAAAACGTCAAAAAAGAAATTTCAAAAATTTATAACCGATTATTTCGAAAAACGAACGCAGTTGGTGGGTGCTTTTGTGTTGGTAGATATCAGACATGAGCCTCAAAAAATCGATTTGGAATTCATGGAATATATGGGTATCAAAGGAATTCCGTTTTCTATTATTTTTACCAAAGCGGATAAATTAAAGCCCAAAGTCATTGAACGCAATGTCAACGCTTATACCGAGGAGCTTTTAAAAACCTGGGAAGAAACACCTCTCTATTTTATTACCAGTTCAACCTCCAATGTGGGTCGTGATGAAGTCTTGCATCACATTGCAGAAACGAATGATGAGATTAATGGATTGCAGCAGAATTAAAATTCTATTATATGTATAGGTATTGTATTCTCTTTAGTTTTTTGAGTCTTCTAAATTGCAATACTTCCATTGGTCAAGGTTATGTCGAAACTCCAAAGGAAAAAGACGCCAGACAAGATTCTATCATTGAAATCTACTCAAAAAATTGTGCCAAACAATACAATTATACATATGCCATGTCCGAATGGCAAGCGTGTCTTGACAAAGGATTAGAACAAGATAGCACCATCGCCTATTTATGGCAGCAAAAAGCTATGCCTTATTTTAAAGCTCGAAAATATGAGGTCGGAATGGAATTTATTGACAAGGCCGTAGAATATAATCCAATACGTTATTTAAGCTATCGCGCTTTTATCAAATGTATTTTTGCAAAAACTTACAAAGATGCTATTAAAGATTTTGAAGCGTGCATCGAAATGGAAGGCAATACCTATGTGATGGACCATACCTACAAGTTTCACATTGCTTTGTGTTATCTACAGTTAAATGAATATGAAAAAGCTGAAACTATTTTCGAGATAGATATCGCAGAACAAGAAAAACAATGGGGAGAAGCGCATTTTTTAGATTTATTTTATTTTGGCATCAGTAAATACGAACAAGGAAAATGGGAAGAAGCCATTGAACAATTTGATAAATCCTTATCGTCTTATCCTGATTTTTCAGATGTAGAGTATTACAAATCGATTTGTTTAATGCGTTTGGATAAAATTGAAGATTCCCGGAACTTATATGATAAAGCAAAACTTGATGCTGCTAATGGGCATACCATTGCCGAAGACAATGTGATTTATGAAACGTATCCTTATCAAGTAAGATGGTCCAGCAATAATTGATTCTTACCCCTTCACCTCCAAAATAATGCCAATTAAAAAAAGGCTTTAATCAACATTATGATGTAAAAATATAGTTTGAAAAACGCTAATTATAATCATTTATCCCGTACAATAACTCCTTCATCTTACTTCCATTAATTTCTACAGGTTTATAAGCCGTATTAAACTTCTCAATACTTTTATTGATGTTATCCTTTAGTTTCGCAAATTCTATTGGAATTTTGGAAGCACATTGTTGTTGGTTATCATAGCTGTTAAGCATAATTCCAAATTTCTCATAAAATTTGGCGCCTCGGTCGATATGCGAATTGTAAAGCGTTATGAACTGCAAGAGCCTATCTATTGGAAATTCGAGAT
>JBBSOJ010000020.1:0-22173 GCA_038259855.1 Flavobacteriales bacterium
AAGTAACCTACTCGCCTGCATGTGGCACCTCTTTCACCAGAACCAATGATGTGGTGATAAAAGTTGGTGATAAAATTTGGAATGGATCAGTGAATACCAATTGGTTTTTGGCCGATAATTGGACACCATCCGGTGTACCTATTGATTCAGATTGTATTGTGATACCGGAACCTGCCGCATCCAACAATAGATCACCTATTGCCGATTATTTCACGGCAATCAATGGCACTATTCCAATTCCTCCTTCCATCACCGCGACTGCTAAAAATTTAAGGATTCGAAATAATAGCGCATTGGTTATTAAAAGTGGCACTATTTTAGAGCTTGCAGATGATCTTATAGTTGAACCAAATGGTGATGTTCTTATTGAGTCCACAGCCAGTTTAGTGCAATCCAATGTGGTAACCACAAATGGGAATGTCGGTTCTGTTCGCATGCAGCGTACCGTCTCATCAGTAGGCTCACAAGACTATGTATATTGGTCATCACCTGTCGAAGATTTTGACGTTAGAAACATCAATCTAGCTGGCTCCGAACCGATATATACCTGGAGCCCAACAACCTCCAATATTTTTGGGACATGGTTACCAGCGAGTGGCACGATGGCGATTGGCACAGGGTATATTGTAAGAGGACTAGCGACACCGCCTTCCCCAATTCCTGCGAGTACCGCACAATTTACAGGAAGACCTAATAATGGTATCATAAATGTTCCCATATACCGAGGTAATTACACGGGCGCACCCTATACAGGCGCTGGAAATACAAATGCAACCAATTTAGATGATAATTGGAATTTGATTGGAAATCCTTATCCATCCGCAATTTCAGCCAATGAGTTTCTGATAAGAAATGCTTCGGGCTTATCTGGTGACACACCATCTCTGGAAGGCACTGTTTACCTATGGAGACACTTACAAGCGCCAACGTCTACAGCCGATCCGTTTTATCAAAATTATTCTGGTAATTATTTCGCAGACGATTACATTGCTTACAATTTAAGTGGTTCAAATCCTGGAGGTGCTCAAGAATTTTACGGCAATATCGGCGCTGGACAATCCTTTTTTGTTCTCATGGATGACGCTGTTCCATCAGGCTCAACTGTTCGCTTCGATAACGCTATGCGTCTGGGCAGCATTCCAAATGATCAATTCTATAGATATTCTGGATCAAATGAGCCTCAAGCCAATACTACTTTAGAGCGCCATCGTATATGGTTGGATTTAATGAGTCCGTCGGACATGGCAACCTCCACATTGGTCGCTTATATAGAAGGTGCAACCGATGATAAAGATCGACTGTATGATGGACATGAATTAAGTGATTCGCCATCGCGATTTTATTCGTTGATTGGTGATGAAGAATTATCCATACAAGGAAGATCGCTTCCATTCAATCAAGACGACAGCGTGCCTTTGGGCATCATCATAAATACCGCGGGAAGTTATGACATTGCAATCAACGCACTTGATGGCTTATTTGAAGATCCGTCTCAAGGCATATTTTTGGAAGACACCTATACGGCTATAATCCATGACTTGCGAATAGCGCCCTACACGTTCTCAACAGAAAGCGGAACATTCAATAATCGTTTTATATTGAGATATAACAATCAGGTTTTGGGAACTTCCGATGAGACCACGAATTCCGGTCTCAACATAATGGCCTATAAAGATTTTATCAAGGTAACCTCTAATGAAAGCCCCATAGATACGATACAAGTGTATGACGTTTTGGGTCGACTACTTGCAGATTACAAGGATATTAATAGTACAGAGTTCAAACTACAGTTGTCAAACCAGAGTAAAGGGGCGCTGATTGTAAAGGCTAGTCGCTACGATGGCCATTATCTCATAAAGAAGGTGATTCAGTAGCAATTAACATCCTATTTTAATAATTAAGAGATCTAAATCATTATTTAGATCTCTTTTTTTTTCCAAGCATTTGGAACCTCATAAGAATGACACAAATGACCATAATGGACGATTTTGTAAATAATCAACTGCACGTTCGTTTTGATAGGCCTCACGTTCGAATGACACATTCCGATACGCTAAAGACCAATTTTTATATCTCCAGAATTTAATCAGAAATTCAATAAAATACCAAATAAAAAAAGGAAGAATCAACAATTCCAGTTGCTGTCTTATATGGATCTGTTCATGATTTATAAATGTGATATTTGATTTTAAACTACGGTATTTGATAATTACAAATGGAAATATCGTAATACCCAAATAGCCCTTTGGAACCATATATTTAGAAACAAAAATCATGATGATAGCTCTTCAAAAATCTATCCAATTTACATTATCTTTACGAGATATGAAGAAAATTATTCCTATTGAAGATGGTGACTTTTATCTTACACCTGAAGGATATCGATGTTTTACAGAGCAATATCATTTAAAACGAGGCTATTGTTGCGAAAGTGGATGCCGACATTGTCCTTATGACTTCAATACAAAAAAAGTTAAAAAGAATTAATGCCTAAAAGATGAAAACGTTTCAAGAACAAATTAAAGAAGGCATTCCCCATACGCTTCCCAAAAAAAGGGCTTATGATCAGACCGTAAATCATGCGCCAAGACGAAAATCCATATTATCCGCTGAAGAAGAAAAATTAGCGCTTAAAAATGCCTTACGGTATTTTGATAAAGAACATCATGACATCCTCATAAAAGAGTTTTATGAAGAATTGAAGCAATACGGACGTATTTACATGTATCGCTTCATGCCAGATTATAAAATGTACGCACGGCCCATTGACGCGTATCCCGCGAAATCAAAATTTGCAGCTGCGATCATGCTCATGATTCAAAATAATTTAGATGATGCCGTCGCCCAACATCCCCACGAGCTTATAACCTATGGTGGTAACGGCGCCGTATTTTCCAACTGGGCACAATATTTATTGACCATGCGTTATCTATCGGAAATGACCGATGAGCAAACATTGGCGATGTATTCCGGTCATCCCATGGGGCTTTTTCCTTCACATTCCGATGCTCCCAGAGTAGTCATAACCAATGGCATGATGATTCCGAACTATTCTAAACCTGATGATTGGGAAAAGTTTAATGCACTTGGCGTTACTCAATACGGTCAAATGACTGCTGGCAGCTACATGTATATCGGACCACAAGGCATCGTACACGGCACAACCATTACAATTTTAAATGCCTTTAGAAAAATCAACAAACCTCCAAAAGGACATCTTTTTGTCACGTCTGGTTTGGGAGGCATGAGTGGCGCACAACCCAAAGCAGGAAGCATCGCAGGCTGTATTACCGTCTGCGCAGAAGTCAATCCGAAGATCACCCAAATACGACTAGATCAAGGATGGATCGATGAAAAAATAACGGATTTAAATGCATTAGTAGAAAGAACTAACCGTGCAAAAAAAAATCAGGAAACCATATCGATAGCCTATCTCGGAAACATTGTGGATGTTTGGGAAAAATTTGATGATGAATCTATCCAAATCGATTTGGGGAGCGATCAAACGTCATTGCACAATCCGTGGGCCGGAGGGTATTATCCTGTAGGGCTATCTTTTGAAGACGCTAATGATCTTATGTCCTCAAACCCTTCCTTATTTAAAGAAAAAGTACAAGCATCTTTAAGGCGACATGCCGACACCATCAATCAACACACCAAAAAAGGAACTTATTTTTTTGATTATGGAAATGCTTTTTTATTGGAAGCGTCGCGCGCCAATGCAGATGTTATGGCCAAAAATGAGATAGATTTCAAGTATCCAAGTTATGTACAGGATATTATGGGGCCGATGTGTTTTGATTATGGTTTTGGGCCGTTCCGCTGGATATGTGCTTCTGGAAACCCGGAGGACCTTACTGCAACAGATAACATAGCATGTGACGTTTTAGAATTGATAAAGCAAACAGCTCCAGAAGAAATCCAACAACAAATGGACGATAATATCCAATGGATTAAAGGCGCACGTAAAAATAAGTTGGTTGTTGGTTCACAGGCTCGTATTTTGTATGCTGACGCTGAAGGTCGAATGAAAATCGCCCATGCCTTTAATGAAGCGATACGACAACAAAAAATAGGCCCGATTATTTTAGGAAGAGATCATCATGACGTTTCCGGAACCGATTCGCCATACAGAGAAACTAGCAATATCTATGATGGTTCTCGATTCACAGCAGATATGGCTATTCAAAATGTCATAGGTGATAGTTTTAGAGGGGCCACTTGGGTGAGCATACACAACGGTGGTGGCGTAGGATGGGGCGAGGTTATTAACGGTGGATTTGGTATGGTTCTTGATGGATCTTTAGAGGCTGAAAAGCGTCTAAAATCAATGTTATTTTGGGATGTCAACAATGGCATCGCAAGACGAAGTTGGGCTCGAAATGAGGGTGCAATGTTTGCAATTAGGAGAGCTATGGAAACAGAACCGAATTTAAATATTACTATCCCGAATCTTGTGGATGATTCATTATTAAACTCACTATAATTATACAAAAGCTATGAAAAGACTATTTAAATTAATGCCAATCCTGATGTTGTTTATTATGATCGCTTCCTGCAGTTCGGTAAGAGTAGCTGCAGATTACGATAGAGAGGCCAAATTCGATACTTATAAATCCTTCGCTTTTTACAAGCCCGGAATTGACAAAGCGGAAATCAGTGATCTTGATAAGCGACGAATTTTAAGAGCGATTGAAGCTGAACTTATGGCAAAAGGTTTTACGAAATCTGAAAACCCTGATATGCTTGTCAGCATGTTTACAAAGTCTGAACAACGAGTGGATGTTTACAATAATGCCTGGGGCTTCGGCGGCTGGGGATGGGGAGGATTTGGTCCAGGATGGGGCTGGGGATGGAACCAACAACCAATGGTTTCTACCCGAACTGAAGGCGTCTTATATATAGATCTTGTTGATGCCTCTAAAAAGGAATTGATTTGGCAAGGTCAAGGAACGGGTTATTTATCTAAACGAATGGATAAAAAGGAAGAGCGGATCAAAGAATTTGTTTCTAAAATAATGGAAAACTATCCACCCGTAGAAAAATAACAAAAAAGGAGGCCATTGAAGTCCTCCTTTTTTATTTTTTGTTAGTCAAATAGTATTTTTTATAAGTAGAAAACTGCTCAGGGCTTAATATACCTTTTAAGGCTTTCGTTTTCGTTACTTCCAAATGTGTTATTTCCTCAAGTCGTTTCGAGTCATTATCAATTGAAATGGCTTGCATCTTGTATTCGATATTTAAACACAGATTGTACACTTCTGCATTTTGATTCAAATCCAAACTTAATAATTCCTTTAGTTTCTGTGTTTGTAATTTTGCTATCGTTTCTACAGACAAAACATCGTCGTTAGCTTTAGCCATCTCTTTCTTATTTACGGGGTGCACCTCAAAACCTGCTTTTCGTTCGGCATTTTGTGCTGAACTATATAAAGTACCAGCAAAACAGAATGCTATCAAAGTAAAGACTTGTATCGATTTTTTCATGTTACAATTAAAATTGGATATACAGATCAGGAAGATACAAAAATTCAGCTTTACTTCTGAACGTATTTTCCATCAGCACATTGGATATAAAAACACTATCTTTGCCGACTTTTAGAAACACACTCTATGACTTTGTTACAAAAGACAATTAAGAACTTCACCCAGAATCCTAAAAACGACATACTTTCCGGCTTGACCGTAGCACTTGCTCTGGTACCTGAGGCTGTGGCATTTGCATTTGTTGCAGGTATTGATCCTTTGGTTGGCTTATACGGTGCCTTTATGATGGGGATTGTTACCGCTCTATTTGGTGGCAGACCAGGAATGATCAGTGGCGCAACCGGTGCTATGGCCGTCGTTATGGTGCATCTGATTCAAAAAGGAAATGAGGTTGGTGTGACCTTGGAAACGCCCATTGAAAATCTAGGCTTACAATGGTTATTTATTACACTTCTATTTGTGGGAGGTATTCAAATTTTGGCAGGCGTTCTAAAACTTGGTAAGTTCGTAAGATTGATTCCACATCCGGTGATGATGGGGTTTGTGAATGGATTGGCTATCGTTATCTTTTTATCTCAGCTAGGTTTATTTAAGGAAACTGTGAATGGGGAGACCAGTTATTTGACAGGCGCAGCCTTGTGGACCATGTTGGGTCTTGTGGCACTTACCATGGGCATTATGTATGGACTTCCAAAGCTCACCAAAAAAGTGCCTGCTGCCCTTATTGCCATCGCTTTAGTTGCTTGTATTACCATCTTCGGAGGTCTTGAAGTCAGTACCGTTGGATCGTTTATAGAGCAAGGTGGTGGTCAAGGTCTTAAAGGAGGACTACCAACGTTCCAGGCCCAAATTTTTGGACTATTCGAGACACTTCAAGGTCATTGGGATTTGATCTTATCAACAGCTTTTATTCTGGCTGCAGTAGGATTGATCGAATCATTAATGACTCTGAATTTGGTAGATGAATTGACGGACACTAGAGGAAGCGGAAATAGAGAGTGCGTCGCCCAGGGCGGCGCCAATATGCTAAACGGTCTTTTTGGAGGAATGGGAGGTTGCGCTATGATCGGACAATCCATTATCAATGTGAATTCAGGAGGTCGGGGACGACTGTCTGGAGCCGTTGCAGCCATTGCACTTTTATGTTTTGTGCTTTTTGGAGCACCATTGATCGAACAAATCCCAATTGCCGCACTAGTCGGTGTCATGTTCATGGTGGTGATAGGAACCTTCGCCTGGAGTAGTTTTAGAATTCTTCATAAAATACCTGTCGCAGATGCTTTTGTCTTGATTGCAGTATCGGCCATCACGGTATGGCAAGATTTGGCTGTCGCTGTCATCGCTGGGGTTATTATGTCTGCTTTGGTATTCGCGTGGAAAAATGCCACCATGATTCGAGCACGAAAACACCTTAAAGACAATGGCACTAAAGTGTATGAAATTTGGGGGCCTTTATTTTTTGGATCTGTTCAGAATTTCAGTTCAAAATTTGATCCTAAAAATGATCCTAACAGCGTTGAAATTGATTTTATGGAATCTAAAGTCAGCGATCATTCTGGTATTGAAGCATTAGAAAATCTTGCCGATAAGTACATTGCATTAGGGAAAGATGTGAAACTTATTCATTTAAGTCAAGATTGCATCAACCTCCTTTTAAAAGCCAACCCTGGGTTTGAAAAAGTCATCGAGACAGCAATTGATGATCCTAGATATTACGTAGTTTCGGATGTTATGGATAGTGAGATATAACATTTTATAGCTTATCCAATAACGTCGTCCACGCAATTTCCTTATGATTGCTCATGTCTTACAGTGACACTCGTCTCCGTTACTTGAGAGATTCTAAAACATCATAGTGAATAGTCATTTAATCGTGTGATGTAAAGACGGCCATAAAATCAATTCAATTGAACACTTTAAATCAAAAAAAAGAGGGTATCACTGATGTGAAACCCTCTTGTTTTTTTAAGTATACCTAATACGGCAGTTGATAAAAATCTAAATTAATAGAATTTCGCTCTGTTATCCTCTATTTCTGAAGCTTCTTTAAGCGCGTTGAACACCTTTGTTTGAGATTCATTTACTCTAGAAGTCGTAAGTCTGTTGGCGATAGCCTGGTAGTTGTCTAATTTCGTAGCTTCAGTCTTTTTAGTCACTGAAACCATATAAACTCCTTTCTCTCCATTTATAAGACCCGTAGATTCTCCCACTTTCAAACCAAAAGCAGCACCTACTACTTTAGGTTCCAGACCTGAACCCGATAAGGTTGGAGTCTTCATGTTCACCGCCATGGCAGTCATTACTGATGTATTGCTGTTTTTAGCAATCTCATCAACCGTAGATCCTTTCGTTTTATCCCTGATCATTTTTGCTTTCTTTTCCTTTCTGATTTCTGGTAACGCTGTTGCAGAAGCCAACTCAATACGCATTAACCCTTTCTTATTGATGGCAGTTACTTGTACAACCACATACCCGCCACTTGGAATCGAAAAACGTTTTGTATCACCAACATCGGTTCCATCCTCAAAGGCCCAGCGAACAATGGCACGTTGGCTGCCCAATCCCGGTAAATTTTCATCAAGTTCTTTAACATCGCTTACAGGTCTAACCTGAAGCTCATTTTCTTTGGCGACCGCTTGGAAATCTTTATCCTGAATAGCGATTTCGAAATTGGACACTGCATTAAAAGAGGCATCAATTGTACGTTCAGATGGCTCAATTTTTTGACCCAACGTTGCTACTTTTACAAGTCTGCTGTTCCCTACTTGACCTAAAATCTCAATGACGTGAAATCCAAAATCAGATTTTACAACCTCTAAATCTCCAGTTTTATTTTCAAACGTGTAATCTCTAAATTCAGGTACCATTGCGTTATAAGTGTACCAATCTAAAACACCTTCCTTCTCATTACTTACTTTGTCAGCAGAAAAATCCAATAGTGTTACAAACTTCTTACGATCTCCTTTAATAACATTTAATAAGCTGTCGGCAGTAGCTTTCGCTTGGTCTTCAGTTTGTACCGTAGCCTCCATCGCTGATCTAGACCCAATAAAAGGAATTAAGATATGTCTTGCTTTTACCGAATCAGGTAAATTCTTTTCTGCAATAACCTTGGTGATCTTCATCATTCCTGCATCCTTGTAAGGACCATAAAATTGGCCAACACCCATATTAAAGATAGTGTCTTGGGCCACAACTGGTAAATTTTCTTTCCTTACAAAAGCATCGTTATACTTAACATCCGAGTAGGTATTGATAAAAGTCTCAATATCGTTTGTCTTTCTAAAACCGACCACTGTATCGTTCAATTTTGATGCTTCGTTGTACTCAACTTTGTTATCAAGCATTGAATTGACGTTTGAGTTGACTTCGTTTTCATCTTCAACAGAAGCTAACTCACTGAACTCAACAAATTTGATATCTCGTGAAGCTTCCACTTGATACTTCTTTTTGTGATTTTCAATGTATGTGGATATTTCTGATTTAGATATTTCAACCAAACTATCGGCGATGGATGTGTAAGGCAATTGAATATATTTTACATCAACCGTTTCATTTTCCAGCCTATGCTCTACTTCAGCCTCACCGATGGTACCAGCTACGCCCGCTTTAATCATATTAAAATAAGTTTGTTGCAAACCGCTTATCGCTATTGATTTCTCGCTATCCACCCATTCGTCATAATTGATCAAAGAATTACCTATCGGTGCTCTTTCAGGGTTGATCTCCTTTAAATTGGCAATGAATTCATTGAGTTTATTCTCATCAAAAACACCTGCTTCATTACTAAAATCTGGGATAGTAGAAAGATTTTGCTTCAATAAAGCTCTCATTTGATCTTGCTCAACACTTAAGCCCAATTCTTCGAACTGCTGCTCAAGTACCGCACTACGAACTTCTTGTTCCCAAACGCGATTCATTGCCTGTGTAGATGTCCCATTTGGGCCCATTTGGCGCTGCGCCTGCTCTACTTTCCCCATGAAATCTTCTCGACTGATATCCGTTCCATCAATAGTGGCAATCACATCTTGCGATCCAGAAAATGCGCTTGAATTTCTAAAAAGATCAGAAAGTACAAACGAGAATAATGCCAATGCGATAATAATGATTAAAAACAGCCCACGCTGCCTGATTTTATTTAAAATTGCCATTTTGTTATGTTTAGTATAAGAATATAAGTGCGCGAAAATACCATTTTCTAATAAATAATGAAAGTAGAAGTCTCTTTTTTTAAACGATTAAATATATCGCATTGTCACTGAATGTAAAGAGTTTGTAACCTATTGCAAAAATCGAATTAATCCTCTTCAAGTATTCTTAAGGATACCAAATCAATCTTGGTGGATGTGACTTCCAAAATTGTGAACATAAAGTTTTCAATCCTCACCTGATCATCTACTTGAGGGATCTCCTCCGTTTCATCGACAATCAAGCCTCCGAGCGTTTCATAAGCTTCACTATCGGGCAGATTCAATTTATAGGTTTCGTTAATGTAATCAACTTCCAATCGGGCTGAAAACTTGTAATTTTGCTCATCAATTTTTTCTTCAATTAATGCGACAGTATCGTGTTCATCTTCTATTTCACCGACCAATTCTTCGACAATATCTTCCACCGTAATAATTCCGGAAGTACCACCATATTCATCAATGACGATAGAGATACTTTTACGTTTTTTGGTGAGTAAATTCAATACATCTTTGACCAGCATCGTTTCCGGTACGAACTCTACAGGCATTACTACAGACTTAATGGTTTTTGGTTTTTTGAACAGCTCGAAGGAATGCACATAGCCCAAGATATCATCAATCGTATCTTTATACACTACAATTTTTGACATCCCAGTAGCTGTAAACAATGCATTCAACTCCTTGATAGAATCATCGATGTCAACGGCCACAATTTCCGTACGCGGTATCATCACCTCACGAGATTTGACTTCGGAAAATTCCAATGCATTCTGGAAGATTTGAATTTCGCTATCCACGACATCGTGCTCTTCGACCGATTCCATTTGTTCACTGATGTAATTACCAAGCTCCACTTTGGTCATCGCCAGTTGAATGTCATCCCCTTCTCCCTTAAAAATATACTTAATGACTAAATTTGAAATCCATATAACGAAATCGGATATGTACCAGAATAAAATATAAAAGATATACACGGGCACAGCCAACAACTTCAAAAGCGAATTGGCATAAATCTGAAAAAAGACTTTTGGCAAGAATTCGGCAGTGATCAAAATGATCAATGTGGAGATGATGGTTTGCGACAATAAACTCAAATCCACTAGCAGATAATTAAGAAACTCATACTCTGACGGCAGCATGCTCTTAAACCACGCCACTAATTTATCGCCCATCAAAAAACCGTAAACGACCAGGGCAATATTGTTACCAATAAGCATGGTAGCGATAAATTTTGAAGGCTTTTTTGTGATTTTTGAAAGCGCAACGGCCAAGAGACCACCTTGCTTCTTCTCAATTTCTATATGGATCTTGTTAGATGAAATGTAAGCAATTTCCATACCTGAAAAGAACGCTGATAAAATGAGCGAAACAATAATGATGAGGACATCGATATCCATAAATTACTTCTTATTTCTATCCTCCAATTTCTTGGAAAAACGCTTTCTAAAGAAAAACATAAAAACCGCCAAGGCGGCGATCACTAAAAGCATATAGGATCTATTACGATCGCTATTCCAATTGACGAATGCTTCGTATATAAAAAGTAGAGCAAAAAAAAGGTAAGCGTATTGAAAGAATTTTTGAAGCTTCATGTAGCCAATGTTATAATTAGCGCAAATATAACCAATTATTCATCTAAATAGATGATCCCCGTAACTTCTAAAGCTTCAAAGTTTTTGAAATCCTTATCGGAATTGAAACCATTACCTGTGATGATTTTTGTTGGTGACACCAATTTAAAAGCTTCATTAGTAAATATTTGCTCGTTCTTTTGATCGTAGTATAATTGATTCGCGAAGATACTATCGTTCTGTTGTGTGACTATAATAACGTTGGTTTGAAGATCGATAAGATCATTATAATCATAAGATATGGCATAGTCAGAAAGAATAGTGCTTTTTTTATTATTGTCATAAAGCAGCAACTTAATACCTTCAGGAAATTCCTGGAAGGCGAATTCCCTATTGGAATAATCCTTCAGTTTAGGGCTGATAAGATTTGCCTTAACTTTGCCTGAATCGGTGTATTTTAAATTGATGTTTTCTGCAACGCCAATCGGTTCATTTTGCAACACGCCAATTTGTTGGACTTCTTTAAAATTGTCTTTACATGAAAAAAACATAGTCACAACGATGGCTGTGACTATGCTTTTAAAAATATATGTTTGTTTGACTATCATTTATAATTTTGGAACTGTCACACTCATACCGATCCAACATCCAATGGTTACCGTTTTACCTTCATTACCAGCTGCAAAAATATCACTTCTAGATGGCGCTAATCCTTCGTAATTTGCTACTAGTTGACTAGAATATGATGATAAACTACCATCCACTCTAGCTGCCTTACGAGCTTCTGAAGCTGCTAACCAATAGACCGCTCTTTTATTGAATACATTGTCTCCGCAATCATTCGCACTAGAAGCATACATTTGAGCTATTTCCAAATGCGCTCTTCCCAATGATGGACTTAAACTTAAGGCTTTTTGGAAATAATTTCTGGCACTTCCATAATTCCCTTTCTTTCTTAAGCTCTTCCCTATAGTATAAGCTCTTTGTGCTTTCTTCAATGGATCTGTTTCCAAATCATAAGCTTGATCTAAGTACTCATTCCCTTCTTTAGTCTTCCCTTGAGAGAATAATAGATTCGCTACAAAATATTTAGTATCTGCTGATGGCGCTGCTGCGTCATACGCCTTTACCATTTTGATGTATAACGGAGCATCGGTACACTCTTTATTATACATTCTACTAACGGCTCTCTGCAACCACTCTGCATCGGACTTGTTTTGTTCAAAATCTTTTTCGTACAGAGGAATCAAATTTTCGCAATTTGCCAATTGACCCAATCTGGTATCCATACTTCCAGAGATGGTGTTGTAATTTTCGAGGTAACTTTCGTAGGATGCTTTATACTGTTGTTCTTTCGACGTTAATTCAGTTCCTGCACCTTCTCTCTCAACCAAAGGATTTAGGGATAGTGTAACATTATCAATTTCTTTACTGATCTTGTCGCTCACATCATCATACTTGTCAAAAACAGACTGTATCTCAACTTCTTTAGCATCGAATCTATCAACCACTGTAGAAAAATAGATATATAAGACTCTTGGATTTGTGAAGTTTTCAAGATCTTCATTGTAAGCCTTGTCCAACATATCATAGATTTGCTTGTTCGTCGCTTTCAATTCTGTCTTATAGTCATACATCAATTCACCCTTATCGCTCAATACGCCACCATGAGTATAATTAGAAGGAAAATTAACCAACTCTTCATCCCATAATTTCATAAGGTCATTTAGATAAGCCACTTTTTCAGTGCCAGTAGAATTTTCAATCTTGTGCTTCAGTATTTTCTCACCATACGCATAGATGGCACGATTAAATTTAGGACACTTGTTTCTAACTTTCATCCAAGGCTCATATGCCTGATCGAAATTTTTACTCTTATAATAATCTGTAAAGATTGTTAAGTTAGTCATGCACTCTTCGTCTTGTTGAGCAAAACCGTAGTTAATACTTAATAAAAGGGCTGCAACTACTAAAATAATTCTTGTTTTCATCGTGTTGTTATTAAATAGTTAATCATACTTTCTTTTTACGAACCATCTGTCATTTAAAGATAAACTAAATTGAAGATTAATAAAGTTCTCTTCAATTAGATTTTGGTCGGTGGTTCCTCTCCTACCAAATTCAACTCCTACGTTAGCACTTGAGAAAAAAGCACCTCCAAGTGGTAATCCTAATCCAAAAGACATGCCAAACTCGTTGATAGTCTCATTTTCTATTTCCAACCCAGTATTCTCAAAGTGAAAACCACCTCTATAAACGACACGCTTCCAGTATTTTGAGAATGAATTGTACTCCGGAATATAAAAACCACCAACCGCTAAATAAGATGAATTCACGAAGACAGCATTGGACTCTGTAAAAATAGGATTTGCAAATTGACTCGTATTTTGGAATGTAATCTCTGACCCCGCGAACCATTTTTTTGGCTCACCGATACCTGCACCAAAGGATATTCTTGAAGGCAAAGTCAAATCTGTTGTTCTTAAATTTCGAGATTCGAGATCGTCGTCCAAGGTATATATTGCTCTTTCTTCACCAGTTGTTTCATTTACCAAAATGGTAGAAAAAGATCTATCATTATTCGATCTGAGATTGCTGATAGGTGCATATGTTAGTCCAGATGACAACTCTAAATTATCACTAATCATGGTTTTGTAAGTCAACCCAAGATTAAAATTCAATCCACTTAAATCCGACCTATTATTTTCCCTAGTTTGCAATTGCAATAGTTCGCCACTGGAGTCGTAGGCGAATGCAAGTGAACTATTCTGAATATTACCAAAATTATAGCTGACATCGATTCCAATCTTCAATTGCTCACTCAAACTATAACCAACGCCTATAAAAGCCTTATTCAGTCCTCCTTCTCCTCTATATCTGTTCGAAATTTGCCCAGCATCATTATTGGCTTCCAACTTATAACCAACAGAGCTATATGGCAATAGTCCAAAACCAACACCGAATTTACCAATAGGCATGGACACTGCAAAATAATCAAACGTTGTTGTGTTAGCTCTATCACTACCAGTGTTACTGACTAATTTATCTGTACTATAACTACCACCAATTGCGAATTTCACTGCTCGACTTTCACCACTAAATGGATAACTTTTGATATTATTACCCGCGTAACTTGCAGGATTTCGTAAGTTGACATGGCTACTATCGGTATAAATACTCAAACCACCCATACTCCTATTTTCAACTGTCCCTTTAAATTTCAAACTTCCGATGCCGTAGAAAGAATATGGAGATGCCGTGCCTTCTTGTGCTTGAGATTGAAATGCAAAAACAGCAATTAAAACTATTAAAAGTTTTTTTATCATTAGTGTGAATTAAATTCTAGTATATAGTTCAAACCCTGCAACAGGAAATTTGAGTTGGCAAATATGCCATTTTTTAATTGTTTTGACAAGAAATCGGCGTCACCACCTGTTAAAATAATTGTTAAAACTTCGTGTTTTTTGCGATACTCTTCGATAATTCCTTCAATTTCTTTCAAAACTCCAAACACTACACCAGAATGAATTGACTCCGAGGTTGTACCACCTGTTATAAATGGAGGCATCGCCGTATCCAATAACGGCAGTTTTGCCGTTAGCGTATGCAATGACTGATATCTCAATCTCAAACCGGGAGAAATCGCACCACCATAATAGTCATTATTTAACGATACAAAGTCATACGTTATACATGTACCTGCATCTATAATTAGGACATTCGCATGTGGAAATTGTGCCACAGCCGCGCTCACCAAAGCCATTCGATCTACGCCAAGGGTGAGGGGTGTTTTATATAAATTATTAAAAGGCAGCCTGGTATCACCTCCCAAGACCGTTGTTTTGAGGGAGTTTTGAATAGTTTCCAATAGAGCTTCATCCATATGTGCCACCGATGAGATGATGGCTTTATCCAGACCGGGGTACATTTTAAGAATTTTTGAAAAAATCTCAAATGCTGATTCAGCCGTTGAAACTTGCTTTTCGATAAGTTCATTATGCTGAAAAACAGCAAATTTAGTCAGCGTATTGCCAACGTCTACAATCAGATTCATATTAAAAATTGAAGGGGTAAAATTACAAAAAGGAATTTTTATATATTTTAGTTTTGTGAATTATAAAAATGCATCTATATTTGCACCCGCCTGAAAGATCAAAACTATGTATGTAGTGCTGACAGGTTCGCTTTAGAGCGACTGGTGCCTTAGCTCAGTTGGTAGAGCAAAGGACTGAAAATCCTTGTGTCCCTGGTTCGATTCCTGGAGGCACCACCAGAAAAAACCCGATCTCATTGATCGGGTTTTTTGGTTTTTATCAATTTTGAAAACAAGTTGAATTTGACTTCCTAACTTTTATTTCTCTGGTTTTATATCAAATTTGTAAACCAGCATCTTCAAAATCCATTTAGGATGCTACCTGAATCAATTAAGATCAATAAAAAAACCGAACTCAAAGCCCGGTTTTTTCTCTCTATAACTATAAAAATGGATGACTATTTTTTCGCCATCAACACGGCATCAATGACGTGTACGATGCCATTGGAAGCCTCTTGGTTCCCTAATATAACCTGCGCCTTTTTACCGGTGGCATCCGTTATTATGAATTGGTCACCTTTCATACTTGCAGTCAAATCTTCACCCGCGACAGTTTTGAATTTATAAGATCCATTGGCGCCTTTTATAGCTTCAGCCAATTGATCAGAAGTGATTTTCCCTGCTACCACATGGTACTGTAGCAAACCTCTCAACATCTCTTTATTTTCTGGCAGCATAAGTTTTTCCAATTTTGCTTTTGGTATTTTTTCAAACGCATTATTGGATGGGGCAAATACTGTATAATTTCCAGGCTCTGATAGCATACTCGTCAATTCCGCTGATTCCAATGCCGTTGTCAATGTAAAAAGATCCTCGGTATTGGTCGCTATAGACGCAATGCTCGTTTCGCGTGCTTCTTTTTCCATCACTTCTTTCTTCGCCTCTAATTCTCGTCGTTCGATCTCTGCTTTTTCAGCGGCCTCAGCCTCTATCGTTTCGGTTTCCATTTCAACCGTATCGGCTTCTTTAACTTCATCCTTACAGGATGTGAATATCACAGCGGAAAAAAACAGTGCGACAGTGACTATACTTAAATTTTTGAATTTCATGATTTTGGCTTTAAAAGTTATTATCTGTTTGTACTCCCGGATATAGGAGTTGTATGCGCTTATTTAAAAGATAAATTTAATTTGATAACCGTCTAGCGATTAACTTACTCAAAGCAATCTTTAACTCATCTACCAATTCAGTATCTGTATATTACAATCGTCCAAATTAGTGATAGAGATACTAATAAAACTATCATGATTAACGTTTTTCTTCTATAATTGAATAAATTTGCATCCCTATAAACCCCATTTTGGAAGAAGAAAAGACCGATATTAAAAAACCTGCAAGGAAGATATATCGTGCATTGAGGTTATTTTTTAAAATAATTCTCGGGATTCTTTTATTTCTTTTTTTAATCATTCTCTTCATTAGAAGCCCTTGGGGACAAGGTATAATCGTAGACCAAGTTGTTTCTTACATTTCCAATAAAACAAACACCAAAGTAGAAGTCGAGAAGCTTTTTATAACTTTTGATGGAAACATTGAATTGGATGGGCTTTATTTGGAAGATACAAAAGGAGACACTCTTTTATATTCTAAATCTCTTGAAGCCAACATACCGCTTTGGGCCATGATTAATGGTGAAGGCATTGGTTTAGAGGCGCTCGATTTGGAAGGTGTCCGAGCTAATATTATTAGAAAGGATACTATTGAAGGCTATAATTTTCAATTTTTAATTGATGCGTTTGCGGTTACAGACACTACTACCGTGGCCACTGACACAACGGCTGCTCCCATGAACATCGTTCTTGGAAAATTCAATCTTAACGATATCGATTTGGTTTTTGATGACGCCGTGATTGGTATTGAAAGCCGTTTCAAAATTGGTGAACTAAAAGCCTCCATGACGAATACCAATTTGGAAAAAATGGTATTTGATGCCTCCAATATAGAATTGTCAAACTCGACAATTAAATTTTATCAATCTCCAGTTGCTATAATTCCTGATGAAGATCCAGCACCATTACCACGATTGAGTGTCGAACATCTGACGCTCAATAATGTGAATGCCGATTATCAATCCTTTGGTGATCGTATTGCTGCGGAAATAAGAGTGAGCACGCTTGAAACGACCATGCCAAAAATAGATTTGGCGAACAACGATTTTGAAATCACCATGTTCGACCTCTATGATTCTTCCATCACACTTCGGACAGAAACAGAAACCAATGCGGTGACGCAAAAAGTGGTCGAGATCACACAAGACATCAAAACCGATATACAAGCGTTTGAATGGCCAGAGTTAAAGCTTTTAGTGGAATCAGTCGATTTTAAAAATAACAAGTTCAGTTATTTTGTAGCATCTGCGGAAGCAACAACCGGCAGTTTCAATCCAGATGCCATGGTCCTGACGAATTTGAATCTACAGGCGGATAACATCGTATTGAAAGATAAAAAAGCCAGTCTTGATATTCAAAATTCAACTTTTAAGGAAATTTCTGGTTTTGATTTAAAAGAATTAAGTTTGAAATTCGATGCCACCGACAACACCTTAAAAATAAGGGATCTACGTTCCTCGCTCAACAATAATTCTCTTCAAGCGTCCGTACGTTTAGACTACCCTAAATTGTCTTCTTTGATTGAAGCACCAGAGAATTCGAAAATCGATCTGAACATACCGGCATTTAAAGTTTCCTTGAAGGACGCATTCTTAATTGAACCAAAATTACAGCAAAACGAGTACCTCAACACGTTGAGCAAAAAATTATTGACCGGTAACTTGAAAGCAAACGGTTATTTATCAGCGGTCAATATCCAGAAGTTGAATGCCAACTGGGGCAGCACAAGTATATCCGCCAACGGAACGATTCAAAATATGACCGATCCCGAAGCATTAGGGTTCAACATTCCAAATTTCATCGCAAAAACCACAAAGTCTGATGTTGTTCAATTTATAGACGAGAGTCAGTTGAGTGTAAATTTACCACAGGAGATGAGCCTTACCGGAAATGCAAGGGGAAATCTCAATGATGTTTATGCGAATGCCAAGCTAACAACTACCCAAGGGTTGGCGTCGCTTGACGGTCATTTTAAAAATGGATCGACTTTAGAATTCGAGGCCGACCTTTCAATAGAAAACTATCAACTCAACGAATTGCTTCAAAATGAACAATTAGGCGCATTGAGCTTGACCTTACAAGCCAATGGAAAAGGTAAAACCATCAACACTCTTGACGCTGATGTGGAAGCCACAATTTCAAGTTTTAAATACAATAATTACGACATCAATGATTTGACATTAAAGGGTGACATTAAAAATGGTCGCGGTAACATCACCTCAAAATATAAGGACACAAATCTTAATATGGATTTATATGCGACCGTCGTTTTGGACTCTATCGCACCCGAAGCCAATTTGGAACTCAACATCACCGGTGCTAATCTGCAAGCTTTAGGTCTGATGCAACGTGACGTCAGAACCGGGATGAAAATTTACGCTGATTTTAAGGGCAATGCTACCAATTATGACGTCGCTGCCATTGTTGATGGTGGCGTCGTGGTCTATGACAACAAAACGTATTTAATGGGTGATTTAAGCGCCTTGGCACATGTGCGAAAAGACACCACCTCGGTATCCATTAAAAATAAATTGATCGATTTACAACTGCAGTCCAACGCAGATCCCCAAACATTCAGTTCAGCATTACAACGGCACGTGTCCAGTTATTTTTTCCGAGATCAAGAAATACCGGATAGTATAACCAATCCTGTAAATTTAAAAATACATGCAAAAATCATTCAAGCCCCTATCCTAAACGAGGTCTTTTTAGTAAATGTGGAAGATTTAGATACGGTTAAAGTTGATATTGATTTTCATGAAAAAGAGCGACAGCTTTCGGCCGATATTACGGCGCCACACATCAATTACAGCGGTTACGAATTAGACAGTCTCGCCTTTCGAATGGATACCGATGCCGATAAATTTGTATTTGATTTAGGTTTCAATGAGATAAAAGCGGGCCCTCTGAATATTAAAAAAACGATAATTAAAGGCAACCAGACCAACAATGAATTATCGTTAGACTTTATCGCATATGATGATAATGAGACGATGATTCAGATGATGAGCAAAATCACCGGAGATAGAAAACGTTTGAGATTTCACGTATTGCCAGAAGATTTGATTTTCAATAAATTACCTTGGAATGTTCCCGCAAACAACGAAATCCTTATTGGGGAGAAGGAATTGAAATTTAATGATTTTATTTTTAGTCGTGAGAATCAGTCCGTTGAGATTACTGACAAATTACCTTCTATTACCAAAAACCACATCGCTATAGCCTTCGAAAATTTTGAATTGAGTGAATTTTTGAGCTATCTAAATCCTGATGAAAAACTTGCTACCGGTCGTCTTAATGGTGACTTTATTCTCGAAGAACCTTTTGCCGAGACGGGGATTGTAGCAGATTTAGACATTCAGGACTTGAATGTTATGGAGGTAAATATGGGTGTTTTAAACATCGATGCTACATCCCTTGGCGGTAACAGTTATGACTTTAATGCCGATATGAGTGGAGGTGAAATCGATTTGGATCTTAAAGGTGATTACGAAGCAAGTACCGCCGGTGCCAATCTCGATTTGGATCTTAATATCAATAGATTCAATATGACTGCTCTGACCGGATTTTCCCAAGGACAACTTACGGATACGGATGGTAGTTTTTCCGGAAATTTCAAATTGAGCGGTACCACAGTCGCGCCTAAATATGAAGGTGCCTTGAACTTTAAGGATGCTGATTTCAAAATAGCGATGTTCAACACGGCATTTACATTGCCGAATGAAAGCCTAAATGTTTCCAACGAAGGGCTATTCATGGAAAATTTTACAATTCTCGATGAAAACCAAAATAAATTAGTGGCCTCTGGATCCGTTGGAACAGAATCCTTCATCAATCCTACATTTGACCTACAAATTGATGCAGATAACTTCCAAGTATTGAATGCTACCAAAGAAGATAATGATTTCCTTTACGGTAAAGTAACCTTTGATGCTAATGCAAAAATAACGGGTGACTTACAGATTCCAGAAGTTGATATGGACCTGAAAGTGGGCTCCGACACCGATGTGACTTATGTAATGCCATCAGCTACGGTTAATATAGAAGAACGTGACGGGGTTGTGATTTTTGTGAATAGAGAAAATCCTGATGCTATTTTAACTCGTACGGAAGATGAATCTGCCACTATAAAAGGTTTTGATATTTCTGCGCTTTTAAAAGTAAACAAAGATGCCGCTGTCACCATTATCATCGATGAGAAAACGGGCGATAATTTTAAGGTTTCTGGAGAGGGTGACTTAAGATTTACAATGAACCCGAATGGTACCATGACCCTTGCTGGTGTTTACGAAGTACAGGATGGTCATTATGAACTCAATCTTTATGGAATAGTAAATCGTAGATTCGAAATTGTTTCAGGAAGTAGAGTGACTTGGTCAGGCGATCCGTTTGATGCTAAAATGGATGTAAAAGCCCTTTACAGAGTTGAAACCTCGGCCTCCTCCTTAATGGCTCCAGTATTTTCCAATCAGGATGCCTCCATCACAGGTAAGTTTCGGGAAGTATTGCCATTTTATGTGTTTCTTAATATTGATGGTCAACTTACCGAACCAAAAATCAATTTTAATTTAGACATGCCAGAAGATGAGCAAGGTGCTATTGGCGGCCAAGTCTATGGGCGTGTTCAACAGCTTAACAACTCCGAAGACGAGCTAAACAGACAAGTGTTTTCGTTGTTGGTGCTCAATCGTTTTTATCCTGATTCTGGAAGTGATGGTAGTTCAGGTGGCGTCGCTTCAATTGCTCGAGATAATTTAAATGATGCCGTTTCTGATCAATTGAATACATTCTCTGATAAATTGTTAGGTAATAGTGGTTTTGAATTAAATTTTGGTCTTGACAGTTACACGGATTACCAAGGAAATTCGCCTCAAGAACGCACACAACTTGATATTGCCGCACAGAAAAAATTATTCAACGACCGAGTGACAGTAAGTGTAGGCAGTGAAGTTGACGTGCAGGGCAGTAATCAAAGTGGTGAAGAAACGCCCATCATCGGTAATGTGAGTATTGAATATGCTTTGACCGAAAATGGCCGCTATCGCCTTAAAGGATTCAGAAAAAATGAGTTCGAAAATGTTATTGATGGACAAACCATTGTGAGTGGGATCGCGTTGATTTTTACGCAAGAATTTAATAAATTCGATGAATTATGGAACTCTATGTTCAAATCCCAAACGAAAAAAGAAGAACAAATAGAGGCTGACAAAGAAGCTGCAGAAGAAGCACAGAAAGCGAAGGAAGAAGCAACAAATAAGAGTATTGAAGAGAAGAAAGATGAATAGCGAAAAAAATGAATGATGCCCGTTCAAGTGTTTCGATGCCATCGGAACGTATCGAGAAACAAGTATTTCGAGACCATCAGAATCGATACAGAATCTAACAATCAAATCAGTAATATAATAAGGTTAAACTTCTCGTTACGTTACTTAATTAGTATCTTAATGAGTCATCGCTCGTAGTGATAAAAGAAAATAATCGAATCATTTGAAATCAAATCTTAAATATTTAGCCACGTTTCTCTTCCTGATGGGAAGTCTCTACTCTTGTAGCATCGCCAAATACATTCCAGAAAATGAGCGTTTATATACCGGAGCAACGGTAGCGATCGCATCCGATTCGATATTGAAAAGTCAGGACGCCTTGCAAGCAGAATTAGAATCTGTCTTAAGTCCCGAGCCCAATTCCAAAATTCTTGGCATGCATTTGGGTTTGTACTATCA
>JBBSOJ010000021.1:0-22018 GCA_038259855.1 Flavobacteriales bacterium
AACGCCGCCCTTAAAGCCTAAAGGTGCTTTGTATGACTGCCCTAACTGTATGGGCTCGGGATTGATTGAAGCGGATCAGCCACCGAATATCAATGAGCACTGCCCACATGTGGCGATTGTTGGCGCTGGCATCGGAGGTGTTGCCTTGGCTGTCGCATGCTTGCACCGCGGTATTCCATTCACCTTATATGAACGCGATGCTGATTTTGATGCTCGGTCCCAAGGTTATGGGCTGACGCTGCAGCAAGCGAGCAAAGCGATGGCCGAATTCGGAATCTCGAGATTGGAAGAAGGCATCGTATCAACACGGCACTTGGTCCATAGCACAGACGGCACTGTCATTGGCGAATGGGGCAACAGAAAATGGGTGGAGAATCCAGAATTAAAGGCTCCAAAACGACACAACATCCACATTGCTCGGCAAGCCTTGCGGTTGTCTTTACTTCAACAATTAGGCTCACAAAACCGTATTAAGTGGGGACATCAGTTGGTAGATCTAAAAAAAGTTGATGACGGCGTCGCTTTGACATTTGAGGTGAATGGTCAAACCCTTATCGAAAAGTTCGATCTTGTGGTCGGCACGGATGGCATACGAAGCACGGTTAGAAACCTGATGTCTTTGAAAGTTCAAAATCCCTTGCGATATCTTGACTGTATCGTTATTCTGGGAATATGCCCGTTAGCCCACCTTAAAGACATTGAGAGCGATTTGCTTGATTCCGCAACAGTGTTTCAAACCGCCAATGGTCATGAACGCATCTACATGATGCCATACAATGCGGATGCCATGATGTGGCAATTAAGTTTCCCGATGGATGAGAAGGAAGCAATTGCTTTGAGCAGTCGTGGTGCTGAAGCTCTTAAGGAAGAAGCTTGCCGAAGAACGCCATGGCATCATCCGATTCCTCAACTCATGTCAGCCACCGAAACGTCCCAAATTTCTGGATATCCGGTATATGACAGGGCATTACTTCAACCGGCTATGTTAGAAAACGCTGGCCCGATCACCCTCCTTGGTGATGCGGCACATCCGATGAGCCCTTTTAAAGGACAAGGTGCCAACCAAGCGTTGCTGGATGCACTCTCATTGGCTCGAGCCATTTTCGCTAAATCACATGCCCGATCTCAATGGCAAGACAACGGATTAAGAGCAACCGTACTGGACAAATTTGAAACAGAGATGTTGAAACGTAGCGCCACAAAAGTTAAAGATTCTGCCGCTGCTGCACAATTTCTACATTCTGATGTTGTTTTGCATAAGGCTGATGAACCTAGAGGGCGGGTTTTGAAAACAAAAACCGTTAAAACCCAAAAAGGATCTTCACCTTCATGAAGCCATGCGTAATAGTTTCAAACTAACATTCTCCTTTTAGTGTGATCATCGTTGTGGGTGTATGTGTGTTTATTTGTAAATACAATCATATCAAAAAAAGTATTGTTCTTAAAGTCTTCGATTTTTCTTCGAGTTCCTAGTTGAACTTAGCACTATCCTTGCGAATGTAGACTTCCATTAGCTCATATTTTATCTCAATTTAACTCGTAATAATCGTTTTAAACAATGATGCTTCTTAAGACCGCACCAATGGTCTACACACAGAAGATTGGATGCTTTTTTTTTAAGATAAAGCCTACCTGATTCAGATGCGTTGTGTTTTTTATCTATCTCTATTTCTTAAAATCGCTAAAAGATCAATGGCATCAGTCGTCCGGGAGGCTCACGCTAAAACGTTCGATGGATGCCATAAGATTAGATTCAGGGAAAACCCCTACTGCAAATTTCAATAGTTACCCCGATACATACAGGCCGTTTTATAAACAACTTTGTATGAACTAAAAAACTCAATCATGAAAAAAATTATTGCAACCTTAAGTATTATTGTTTTATCTGTTTTCTCTATTACAGCTCAAGAAGACACAAGAATTGGAGGTTTTGTCGCCTATGGGTCTGAAATTAAATCGATTGGTCTTGGTGCCAATGCAGAGTTTCCAATTATTGAGAATCTCACTATTGCTCCTAGTTTTATCTATTACTTCCCAAATGACGAAGAGTTTATTAAAACTACCATCTTCGAAATTAACGGAAATGCCAATTACTATTTTGTCAATACTGAATCGATCGGCTTTTATGGATTGGGAGGAATCAACTACACCAGTCTCAAAGTAGAAATTGAAGATTTTGGTTTTGGTTTTGGTGGCGCTTCTGCCAGTGAGGGCAAAATCGGTTTAAATTTAGGTGCAGGCGCCAACTTTAACATAGGCAAAAACTGGATGCCATTTGCGGAATTAAAGTATGTTCTGAGCGATTATGACCAATTGGTTTTGTTGGCTGGAGTACGATTTAACTTATAAATTAAAAAAAATGAAAACATTTCTTACATTTTTACTTTTATCGGCAACGATACTGTCCTGTAATTCCAGTGACGATGAAATTCCGTCGGAAACACCTGTAATTACAAATCCAACCCATCGTTATAGTTTTACTGTTTCTGGAAATGGGATTGAAAATAGAACTTTTACAGAGGAAATACCTTTTAATGACTACGGTGGCGGATTGTCATATTTTGAACCAGAAAACAACTATAAAATGGTTTCTGCATTTCTTCAAAACCGTAATCCTGGCATCAACGTGCATTTTGTTTATCTAAGCGATATAATACAACCTTTAGCTAGCAAAGAATTGACCAACCAAGACACCTCTTCCCTCTTTGTTGTTTTTGAACACGAAAATCAACAATATGCATTGGAGAGTGTATCGGGAACATGTGAATCTTTGTTACTTGAGCTGTTTCCCTTCAGTAATAGCTCTGGAAAATCAAGTTTTAAAATCAGATTTTCAGGGACTTTCGGTATAAGGGGATTTCCTAACGATCCTAGACAATATCAGGTTACTGGTGAGATAGAGGTATATAACAATTAACTAAAACTAATAATATGAAACGACTAAATAATATGTTCATAATACTTTTGACACTATTAATGATTACCTCATGTTCTGATGATGATGGTAACAATACAACACCCATTGAAGCCGCTAATCATACCTATGCCATAGAAGTTACATCAGGTTTTTTGGATGGCACCAGCCTTTCGGGTACCGTACCAAATGAGAATTTCATCGGTTTGTATGTTGAAGATGCGCAAGAGAATCTAATCTTTCTTTCTCAAGGATTACAAGGTGATTCAGGATTTATTATTGGGGGCGGCGTTGCGATTCAGAATGGTCAGGCATTTCCATTGACCAATACGGTTAATGGTTTTGAAGGCTCAAGCTTGTTGGTGGGATTTGATATTAACAATGTCACCTACACATTTGAAAGTTTATCTGGCACTTGTGCAATTACCAATTTGAACCAGTCTCCTGCCGCTAATGGATCAGGCATCGCCAGTTACATACTCAATTTTTCAGGAACTTTTAGACAGGCCAACACTGGGGGCCCAGATGATGAAGCGCCTGTTGTCCAGATGAGCGGAACGATCGATATTAAAAGAGCTTTATAACTTAAAACAGAACCTATGAAATGTTGCCATATCATTCTATGCTTGATATTTTTAGTTTTCACACAAACTGCGGAAGCCCAATTTTTTGAAAAACTCCAAAAAAGAGCGGAAGAACGAGCCCAAAGAAGAGTAGAGCAAAAAATCGAAAAACAGGTCGACAAAACCGTTGACAATACGGTCGATGCTCCAGAAAATGCTGTAAAAAAAAGTAGAAAAACAACTAAAAAGAAAGCTGAAAACAATCCATCAAATGATTTAAATTCTATGGTGGATGCCTCAAAGTCAATCAACATACAAGGAACTTTTGAATTTCAGAAAAAAGTAGTGTATGTAGTTATTGATCCCACCAGCAAAAAGGCCAATGAGACGACCTACTGGTTTGGAGCCAACGAAGAAATTTTTGGATTAGAAATGGGTTATGATCTAAATACATTTATTGTTTATGATTTAAGTCAAGATGCGATGATGCTTTTTTCTGAAAAGGATAAAAAATTGCAAGTCATGTCCTTAAGTATGTTGGGAGCCATTTACGATAATTCTGCTGAGGATAACTCTGAATATACGTTTGATAAAGTACCTGGCAAAAAAACTATAAATGGGTATATCTGTGAGAAATACGCAATGTCATCTGACTCCATAGATGGCGAATTTTGGTTTTCTAAAGATGTCGATTTTAAGGTTGCCGATTTTTCAAGAACATTTTTGACCATGGCTAAAACATCCAATCAAAAAGTGCCTCAAATAAACCCAAATGAAAATGGATTTATGATGCAAATGATCGCGACAGATACCTCGACAAATGACGTCACTCAAATGACTGTTATAGAATTTGCTGACAGCAACAAAACCATAGTAACCTCAGCCTACAAAAAACAATAAATATGAAAATCGCATTAATCGCATTACTATCACTATTTACATCCTGCGGTCAATCGGTCTCGGATAAAGCTAAAGAAGAAGTTGCTAAATCACTTGGTGTGGATAAGAACGAATTAGATTCCAAAACGTTTTACACTTTTAGGGTGCAAGGAGGAGATTTAAATGGAAAAACATTTGTCACGCCAAGTTATACTCAAACAATGAACGGATTTAGATATGGCGGCGATAGTAAAATTGAATCCATGGAAATTACATTTGTGGATCCACAGCAAGGTAATTCTGTCTTTAAAATCGGTTTTAAAGATGAAGCTGCTTTGCCATTTGACTCTGACAATGGCTCACAATTCATGATATCTATTCTTTCAGATGGCAAAAAATACACACTACTATCTAACTCTGGTAATATTAAAGTCAATGAGTTTGTTGATAATAAAGCATCTTTTGATGATAGCAGAGGCGGTTTTGCGGATGAGCGCCGAATTGAACTTGATTTTGAAGGCATTTTTGTTGACCAAACCTCAAATGAAGATGTAAATGTTAGTGGTAAACTTCAGTTTGTGAGTAATTATTAAACCTTCTAAACATAATTGACCAACAAAAATAATGCACTATGAAACACTTATTTTTACTCTTTTTTTTCCTACAAATAAGTCTGATTCATGCACAAGTGGGCATCGGCACTATAAGTCCCAAAGGCGCCCTAGACATCAATTCAGCGATTGACGGTTTGCTTGTTCCGAGAGTTGCGTTAACTTCTAAAAATACAGCAACCGTTCAAACGCCTACGATTTCAGAAATTGTATACAACACCGCTACTTCTGGCGTAGGACCCAACCAAGTTTTACCTGGATTTTATTTTTGGAACGGAATTATCTGGATTGAATTAGGCACTTCAAGATCAGAATGGCAAATTACTGGTAATTCTGGAACAAATAGTGCTACTCATTTTATTGGCACACTAGATAATAATCCTCTAGAATTTAAAGTCAATAATCAACGAGCTGGTAGATTAGATCATTTGTTGAGCAATGCCTTTTTTGGGTATCAAGCAGGATTTTCTAATGTAAGTGGTGTTTTCAATACAAGTATTGGTCATCAAGCATTTTATGGCAATTCTTCTGGAACTGCAAACACTTCAATTGGTTGGAGAGCACTTCAAAATAATACTTCAGGATACGAAAACACAGCCATTGGTGCTGCTGCGCTCCAAAATAACACATCCGGCTATTTTAATACCGCAAACGGTACTACTGCACTTGAAAGTAACACAACTGGTAATAATAATAGTGCGTTTGGTAGAAATGCAATTGTAAGTAACACAATAGGAAGTAATAATACGGGAAATGGTGTGAGTGCACTATATTCTAATACAACAGGAAATCATAATACAGCAAATGGTATGCTTGCACTCCTAAGCAACACAACAGGAAGCGAAAATACTGCTTTAGGCTATCTAGTGCTTTTTTCAAACTCAACTGCTTCAGAATTAACAGCTGTCGGGAGCAGAGCGTTGTACTCCAATACAACTGGAGTCAGAAATACTGCAGTAGGTCATCGTACTTTAAACGCTACTACTCTCGGAAGTAATAATACTGCAACAGGTTGGAGAGCACTACATATCAATATAGCAAGCAACAATACGGCAATGGGTAGTGCTGCATTAGAAAACAACACCACGGGAACTTCTAATACCGCAACAGGAGTTAACGCTCTTCAAAACAATACAACAGGAAGGGACAACACTGCAAATGGATTCAGTGCACTTCGAAACAATATAACTGGAAGAGAAAATACGGCCACGGGTAGCATTGCCCTTCAAAATAATACAACCGGAAACGGGAATACAGCAAATGGCTTTAATGCACTTCGTTCTAACACAACAGGATGGGGAAATACAGCGATAGGTGACAAAGCAATTGAAAATAACATTTCAGGCAGAGATAATACCGCAATTGGTAGGCAATCACTTCAAGCTAACACAACAGGACAATATAACACTGCAAATGGCTCGATTGCACTCACTGGCAATGTATCTGGATGGGGAAATACTGCAACTGGGTATTCAGCACTTCAATACAATGTCACTGGAGGTCAAAATTCAGCAAATGGTTTAGCTGCACTTCGTTTTAATGAAACAGGAGAGGCAAATACAGCGATTGGTTATTTTGCACTTAATCTAAACATTGAAAGCAATAGAGGAACGGCGATTGGAGCCTATTCTCAACAAAATTTAATAGCATTGGGTATTAATCAAAATGTTTCAGTTGGCTATGAATCATTGCAAGGAAGTGCTTTGTTTTCAGGTAATCAAAATACAGCCGTTGGGTATCAAAGTATCCAAAACATAAATTCAGGTAATAATAATGCAGCCCTTGGGAGTGAATCATTGAGAGTAAACACCTCTGGCAGCTTTAATACTGCAGTTGGGAGCGCCAGCATGTTTAGCAACACGATTGGTTTTGATAATACTGCTGTGGGCTTGTCCTCTCTGCGTTTCAATACCAACGGAAATAACAATACCGCTATTGGGGTTTCGGCACTTAGAAATAACACTGTTGGCACATTTAATACAGCAGTCGGGAGAGATGCGCTCAATAATGTAACGACTGGATCAAACAACACAGGTATCGGTAGAGGGGCTGTTGTGCCTAGTGCCACTGCCAACAACCAAATAAGAATTGGAAACACGGCTGTTACCTATGCCGGCGTTCAAGTTCCGTGGACGATTACCTCTGATAGACGGTGGAAAGAACAGATTGAAAATTCATCTTTAGGCTTGGATTTTATTAACCACTTGAGACCTGTTTCGTACCATCGCATCAACGATACAAACAAAAAAATAGAATACGGTTTTATAGCCCAAGAGTTGCAAGAAACGCTTATACAATTTGAGAGTAAACCAAGTGGTATCATTTCGAGTGATGATGAGGGAATGCTCAGCGTTCGCTACAATGATCTGATTGCTCCGATGGTCAAAGCTATACAAGAACTAAAGGCAGAAAATATACTTTTAAAAAACCAACTTAAAAATAGTCATAGAGATCTGATGGAAAAAATAGAGAACTTAAAAAAGCATATTCAAGATACGAATTTAACAGCTAAAAATTAAAACTAAATAGAGAACTGCCATTCTTACCATTCCATTTGCTTTCATAACTCTCTTTAAATATTAATAACTGTAAACCAAATCATTATGAAATATGGCATCGTACTTTTCTTTATCGCCTCACTATTAAGTTGTAAAGACGCAACTACTAAAGAGCGTGTGGCTAACCAAGGACAAACCAATAAAGTCTCTAAAAGTTGCAACTGTATCGAAAGTTCAACAGATCAACTTGATTTTTTTACAGTTGAATTTTTATCCGACCTGGCAAAACCTGCCATTCCTGCGGTGGAGATTCATAAAACAAAAAATTACACCATGTATAAATCAAATTGGAAAATAGGGAATTCTGTGTCATTCTTCAGTATCGAAGAAATTGAAACCTTGACTGATTTAAAAAACAAGAGAAAATATATTTTCAAAAAAAATCCTGATTTGACGATGGTTGAGTATGTTAAAAACACTTATAAATCGATGACACAAGAAGAAGCGGATAAATATGAAGCTCTTTTGAATGAACAAGCAGAAAAACAAAATCAAACCACCAATGAAGTGGATGGAGAAACCAGAAAAACTCTCCAAAACACAGCACTCTCTATGCAAAAAGCAGCCTATACGCAAATTGATGGTTTAGGAGATTATGCAGTGTACAATAAAAAATCAAACGATCTGCATGTCGTTTGTGGGGAGCTTCATTTACATATAAGAGGACAGGTTGGTCCATGGGGAAATCACGATAAGGAAAAAGGAATAGCACTAGCAAAATTAGGAGCCAAAAAAATAATCGATCGATGCCAATAAAACTAATATCGCTATCTATTTTAATGATGACAGTTTCAGCCTATTTTACTTTTCAAAAAGAGCAAAGCAAAGAAATTGTGTATTCACATGCGTTAATTTATAGGTATGAAACTTTGACGGAAAAAGGGGAATTTTGGATGTACCATAACCCAAAAACAGGAAATATCCTTTTTGTTCCAGAGGATGAAATGGTTGACTTCGTTGTGGCTGATACGCTGGGCAATTACTATACGTTTGGAGACAATGGGCATGATAAAAAAGTAGTTACAAAACAGCACATCGACTGGATTGCTTCAACGCAAGAAATAAAAGAACCTGTTTTACCTCAATCCAACGCGTTTTTTACAATTGAACCCTTGTCTAAAAAAAGAACCATTTCTACTACTGAAACCAAAAGAAAATCGATAGAATGTCATGGTTTTAAAATGATCTATAATAAAATGTTCGGCCAGCAAAATGTATTTGTAACCGAAGATATTCTCCTTAACTCCTATCAAATTTATGGTTTTAACCGACTAGATGGAGACATCAAACTTCCAGTTTCACAGTTGAATCTGATTGATATTGTAGGTCGCAATCAACTTGCTACACATATTGAAAGCGACACATTTAAGCTGGAATTGATTGCTTATGAATCTAACCCTTATCATATTTTACCATTAGATTACCAATTTTATATTCAAAACAAAAAAGGCAAATGGCAAAAAGCAAAATTGCCTTTAAATTTATTTTAAATAATTTTTAAAAATACCATATATGAAAAAAATAATAGCCCTAATTCTTTTCGGCATTTCAGCATTTGGAGGCCTAACTTCATGCAGTAATAATGATGATACTGAAGAAAACCAGATCCAACCCACACAAACCAGATTGGTAAACAGGGTGGCAATGCTAGACCCAACTAATAACGTGGAATATCAAAGCTACACTTTTAACTATAACGAAGATTTTACGGTTAAAAAAATTGAAGTTGCGAATGGTAGTAATACTGTTTTTAGAAGGTATGTTTTTGAATACGCTTCTAACACTACTAAAATGAATATCATAAATGTTTCGGATGGCACACAAACTACAACAGAATTAAATCATCAAGATGCCATTTTAACAAGTTTGGTAAACCAGGGTAACACGACCGCATATAATTATAATGAGCAAACTAATGTGTACTCGTGGATGACCAACTTTCAGGAGCCTACTTTTTCATTTGATCAAAATAACAACTTTTTGCATTATGTAGGCACTATGTATAATTATGACGACACAAAAAAGGGGATTCTATTCAATGTGCCCAACCCAAATAAAACAATGCATTTTTTTTCTAATTATTTTCAAGGAGATACTAATTTAAAATACATTTTTACATCAAAACCACTAACAGAAGTAACCTTCGAAGATTTTCCTAATGACACCATTTCATTTACAAATGAATACGATAACGAAGAATTTTTAATTAAAACCCTTGCCACAAACATTGGAGCAACTAACAATACAACTGTTTATACATTTAACTATATCTTAAAATAATTTCATTATGAAATCTAACTACTTTTTAAAATCATTATTAATAATAGCTATTGTTTTTTCTTCGTCATGTAGTAAAGATGATGAGACGGACGTAAAGGAACCTGAACCTACACAGAAAAAATACATATCCAGTGTTATACAAATGGAAAATGGAAGTCTTGATTTTAGGTACGAGCACAAATTTTTTTACAATGCCGATGCGACAATAAAGGAAATAGTTTGGGAGTCTTATCTAAATGAATCCAGAAATGAAATTGTTACCTATAAATTATATTATGATGCCAATAAAAGAGTCAATAAAGTCGACTTTTATTCATCAGAGAACGAAGATCCTACTGCGGTTATTGAATCTATTGAGATACAATATGGTAATGACGGATATATTAACCAGTACAATGATCGTCCTGTTTCATATAATATTTCCACAAAGACGTATACGCTTACCCCAAATGGTAATATTCACAACTATGTTTTTAATGATGACTATGATATGATGCAATTTCATGAACTCTCAATGCAGTTCGATACAGAAAAAAAAGGTCCTGGGTTCAATCGCTCCCAGCAAAATGATTTTATGTTTGTTACCCGTCTTTTTTTAGGTACGGAATTAATACAGCCACTGTCAAAAAGACCTGTCACAAATACAAGCAATCCGTTTTTTGAAAGAATCTTTTTAAATGAGTATGATGATGAAGGTTACTTAATAAAATCTTTAGAAACAACTTCCGAAGGTACTTATGAATTCATATATGTAAATCTATAAAACCATGAAAAACCAACATTTTTCTTTCATTTTGAGCTGCTTGGCAACAGCCTTTAGCTTTTCTCAGTCTTTCACAATTCTAGATGAATCACCAAAAACAACAGATTTTGATTATGTTAAGTTCGTGGTGTACGATAATGATATTTTGTATACCAAAAATAGTGCGGCAATAGGCGCAGGCTTTATACCTCTAACTAGAATAAATTACGGTATCCCTAATGAATATGCCGATTTAAATATACAAGGTTCCTTTGGCTTTAGCGATCATGAAACGGTGTCCAGATTTCAGTTTTATCTAACTAATCAAAAAAAAATTGGGTCGAAGATCATTTTACAATCTACTTTTAACGGCATTTATAATGGCACTATTTTTAGTTTAAACAGCTCTCGATCGGATGTTATAATCGAACCAAGTTTTAATAATAATTTTAGACTTATTGGTGTAGATAGAGCAATCTCAACCCGTATTGTAGAAGATTTATCTACCAACAACGACTATATTGCGGTTACGCTACATACCCCTGAAGAAACGCAAGAATTTGCCTTGCCCTCTAACTTAACATTCGGCTCGCCAGATGGCTTTTTTTTATGGAATGATAACCTTTATTTTACTGCTGAAGATGGTTCGGGCGGTCGGGAACTCTTTAAAACCGATGCGTTTCAAACTACTAGAGTTACAAAGCTCAGAATACCGAATAATTTAAATTCCACTGGTCCGTCTAGATTTTACAACAGAGACCCGAATAAATTGTTTTTTGCTGGAAATTATAGAATATTCAATACCCCACCACAAACAGGATCTACTAATCTTGGAAGAGAACTTTGCTACACCAACGGAAGTCCAAACTTAGGAAATACAGAAACTCATATCTCTGGCAATGACGACGGTTCTTCGGGCTACATTGCTTTTCAAACTGGTGTGCCGTCTCCAACAAATTACAGTGGATCAGGTCCATTGATTTTAGGGAAATCAAATGACAACCTTATATATTATGCAACTAATAATTTCATGAGAAGATTTTATTCCCATCCTGGAAATGTAGATTTGATGATTGATACGCCAAGAAATTTAAGTCTAGGTGACTTAGAATATTTAGAACTTAATAACAAAGTCTATATTAGTTATCTCCCAGAGAATATATCTAACGGTGCCTCTTTATTTGAGACAGATGGAACACCAGAAGGAACACTTTCAATACCCGTACCTACAATACCTTCAGAAGGTGCTGTTGCTTCACCGTTCAGAATTGTAAATATGTTTAAGCACAATGGTAAAATTTATTACAAAGCATTCTACAACTTGAACATTCCTACGCAATATTTTTTAGAATATGATCCCGTAACGCAACAATCCGTCATTTTATTTGAGTTCCCCGAAGGCACAGGAACTACCTTAAAACCATATACAAGCGGATTTGTTTTTAATGGAAAAGGCAAACTTTATGGTTGGAATATTGAAAGTCGTGCGGCAGTAATGTCTTTATCTATAACCGAGCCCGCACAAAACGTTGAATTTAAGTATAATAATGAGATCTTTAAATTTGGCATAGCATCAGTCACAGCAATTGCAACCGAAGACCAACTAAAAATAAATCTTTTGGATGATACATCAATACCCTATCAATTTATAGTAGATCTTCCAGCAACCTCAACAAATCAGTTGTCAAAATTGTTTTATAGCTTAAATACCTATGATAATTCAACAGTATTCAATTCGAATTTGAAATTAGGCTACAATGACGCCATGTTTGAAGGGCTCAACACTTTAGATCCAAATTTTTTATCTGTGAAGTCGTTTAGCGATAATCAATGGATTGATAGACCTATAATCAATATCGATCAGATAAATAAAACAGTCACCATCAATGGCGATTTTACAAATGATACCTATATGTTTTTTGAGTACAATGGAACTTTAAGTATAGATAAGAATAAATCTTTTGAGATAAGTATATATCCAAATCCCGCAAAAAAATCGGTCACTTTAATATTACCAGAATTTAAAAATCACACAATTACAATTGTTGATTTTCTTGGTAAAATACAAGCTATCCATAAATCAGATAGCACCAAAGCGACGATCGACATAAGCCAATTATCGGCAGGAGTTTATATTGTAAATGTGCAAAATGATATGGGAGATCGCAGTACCCAAAAGTTAATTGTTAATTGAGTTAGTCCCTGCATTATTGTAGACCGTTATGCATAAAGTTTAACGGTTTACGTAGTGCAATTTGAAATTAATCAACCAAAAGGAGGAGTTAAAAATTTTTCATTAAAATAATTAGTTGAAGCGCAACAAGTTATAGAAGCAATAATTATATTCGTAAGATATACTCGGCTTTTATGAGTGTAGAACTCTAAAAATTATGATATGAAAATTTTGCTGGCAGACGACCACTTCTTGGTGCTTGATGGTTTGGAAGTACTTTTATCGACCTTTGATTTTGTTGAAAAAACAGATAGAGCTCTCAGTTTCATTGAACTAAAAGATAGAATGGAAAAAGAAAATTTTAATGTGCTATTACTCGATATTCACTTTGGCAAGCATGATGGTAGAGAAATTATTGAAGAAATTAAACAGCTAAAACCCGACATAAAAGTTATTGCCCTGACCAGCCATTCTGACTCGGTAACTATAAAGTCATCTATCAATGCCGGATTTGATGGTTACTTATTAAAAATAGACAGTAGAGATGATATTGAAAAAGCACTAAAAGCAGTCATCAAAAACGAAAAATATTTTAGCCCCAAAACGCAACAGGTGTTTTTTGAAACCCAAACCACACAAAGCAAAGCAGAACTGACCGAACGCGAAAGGGAAATTTTGCAGTTGATTGTTGCAGAGAAAACCACTAAAGAAATAGCAGAGTGTTTATACCTATCAGAAAAAACCATAGAAACGCACCGAAGCAATCTTATGCTAAAACTGGAAGTGAGGAACATTGCCGGAATGGTAAAAAAAGCAATTATGCAGGGTTTGGTAACAATCTAAAAAAACAGGCATGAAAATTTCTTTAACGATTCTATTTTTAGGAATTAGTTTATTTAGTATAAATGCCCAAGAGCGTTACAAGCCCGTAATTGTTGATACAGTGTACACAAAGTTACTAGATGAACTTCAGCAATGTAGAGACACAAAAAACCAAAATTGCGAAAGCCTTTCAGATAAAATTATTGAAAAAGGAAAAATTGAAAAAGTTCCATTTTTAGATTATCTATATTACAAGCGTGCTTTTTATCATTATGTACGTAACGAATATGACGCTATGATAGAGTTTTCACTTCTAGCCATAAAGAACCCACATCCTGTTAAAGATCAAAGTAGCAATTTAAGAGCTTACAACCTTTTATCCGCAGGATATTTTATAAAGGGTGAGATAGATAAATCAATTTCCATAGATCTTAAATGTGCTTCCATACTGGAAAACGGTGGCAACCAATTTCTTTTGGCTGATGTATATAGCAACATAGCAACATCATTAGGTGAAACTGGAAACAATAAAAAGCAGATTACGTATTTAAAAAAATCGTTCAAATTATTGAATTCCAATAACGATACGAAATTTATTGCCTCAGTGGCAAGTAATATTGGTCTTGCTTATTTTCATCTGAAAGATACAATCAATTCCAATAAATGGTCTAAATATGCCTTGAAATTATCTGTGTCTACCAACGATTTGGTTGCAAAAGCACAATCGCTGTTCACATTGTCTTATAACGAAAAAGATATGACTAGAGCTTTGGAATATTCACAACAATCATTAAAATATGCAGACGACCTACAGAACAAAACTTTAATGGCTTCGTCTAATGATCGAATGGCAGAAATACTATATAATCTTGGTCAAAGTGATAAGGCAGCAAGCTATGCAGAGCAGTCTGTTAATCGTGCAAAGGAAACAGGTGACAAACTTATGCTAACGAGGTCATCTGAAACTGCAGGAAAAATATACTTCAAACTTGGAAGAAAGGATAAAGCAGCAGACTTTTATCATACGTTTTCAATTTATGTTGACTCTATCTCCTCGGCACTAAGCGCTAAAGAGATAAATGAAATCAATGCCAAATATGAAACCGAGAAGAACGAAAAACAAATAGCTGAACAGGAGCTGAAAATCCAAAAACAACGTTCAAATTTATTATACGCCATTTTAGGTGGACTATTTTTGATTACAGTTTTATTTGTAATTTTTATTTACAATCGAAAAGCCCAAAAACTAAAATTAAAACAACTACAACAGGAAAAAGAAAATGCCATTCTAAATTCGTTCATCTTGGGCGAGGAACGCGAACGTAATCGCATCTCTCATGAATTACACGATGGAGTTGCTGCTATGATTGGAGCAGCCAAAATGAGTTTAGAATCTATCCCACATCTCCCACAAGAAAAGCAAATGGAACAGCTATTGAAAGTAAAGGGTATTTTAGAAAACACCCATGCCGACGTGCGCCATATTGCACACAATTTGCTCCCAACAGTCTTGGAAAGGGAAGGATTGGTAAAAGCAACCATGTATTTTGCTTTTGAAATTAACGAAACCAAGTTGCTCAACATTTCGGTAACAGACGACAATAGCAACACCAAAGAACTTTCTGCACAATTGCAATTGATGCTTTTCAGGATAATCCAAGAATTGGTCAATAACATAGTGAAACATTCACAATCCCAAAAAGCAGAAATAATTTTCAGTAACAATCCTAAAGGGTTTCAGATTGAAATATCAGATGATGGTATCGGATTTGAAGACACAAAAGAGCTGGGAAATCAGGGTTTATACAGTATCACTCAACGTTTAAAATCTATAGGAGGAAATTTTAAAATTTCGAAAAATAATTCTGGCGGCACTCACGCTAAATTAGAGATAGCTATTTAGCACCTGTTAATATTGCAAAGAAGCTCCTTAATAAGAGCACGTGTTATTGTCATATCTTCAATTGTAAAATCAGCTTCAAATTAAGATTGCCTTAAAATGGAACTTTCTAAAAAGTTAATCATTCCATGATTTAAGTCAACTTGTCCGACGAAACATCGTTACCTTCCCTACAATATTTAAATCACTAAATCATGGAAAAGAATTCGAATAAAAAAGACACACCAGAACCAAATGAATCGGCCATGAAAGAGCAGGCCATCAACAAAAAAGAAACGGATGGTCGTGACATTAATCACCAAGTAAAAGACAAGAGAGAAAAGCATCAGCCAAGGGACAATGCTTAAAACAATTTTATTAAAATTTTAAACCATATACCATGATTATTACAAAACTAATAGGTCTCTCCACCTTTCTCACCAATAGCAAAAAAGCTAAAATCGCGATTCTAGCGATTGAGATCGGTGTTTTGATTTATGCGCTCTCGCAACAGAACGAAGAAAAAAAGAAAAACAAACCTAAACGATTGAAAGCACATAATTGAAAGAATAGGTTTCGATTTGAGAGTCTGAAAAATAAATTTCAGACTCTTTTTTATTGTGCAAGAATTTGACTAAAAATATCTTCCTTTACTATTTGGTTATCACATAACTTATCGTAAATTTGCAAACTCTTTTTAAGAGAGGAATGTTTAATCAGTAAATTTAATAAGTGTGGATACATTAAGCTACAAAACGATTTCAGCTAACAAAGCAACTGTTGATAAACAGTGGGTTTTGGTAGATGCTGAAGGTCAAACACTGGGTCGTCTTGCTTCAAAAGTTGCAATACTTTTAAGAGGTAAGCACAAGCCAAGCTTCACACCACATGTTGATTGCGGCGATAACGTCATTGTTATCAATTCTGAAAAAATCAACTTAACCGGAAACAAGTGGAATGACAAAACGTACATTCGTCACACAGGATATCCAGGTGGTCAAAGAAGTTTAACTGCTACAGAAATGTTTGGGAAAGACCCAGCACGATTGATAGAAAAATCAGTCAAAGGAATGCTCCCTAAAAACAAATTAGGTGCTGAGTTGTTCCGTAACCTAACTGCTGTGGTTGGAAAAGAGCATGCACATGCTGCTCAAAAACCAACAGTAATTAATTTAAATGAATTCAGGTAAAAAATGGAAGTAATTCACAAAATCGGCCGTAGAAAGACGGCTGTTGCTCGCGCGTATGTTGCCACAGGTACAGGGAACATCACAGTTAATAAAAAAGACATGACCAACTATTTCCCAAGTGCTACATTACAGTACAAGGTAAATCAACCTTTGGTTATGACTAACAATGAAGGCAACTTTGATATTACAGTAAATGTATATGGAGGTGGTATTACTGGTCAAGCAGAAGCGATCCGTTTAGCATTATCTCGCGCTATGTGTGAGTTGGATGCAGAAAACAGATTGATCCTGAAACCAGAAGGATTGTTAACAAGAGATCCAAGAATGGTAGAACGTAAGAAATTCGGACAGAAGAAAGCTCGTAAGAAATTCCAGTTCTCTAAACGTTAAGAATTCCCAACTCGATTGGGAATCTCATGAAGAGAATCTCAATCTTGTTGTTTATCAAACCTTTCAAAATTACGCTGAAATCATTTCAGCAAAACAAATTTTAACCCAGTTATTGTTGTCCATCATGTCAATTCATGAGGATTTAGTTAAGCATCTAAATGAAGCCAAGTGCCAAAGGCAAAAAAGCCAACAGCCAAAATGGAACATTGCTAATCAACAGAACGTAAACTATTACAAACATGAAATTTGAAATTAAAGAATTATTAGACGCAGGTGTACATTTTGGTCACTTAACGCGCAAATGGGATCCGAACATGGCTCCTTACATTTATATGGAACGTAATGGTATCCATATCATCAACCTTTACAAAACAGCCGCCAAAATTGAGGAAACTTCTCAAGCTTTGATGAAAATCGCAGCTTCAGGAAAGAAAATCCTTTTCGTAGCTACAAAAAAACAAGCGAAAGATATTGTTGCTGAAAAAGCAGGCGCGGTGAACATGCCTTACATTACCGAGCGTTGGCCAGGTGGTATGTTGACTAACTTCATCACTATCCGTAAAGCTGTTAAGAAAATGGCGATGATCGATAAGATGAAGAAAGATGGTACGTTCTTGACATTGTCTAAAAAAGAACGTCTACAAGTAGATCGTTTGAGAGCAAAATTAGAAAAGAATTTAGGTTCTATCTCTGAAATGACTCGTTTGCCAGGAGCCTTATTTGTTGTTGATATCAAACGTGAGCACATCGCTATTGCAGAAGCACAAAAACTAAACATTCCAATTTTTGCAATGGTGGATACAAATTCTGATCCACGCCAAGTAGATTATCTAATCCCTGCAAATGATGATGCTTCTAAATCTATTGAAAAGATTATGACGCTTGTTACAGAAGCTGTGGCAGAAGGATTGGCAGAACGCAAGTCTGACAAAACTGATAAATCAGAAGGTGACGACTCAAAGTCTAAATCAACAAAAAAATCTAAAGAATCAACCGATTCTGACGATGCCAAAGAAACAAAAAAGCCAGTAGCTAAAAAGAAAGTAGCTGCTGACGAAGAAGAATAAATAACAATTTCACAATATAAATAAGTCGTTTAATTCTTTTCTTCACTGAAAATCAATTGAACGACTTTTTTTAATTTTAAAAATATAGAATTCATGGTAAAAATAACAGCCGCAGAAGTAAATAAATTAAGACAAGCTACAGGAGCCGGAATGATGGACTGCAAAAAAGCATTGGTAGAAGCTGAAGGCGATTTTGATAAAGCAATCGACGTATTACGTAAAAAAGGTCAAAAAGTTGCAGAAAAAAGAGCTGACAGAGATTCTTCTGAAGGTGCAGCTGTCTCTAAATTGAATGATGATCAGACCGTTGGTGTTGCCATCGTTTTAGGATGCGAAACTGATTTCGTAGGTAAGAATGATAATTTTGTTGCTTTGGCAAACGATCTTGCTGACTTGGCAATCAACTATCATACTAAAGAAGACTTTTTAGCTGCAGATTTTGGAGGCATGACTGTTGCTGAAAAATTAGTGGAGCAAACAGGTGTTATCGGTGAAAAATTAGACATCAACGCTTTCGAAAAATTGGAAGCACCATATGTTGGAACGTACGTTCACATCAATAAAATTGCTGCATTGGTTGGTTTTTCTAAAAAAGTTGACAATGCTGAAACATTGGCTAAAGATGTGGCCATGCAAATCGCATCTATGGGAGCATCAACATTGTCTTACAAAGATTTTGATCCAGAATTCATTGCATCAGAAACGGAAGCAAGAATCGCTGTGATCGAAAAGGATAATGAAGAATTGGGTCGTTTAGGTAAAACACTTAAAAATGTACCTTCATATATCTCAATGGCGCAGTTGACACCAGCGGTGATGGAACAAGCAGAAGCTGACGCTAAAGCGGAATTGAAAGCTGAAGGAAAACCAGAACAGATCTGGGATAAAATCCTTCCAGGTAAAATGGAACGTTTTAAGTCAGACAATACCACACTAGACCAAGAGAAATGTTTGTTAGACCAAACGTTTATCAAAGATGAAAAAATGAATGTTGCTAATTACGTTGACTCTTATGGTGATGTAAAAGTGACTGATTTTAAACGTGTCTCTTTAGGGTAACAACTCATCAAAACCAAGTTTTTTTGGTTTTAAAGTGCTAAACAACCACTACTCCATCATTGGAGCTAGTGGTTTTTTTTTGTTCATTGTAAAAGTATCATTCATAGTGTTGGAGCACTTTTTTATAAACAGAATCCAAAAAAAATTATGTAGTTTTGCGTAACCTTTCAAAAATGCTCATGGCATGTTTGTAAAAACATTTAATTCACCTTGAATTGATTTTTATGACCGTTGCCACTGTTAACTCTAAACAGTAATTAAACACTGATGAAATATAAAAGAATACTTCTCAAACTATCCGGTGAAGCCTTAATGGGCGACCGTCAATATGGTATCGATCCGCAGCGTTTGCAGGAATATGCCGAAGACATCAAAGTTATTACTGAAAAAGGTGTTGAAGTTGCGATCGTGATTGGTGGAGGTAATATTTTTAGAGGTGTTGCAGGAGCAAGTAATGGCATGGATCGCGTACAAGGTGATCATATGGGCATGTTGGCCACTGTTATTAATGGTTTGGCATTACAGAGTGCTTTGGAAGACGCTGGGATACCAACACGCTTGCAATCTGCTGTACATATCAACCAAGTCGCAGAACCTTTTATACGTCGTAAAGCGATGCGTCATTTGGAAAAAGGACGTGTTGTCATTTTTGGTGGCGGTACAGGTAACCCCTATTTTACAACGGATTCTGCCGCCGTATTGAGAGCCATCGAAATAGAAGCAGATGTCATTCTAAAAGGGACTCGCGTAGATGGTATTTATAATACAGATCCGGAAAAAGATATAACAGCCATCAAATTTGATCACATTACTTTTGATGATGTCATTCGAAAAGGGCTCAAGGTCATGGATACGACTGCCTTTACATTGAGTCAAGAAAATGAATTGCCGATTATCGTTTTTGATATGAATAAACGCGGTAATTTATTGAAAGTAGTGTCTGGAGAAAAAATAGGAACAAAAGTAAATTTATAATTAATTTTGGTGTAAATTTTAAATACCAAACGATATTTCAATTTTTATTACAATGAACGAAGAGATTAAATTTATATTAGATTCAACGAAAGAATCCATGGATGCTGCCATGAAGCATCTCGAAAAGCAGTTTGTGAATATCAGAGCTGGTAAGGCAAGCCCCGCGATGCTCGGTGGCGTTATGGTGAATTATTACGGTTCGCAAACACCGTTGAGCCAAGTTGCCAACGTCAACAGCACAGATGGACGGACACTGACTGTACAACCTTGGGAAAAGAAAATGCTCCAAGAAATCGAAAAAGGAATCCAACTTGCCAATTTAGGTTTTAACCCAATGAACAATGGGGATATCATCATCATCAATGTACCGCCACTAACGGAAGAGCGTCGTCGCGATTTGGCAAAACAAGCCAAAGCGGAAGCTGAAGACGCCAAAATTGGAGTTCGTAGCGCCAGAAAGGATGCCATGAATGAGATCAAAAATTTAGAAGACGTTTCTGAAGATCTTCAAGGTAATGCAGAGATCGACATACAAGCCATGACCGATAAATATGTTATTAAAATTGATCAGATTCTAGAGATTAAAGATCGGGAAATCATGACCATATAATTCAAAGAGCGACGCTAAAGTCGCTTTTTTTACCTCCATTATTTAGAGATTTTTTTATGCAAAAATACTGTGCAATAGTTCTGTTTTTGGTCATTTCATGGTCAGCACAGTCACAAATTCAGCAAAAGGTTGGTGATACGTTAACCGTCGTAGAACAGGATTCCATCAAAAAAAGTAAGTTCTTCAAACAAATTGGTGAAGGCTATTTTCCTACGCGATACATCGATTTAGATCTCAAAACGCTGATTAAATTCAATCAATTTGAAGGTTTCAGAACAGGGGTTGGTGCAAAAACCAATGAAAAACTATCAGAAAAATACCGCATGAATGGCTATCTAGTTTATGGTTTTAAGGATCAAAACTTTAAGTTCAGTATTGGCGGTGGATTTAGAGTGGCACCTGAAACCAACACTTGGATCAATTTAACCTATACTGATGATCTTCAGGAAACGGGAAGTTCCAGTTTTTTAACAGACAAGCGATTTTTCTCATTTTTTGAACCACGGTTGCTTAACATCAATCTTTTCCATCATTTCATTTCAAGAGAACTATCATTAGAACATAACATTACCCCTTATCTCTTGTCCGAAACCCAAATCTCTAGGAGCAATGTGTATACAACGTATGATTATACATTTCTGGCCAATAATAGAGCCTATAAGGAGTTTCGATTAAGTATGGCTCAAATTTCCCTGCAATGGAATCCGTTCAATACGTTTGAGACCTTTAATGATCTCGTGGTCGAAACGGAAGGCTATCCAAACTTTACACTTCAATTGACGCAAAGCGTTAAAGATGTTTTAAGTAGTGATTTCAACTTTTTTAAAGCCGATTTTAGAACATTCCATAGAGCGAACATTTTTGGAGAGTCAACGACCGAAGCAACCTTTTCTGCTGGTATTGCTTCCGGCACAACGCCAATCACGCATCTGTATCATGTATCTCCAAATAATAATAACAAGGAAACAATTTTGGAACGTTTTTCTGTTGCTGGCATCAATAGTTTTGAGACAATGTATTTCAATGAATTTTTTTTAGATCGATTTGCTACGTTAATGTTCAAGCATTACATAAAACCATTTAAATTTACTGAAAAGTGGCAACCACAATTGGTGCTCATTTCAAAGATGGCGATTGGAACGATGAACGACATCGATAGACACCAAGATATAGAATTCGGTACGCTTGATAAGGGATTTTCAGAAGCCGGTTTTGAGATCAATAAGCTTATTTGTCCATTTGGTTTGAGTTTCGCCTATCGGTATGGTGGGTATCATCTTCCTAAATTTGAGGATAATGTGGCGGT
>JBBSOJ010000022.1:0-21972 GCA_038259855.1 Flavobacteriales bacterium
AAGCATGAAATTGCTCTTTGATTTCTTGTAGCGGCACTAAAGAATCTTTCTTCCTCACGATGGCCGATTTTAATGCCATCAAAATACTTTGGATCGGTTTATATGCGTAACCTTCCGGTACAATAAGGGCGGGTATATTCGTTTGTTTCACTATTTTTCCAGAAGTTTCCCCTAAAAAGACTTCATCTTTTATAGAATTTGTTCTTGGTTCAATCAAAATCAAATCGATGTCTGCAGCTTGGCATACCAATTCCAACGTATCTATTAACTTTCCTTTGAAGGTTTTGACAATTACCTCCACACCTTTCGTATCAATATTCGCAACGTGCGAATTCAAAAAAGCCAAGCTCTCCCGCTCGAGTATATGATCGATCTTTACCATCGTTCCCGCCTTGGTGTAGACATTATAGATTTGCACGACATAGAGCTTCGCTCCAAATTCTTTGGCAAAATCTACCGCATACTGCAAATGGCTCACGGCATTTTTGGAGGATCCGACTGGGACTAATATATTCTTCATATTCGTGAATTAAAAACTAACTTTACAAATTGTACTGCAAAAGTAAACATTATTAATGATTCGGAAAGCGACCTCAACAGATATCGATGCGATTTTAGAACTGACAAAAGCTTGTGCTAACCACATGATTTCTAAAGACATATTTCAATGGAACGATCATTACCCAAACCGAACAGCATTTGAAAATGATGTGGAACGTGGTGAATTGTTCGTTATGGAAAAGGACAGCGAAACCATCGGTTGCATCGTTATATCAACATTCATGGATCTTGAATATCGCCCCATAACCTGGATGACCGAAACCAAACACAATATTTATATCCATCGATTAGCCATTCATCCACGTCATCAAAACAAAGGATTTGCCCAACTGCTAATGGATTTTGCAGAGACCTATGCCAGAACCCAAAACTTTGTCTCGGTGAGGCTCGATACGTTCTCACAGAATACAAGAAATCAACGATTTTATGAACTTCGAGGCTACAAACGTTTAGAAAGTATTCAATTTCCAAAGCAAAGTGAACATCCTTTTTACTGTTACGAATACCTCCTGTGAACGCCGTCATTAGCCTCAAAAATATCAATCGACTTGCCATTCCGGCTTTAATTGCAGGAGTGTCGGAACCCATATTGTCTTTAACGGATACGGCGATCGTAGGAAACATCGATTTAAATGCGACAGAATCCCTTGCTGCGGTCGGTATTGTAGGCACGTTTATCTCCATGCTGATTTGGGTTTTGGGACAAACACGAAGCGCGATCTCATCCATTGTCTCTCAATATGTTGGTGCTGATAATCTAAAAGACATAAAATCCCTCCCGGCTCAAGCCATTTTTATCATTACATCTTTGAGTATTCTGATAATTTTAGGAACCTTCCCTTTTGCGGAGTTTATTTTTAAACTATACAATGCATCCGATTTAATTTTGAAATTTTGCGTAGATTACTACTAAATACGCGTGTTCGGATTTCCTTTTACCTTATTTACTATTGCCGTTTTTGGGGCTTTCAGAGGTTTACAGAATACCTATTATCCAATGATTATTGCAATCGTTGGCGCCACTACCAATGTTATTTTAGATGTCATTTTAGTATATGGCATCTCTGGATTTATTGATCCTATGAACATAGAAGGTGCGGCGTATGCGAGCGTGGCAGCACAATGTTTGATGGCATTGTTATCCGCTTTTTATTTACTCAAAAAGACAATCATACCATTAAAAGTGAGTTTTCCTTTCAATAAGGAAATCAATCGATTTATGTTAATGATCTTAAATCTGTTTGTTAGAACGCTGGCATTGAACGTCACGTTGTACTTTGCTAGCTCATTCGCCACAAGTTATGGTAAACAGTATATTGCAGCCTACACGATAGCTATCAATTTTTGGTTTTTAGGAGCCTTTATCGTTGATGGCTATGCGAGTGCCGGAAATATTCTTTCAGGAAAATTACTTGGCGCCAATCGCCCCGATTTGCTGATGCAATTGAGCAATAAGCTCATCAAATACGGTATAATGGTCGGGATCGTTTTGGCTATTCTTGGAAGTATTTTTTATTATCCATTAGGAACTATCTTTACAAATGACCCAGAGGTTTTAGATGAATTTTATGCTGTATTTTGGATTGTACTTGTGATGCAGCCCTTATGCGCATTGGCGTTTATATTTGATGGTATGTTCAAGGGTTTGGGCAAAATGAGATATTTAAGGAATCTACTGTTGGCATCCACTTTTTTAGTGTTCGTTCCAATATTATTTTTGCTCGATTCTTTCGATTACAAATTATACGCTATTTTCATCGCGTTTACCTGTTGGATCATTGACAGGGGCATTCCATTGATTATAAAATTCAGACAACTTTTCTTGGAAAGCGGTCAAAACGTTTAACTTTGACAATCTAATTTTAAGATACTATGGATGTATTGGAATTTTTGAGTGGGAATGGTTTATTCCTTCTACTCGCTGTTGTCTTGATTGTAGTTTATTTCTACAACAAGCGGAAAAACAAATAAGTTATCGTGTTTTGAGCCAACCAGTGATACTTAAACGCTCTGTTTTTACAGGCCTTACCTCATGTTCAATAATCTGGCTTTCAAAAATGACCACACGTCCCGGAAACGGATAAATCACTTTCTCTATCTCTTTTCCATTGTCATCCAAATACAGGACCAATTCGCCACCATTTTCTGGCAACCAACCATCTTCATTCAAATAACACACAAATGACAATTTCCTGCGATCATCATTTTGAAACGTATCGATATGTCTTTTATAAAATGTATTTGTAGGATATAAAGCATAATGGAATTCTTTATGCAAGATTCCCAAAAAACAGGTTTTATTGAGATAGCTTACGAGACTATTGATCTTATTGAAAAATAAATTTTCGGCATGGTTTGCTTTAAGTTCGTCAATCCAAAGAATAACATCACCGCGAATTGATTTAACGATGACTTCATTCACACGATTGCCAATCGCCGCTTTTTTAAAGGCATCCTCTTCATGTTTGGCCAGCAGAGATTGTCTTAACGCCCATACTTCTTCCGTAGTAAAAAAATCTTCCACAATGGCATATTTTTGAGAGATGATGTTCTCAATAATGCCTTCGTATAATGGATTTTCAATAAACGGAATCTCTTCAAAAAGTGTATTCATGCGTAGTATGAATGGATCAAATACCAATTTAATGGTCAAATGTACTCTAAAAACCTATTGATTTTTATAAAACGATTATCTTTGAGCCGAAAATCACACTACAATGAGTACCATTCGTATTACAAAACAATTTTCTTTTGAAACTGGCCATGCGCTTTATGGTTATGACGGAAAATGCAAAAATGTCCACGGACATAGTTACAAGCTATCTGTAACAGTTATCGGAAAGCCAATCAACGACAGTAAAAATGTTAAGTTTGGTATGGTCATCGACTTTACCGATTTAAAAAAGATTGTTAAGGACGAAATCGTAGATGTTTTTGACCACGCCACTGTGTTTAATAAGAACACACCGCATGTGGAATTGGCAAAAGAACTCTCTGACAGAGATCACAATGTGCTTTTGGTAGATTATCAACCAACAAGCGAAATGATGGTGATCGATTTTGCTGCTAAAATCGAGAAACATTTACCGGATAATATTCAACTTTTTTCTCTCAAATTACAAGAAACGGAAACTAGTTTTGCGGAATGGTATGCTTCGGACAATTAGTTTTTAGAAGGCAATAACACGTGACAATCATCCGTAGTACGTTATGATAATGTCAATCTCTTTTTAAAAAATAGAGGTATTGAACATGGTTAAAATTTTTATATTTACTTCATGAACATTCCACAAGGAAAAAAAATATATTTCGCGTCCGACAATCATTTGGGAGCTCCAACTTCGGAATTGTCACGTCCACGTGAAAAAAAATTTGTAGCCTGGCTTGATGAAGTAAAAAAAGATGCCGCCGCTATTTATCTTTTGGGTGATTTGTTTGATTTTTGGTTTGAATATGGCACCGTAGTCCCAAAAGGCTTTACAAGAACGCTGGGTAAACTTGCCGAAATCAGTGATTCGGGAATTCCGATTCATTATTTTGTTGGCAATCACGATTTGTGGATGCATGGCTATTTTGAAGAGGAATTGGGCATACCTGTCTACCATAAACCACAAGAATTCGTATTTAATGATAAAATCTTTTTCATAGGCCACGGCGATGGTTTAGGGCCTTATGATAAAGGATATAAACGAATGAAAAAAGTGTTTACAAATCCTATTTTCAAATGGTTGTTCCGATGGTTGCATCCCGATTTGGGTGTGAAAATCGCACAATACATGAGTGTTAAGAACAAGTTGATCTCTGGTGAAGACGATGCCAAATTTCTGGGTGAGGACAACGAATGGTTGGTACAGTACTCTAAAAAGAAATTAGAGAACAAACATTGTGATTTTTTCATCTTCGGACATCGACACCTCCCGATGGAAATAAAATTGAATGAGCAATCGAACTACATCAATCTTGGTGATTGGATTTCTTATTATACCTATGGAGCGTTTGATGGTCAGCATTTCGAATTGAAGACTTTCTAAACATCTCTTTCGTGTTCCTCCATATCTTTTCGTAGATCTAATTTTCTAAAGGATGGCAGCGCAATTCCTGTTGTGACAACGGTAATTAACGTCATCGTCCCACCAAAAATAACAGCAGTTACCGTTCCCATCAATTTTGCGGTCAAACCACTTTCAAATGCACCCAATTCGTTGGAAGAACCTACGAAAATGGAATTTACAGAAGCGACACGACCTCTCATATGGTCTGGCGTTTTGAGCTGTAAAATTGTTTGACGAATTACCATGGACACACCATCGGTCACCCCGCTAAAGAACAAGGCCAAAACAGATACCCAAAAGATGGAAGACAGTCCAAAAACGATGATACACACCCCAAACCCGAAGATGGCGGCCAATAGTTTCATCCCTGCATTTTTACTGATGGAAACGTAGGCGGTTATCCACATGGTGATGAAAGCTCCTACGGCCGGAGCAGCTCTTAACACACCAAAGCCTTCAGCTCCAACTTGTAAAATATCTTGGGCGAAAATTGGTAATAATGCCATGGCACCGCCAAAAAGGACGGCAATCATATCGAGTGTGATGGCACCAAGGATAGCCTTGTTGTTGAATACAAATTTGACGCCTTCCTTTAAACTTTCTAAAATAGGTTCACCAATTTTTGGATTAAGAATTGGTTTTTTCTCAATTTGTAATAAGGTCACAAAAGCGAGTATTGCAAACCCGACGACCAAACACATGGACCAATGCACACCAATCAAGCTAATGGAAATTCCGGCCACTGCAGGACCAACTACTGAAGCTACTTGCCATGTAGAGCTGCTCCATGTAGCAGCGTTTGGATATAATTTTTTTGGTACGATCAAAGCGATCAATGAGAATACGGTAGGACCAATAAAAGCTCTGACCAATCCACCACAAAACACTAAAAAGTAAACACCGTATAAGATGGAATCCATCGACCAATCGCCTACAATTCTAGGCCATGTGAGCAAAAATAGCCCAACACTAATCACGGAAAACCCTATAATACACTTTATGAGCAAGCCTCGCTTTTCTTTTTGATCAACAATGTGGCCTGCAAACAAAGCTATTAACACGGCAGGAATGATTTCCATCAAACCGATTAAGCCGAGCGCCCAAGGGTCTTTGGTCAGCGAATAGACTTCCCACTCTATAATGACGAATTGCATGGACCATGCGAATACCAACGCAAAACGAACGAGAAGAAAAATGTTGAATTCTTTAATTCGCAGTGCTGCGTACGGATCTTTTTTGGTTTGTTTTTCCATAAACTTTAAAACCTGAAATCCAGCAGTTTCTTGTGGACCATCATAAGTTTCGTTAAAATAAAGCGCAAAAATAAGATAAGATCACACGCTAATTAATTTTTGATTCAAATTAATTTGTGCCTTTATTAATTTTAAAGACTGAAGAAAAAAGAGTTCATTTAATGTATACTATTCCTTAAGGTCTCGCAATTTCAATTGCAAGCTAACCTGATTGTTCCATTCGTTTTCATCAATGGAATAGACTGCTTTAAATGATTTTCGATTGGTAATCAACGTACATTTGTCTCCTAAATTAAACCCTATACAGACAATCTTACCTGCCCTTGGTTGGGTAACCGTGATTCGTAAATGCTTATCGTCTTCACCGACACATTTACCATAACCTGTATCCTTCAGGTTTTCAGTCATAAAAATGGGCGTCATATTACTTGGTCCAAAAGGCGCGAATTGCTTGAGGATACGGTAAAATTTTGGTGTGATGTCTTTTAAATCTATGGCTGAATCGATCCTGATTTCAGGCGTCAGCAAGGACCTATCGATTGTTTTTGAAACCTCATCTTCAAAAGCTTGTTTAAAGGCTTCGTAGTTTTCTGTTTTTAATGTCAGTCCGGCAGCATATTTGTGCCCTCCAAATTGTTCAATATGCTCACTACAAGCTTCCAAGGCATTATACACATCAAAACCCGATACAGATCGTGCGGATGCCGCGAGCTTATCGCCGCTTTTTGTAAACACCAAGGTAGGGCGGTAATACGTTTCTATCAATCGCGAGGCTACGATACCGATCACACCTTTGTGCCAAGTGTCCTGATACACAACCGACGTCAAACGATCTTGTTCGTTGTTGGTTTCAATTTGCAATAAGGCTTCAAGCGTAATTTGCTTATCGGCTTCCTTCCGGTCGGAATTGAATTGCTCAATTTCGGAAGCATAGGTCACCGCCAAGTCGAAATCCATTTCCGTCAGCAGCGTCACGGCATAATTACCATGTTTCATCCGTCCTGCAGCGTTTATTCGTGGTGCTACGATAAAAACGACATCGGTAATGGTAAGTTCTTGTTTTTTAACTTGATGGATGATGGCTTTGATTCCCGGTCTTGGATGCTGATTGATCACTTGCAATCCAAAATAAGCCAAGGTTCTGTTTTCACCTGTCATTGGGACAATGTCCGCACCAATTGCTGTGGCCACCAAATCGAGATATTCTACTAAATCCTCAACGGTTTTCCCTTCCTTGGACGCCAATGCCTGAATTAATTTAAATCCAACACCACAACCACATAATTCGTCATAAGGATAGTTACAATCCTCCCGCTTTGGGTCTAAAACAGCAACGGCATTGGGTAACTCTTTTCCTGGTCTGTGATGGTCACAAATGATAAAATCAATTCCTTTCTCTTTGGCATAAGCAACTTTTTCTATGGCTTTGACACCACAGTCCAATGCAATTATCAAAGAAAAATCATTATCCTGCGCAAAATCAATTCCTTTGTAAGATACCCCGTATCCTTCTTCATACCGATCTGGTATATAAGTGGCAATAGCATCGGTTCGTGTTTTTAAGTAGGAGGACATTAAGGCTACCGACGTAGTTCCGTCGACATCATAATCGCCAAATACTAAAATATGTTCACCTTCAGATATAGCTCTCTCAATACGCTCAACGGCTATATCCATGTCTTTCATTAAGAACGGATCGTGCAAATCATCAAGACTAGGTCTGAAGAATTGCTTGGCCTTTTCAAAAGATTCAATGCCACGTTGCATCAACAGTGAAGCAACCAATTCATCGACTTTAAGGTCATCAGAGAGTTGTTTTACTTTAGAAGCTTTTGGTTTTGGTTTGATGGTCCAACGCATAATTTCTTGCAGAAATAAATTTCAAATATTAGAAACCTTAAATTCCAATAAACTCGTATTATTTATTGTGATAGTGAATCGATGTATTCACAGTTGCAAATCTGCGAAACATTTCCATAACACCACAGTAGGTTTCAATGGATAAATCGACGGCCTTTTTTATTTTAGATTCGTCCAGATCATCTCCATAAAAATGGTATTCCACCTTAACGGTATGATAATACTTTGGGTGCTCATCGGTTAATTCACCTGAAGTATCAATCCTAAAATCTGACACCTTCACTTTCATCTTTGCCAATATAGATACCACATCCAAACCTGAACAGCCAGCCAAAGAGGCCAACATCAAAGCTTTTGGACGCAACCCAGAATCGTAGCCGCCATGCTCTGCGGAAGTGTCCATTAAAAACGACTTACCACTCGGATTATCTGATTCAAATTGAGAGTTTCCTTTCCAATGTGTGATGACTTTATGCTCCATAAGTAAAGATTTTTTTGTTTCTTGTTAACTCAAAAATACTACATAAAATTAAACATATGCCACTAGTCTCACCTTTATCTGCGGACCATGATTTAGACACCAAAGAATTAGCAGAATTCTTCAACGAAACTCTCGGATTTTGTCCAAATTCGGTCTTGACGATGCAACGTCGTCCTGCCATTTCCAAGGCTTTTATCAATTTGAACAAAGCTGTCATGGCGAATGAAGGACGTGTGACCTCCTCTTTAAAAAGAATGATCGCTTGGGTGAGCAGTAATGCTACGGGTTGTAGATACTGTCAAGCACATGCCATACGAGCGGCGGAACGTTATGGCGCCGAGCAGCAACAGTTGGACCATATTTGGGACTATAGAACACATGATGCTTTTTCTGAAGCTGAACGTGCTGCGTTAGATTTTAGTTTGGCGGCTTCTCAAGTTCCAAATGCCGTCGATGAGTCAATAAAAAAACGATTATACGACCATTGGAATGAAGGCGAGATTGTTGAAATGCTGGGTGTGATTTCACTGTTTGGGTATTTAAATCGTTGGAATGATTCTATGGGAACGGCTATTGAAGAAGGCGCAGTGGAAAGCGGCTATCAATATTTGGGAAAACACGGATGGGAAGCGGGGAAACATGGTTAACGAGTTTTTAGTTTTCAGTCTTCAGTAGGCAGTAAGCAGTAGGCAGTCCTGTGTAGTTCCTGTTTTTATAAAATAATTAGATTTATAATTGATGTCCGTGAAGTTTTTGGCGAATACGCTGTTAATACTGCACAAAATCTTACCAGAATTATAATCCGTTATTCTGTCTTACTTAAGGTTCAAAAATTAATAACAATGTGATTTTATTGATCTAAATCCAAAACGACTTTTTTGGAAGTGCTACGGATTGCCTTTTTAGATGTCTCTACATCTTTTAGAATTGAATTTCTTTCTTTTACCATATCGAAACAGCTCTCAATCGCTTTCACATACCACTCTTCCCAAGCTTTGACAATCTCTATTTGTGTTTTGACCAGCTCCCCATTTTGAATTGCTTTTTTGCCTTGAATCAGTTCTTCGTTTAAACGGTTGACACCAGCTTGTTCTAAATGCAGTACGATATCTTTGGCTGTTTCGTCACCTGAATTTACGAGTGTATAAGCCGAAACCAACGCTGCTGTACCCACATTTTTCAACGTCGTTTTAGAGACTTTGTCCAACCGATCATTGTCCGTATGGTAAAATTGGTCCGTGAAATGCCAGAACAAAACTCCCGGTATTCCCGCATTTAAAAATGGCGTGTGGTCGCTACCACCTTCGTAAGGATTGGTGTTGACTTCCCAGTTAGCCAGTGTTCCTTGTTTTTTAAATTCTCCTATCACAAAATCATTTAGATAGTGCGGCTTCATTTGGCTTAAGGTCATTGGCGATCCTCCCCATTCTGAGTGTTTGTCATTTCCTCTTGTCCACACCGCACTTGGATCAGGCATTTTTTCGATAAGGAATGTGCCGCCTGTGATATCGGTATTTTCGCCTACCATGTCAAGACTTATTCCCCATTTGATGTTTGTTGCTCGCTCCTCATCTTCCTTCACATATCTTCCTGTAGAAACGATTTCATCGCCCCAAAGAAAGGTCAAGGTTCGCTTTGGTATCCACGATTTATCTTGAATTAATTTCGCAGTCACTTTAGCCATTTCTAGAGCCACTCCTACGCCGGTTGCATTGTCATTCGCACCAGGTTCTTGAATGTGGGCACTAAAAACCATTCGTTCATCGCGCGCTTCAGAGCCATGAATGTCAGCAATAATGGTCAATTCTTCTGACTCATAGATCTTTGTTTCTATTTGAACTTTTAGATTGACTTTTCCCTTCATCAAACGTGATTTTAGCTTCTCTTTTGCAGCATAGGACAAAGCAATCGCCCAAGCTTGCTTGTCTGGTACCAATTGAATTGAACGAAACTGAATCGAGGTCGTATTTTTTTCTGGTTGCAAATAGGCGGGATTGTCATATGTCATTATTCCAATGGCGCCTCCCTGCAAAACGGCAGCCGAAAATACCCGAAACGGATTGGATTCCGCAAAGACGATTTTGCCTTTGACATCCATGGTTTTGATATTTTTTAGGTCTTGCACATAGACCACTTCAGCCTCAACCCCCTCTTTTGGCGTGCTATATGAATTTAGCGCAATCATGTTTCGATTGGTGCTATGTTGTAATAATGGAATGTCATCTCCGATAATTTTTACAGAACCGTCCACAACTTCCCAAGTGGGTTCTTTAAGTGGTCGTTTCTCAATGCGAAAAGTGAGTTTGGAGTTTTCAGTAGCATTTTCTTCCAACACGAAACCAGCTTTTTCTAAATGCTCCGCGATAAAATAAACGCTTTTATTAAAACCCTCATTCCCAACAACCCGCCAATATTGTTCAACAAACGCAGTAGTTTCAAACGCTAGCTCTCCCGTAAATTTCTGATTGATCACTTCAGAATAATTAGAGGACTGTAATTGTTGAGCATTTACTTGGTTTAGAAAAGCGAAAGGAACTAATAATAAATAGATGAATTGTTTCATTATTTTGAACTTTGATGTATCTGTAAGTGTTAAGTCACTATTTGTTTGATATTGTTTCGTAAAAGGGGCAAAATATCGGCTTCAAACCAAGGATTTTTTATCAACCAAAACCGATTTCTAGGACTCGGATGCGGTAATGGAAAATACTTTGGTAAATAGTCCTCAACACTAGCCACCGTTTCAGTCAAGGTGCGTTTCGCCTCTGCTTTGAGGTAATGTTTCTGGGCATACGTACCGATTAAAATAACCAACTCTACGTTCTTAAGATGCTTCCACATCTCGTCATGCCATTCTGGTGCGCATTCTGGTCTTGGCGGCAAATCACCGCTTTTACCTTTGCCGGGGTAGCAAAAACCCATTGGCATAATGGCAAAATTATCTGTATTGTAAAAAGTACTTTCCGACACCCCCAACCAATCCCTTAATCGTTTTCCGCCCGCATCGTCCCAGGGGACCCCTGATTGATGGGCCACACGACCTGGCGCTTGACTTAACAATACAATTTTAGAATTTACGGATGCCTCAACAATGGGCTTGGGACCTAATGGAAGATGCGCTTTGCATATCTTGCATTGTCTGATGTTATGGAGCAGGTCTTGCATTTATACGATTGGTAATCTTATTATGAAAAATCAAAACTAAAATCAATCCTCATCTTTTAACATCGATTTTAAATCAGACCCGTAACTCGGATAGGTAAACATTTGTTTTTTAAATTCGGAAACCGTCATCTTTTGCTGAATGGCCATTGAAAAAATATTAATGGTTTCATTCGCTTGGGAGCTCAACAAATGGGCACCGACAATCTCATCAGTTCGTTCGTTAACCAAAATTTTATATGCGTACATCGGATTGTTTTCCTTTTTGGCATTGTACCAATTACTGGCGTCTTCTTTATAAATTTTGACGTTTTTATAACGTTTCAGTGCTTCTTCTTCAGAATAACCAACACTTGAAAGACTTGGATTGGTAAAAACGGTCGAAGGAATACAGGGCACATCAAATTTTTTGGAATTCGATTTGATGATGTTGTTTCCTACAATATAACCTTGCAAACCAGACAACGGTGTAAGAGGTAAGGACTTACTGCTCACATCGCCACAGGCAAAGACATTTGGATTGGAAACACTTTGAAGAAAGTCATCCACCAAAACACCGGTTGAATCTGATTTGATATTGGCGTTCGATAATTCCAATATTTCAGTGGAAGGCACTCGCCCAGCAGTATTAAAAATTTTCCCTGAAGTATGAGAATGACTTTTTCCTTTAAGTGTATAATTGAGTTTCATATTCTTCTTGAGTTTCTCCACAGAATTGACCTCTGCGTTGAATATGAACGTGATGCCGATCGTCTTAAGATAAGCAACCAATTTCTCAACTAAAAATCCATCAAATTGCGTCAATGCTGCTGGTCCATTATCAATCATTGTCACTTTGGTGCCCATCGCCGCCATCATGCAAGCAAACTCCATTCCCACATACCCAGAACCTATAAATGTTGCTGTTTTTGGTAATTTTTTAAGATTGAGGATATCATCACTTACTTTTAAATGGTCGTTTCCTTTGATTTTTAATGTTCTTGGAATCAATCCTGTTGCGATGACAAATGTAGTCGCCGTAATCAACTTACCTTCAACTAAAATCTCATTCTCACTTTGGAACACTGGAGATTGGTGGTACACCTCAATTCCAAGTTCAGCTAATTTTTTCTCGGTACATGGAGGAACAGGATCTGTAAACGTTGATTTAAATTTTTGGACCTCCTTCCATTTCACCTTTGGTAATTTGGATACACCTTTCTCTGACAATAACTGACTTTTATGCATCAATTCAGAAAACTGTAAAAATACTTTTTTAGGATCGCAACCTCTGATGGCGCAAGTACCGCCAGCTGGACGATTGTCAGCCATGGCCACTTTCATGCCTTTCGCTGCACATAATTTTGCGGCTGTTTGGCCTGCAATGCCTGTTCCAATGACGAATACGTCGTAGTGTTTTATGTCTTTCATAAGTTGTTATATGGTGTGCTTTAGGCAAATTTTAATCTTTAGGCTTGCCTCCTACAACGATGACAATTTCACCTTTTGGTGGTTTGTCGGTATAATGCTGTAGAACCTCCTTGGCGGTACCACGAATGGTTTCTTCATAAAGTTTGGTCAATTCGCGCGAGACTGATACTGGGCGTTCTTCACCAAAATACTCGCAAAAATGACCCAATGTCTTAATTAATTTGTGTGGAGACTCATAAAATATAATGGTACGGGATTCTTCTGCTAAAAGAAGCAATCTTGTTTGACGACCCTTTTTTACAGGTAAAAAACCTTCAAAAACGAATTTATCATTTGGTAATCCACTATTAACCAACGCTGGAACAAAGGCCGTGGCACCAGGCAAACAATCGACTTCGATGGCATTTTCAATACATGCTCTTGTCAATAAAAATCCGGGATCAGAAATGGCCGGCGTTCCTGCATCGCTGATCAATGCCACTTTTATCCCACTTTTTATTTTCTGGATGAGATTGGTAACTGTTTTATGCTCATTGTGCATATGGTGGGATTGCGAAGGCGTCCCGATCTCGAAGTGCTTCAATAATTTTCCGGAGGTACGGGTATCTTCTGCTAAAATCAAATCTACTTCTTTTAAAACCTCAACGGCTCTAAAAGTCATATCCTTTAGGTTACCAATGGGAGTTGGCACAATGTAGAGTTTGCTCATCTGTAATGATTTGAAAGATTCGTATACGTTTTTTTGAAAAAAATTACGCTACAAAATGCTATTATAGTGTGGCAACATTTAAAATTTGCTTTCTACAATCACCATAAAACGCTCTTCAAACTCTTCTTTGCCTTTCCAATGATTATAATCCGGTTTTACGATGTTCTGAATTAAATTTTTTGCCTCCTTATAAGAATCTGAAGTGTTGATTTGAGATACGACCCTATCATAATCCTCTCGCTGTCCATCAAATAGGTGCTTGATGAAAGCTATTTTATCATTTAATCCAATATTCAAACCACCCGTTTTTAACTTGTCGTTCAGGGATTTATTCTTTTTAATCTCTTCCTTATCAGGATGCTCTTCCTTTGGGGCATGTTGTGCTGTGGATACTGGCTCAAACACGGGAATGTTTTTAAAATCAGCCGTCAGTTCATCGAAATCGTCTTTTTTGGAAGTTCCTTTGGACATCACTTCTTCAACCATAATATCAATCTCGTCAGCCTCTTGAGGCATTTGTGCGAACATGTCCTTAATTTTTTCCATTACAGGTTCCATAATCCCATCGTCCTCAACCTCATCAAGATTTATGTATAATCGATCTTCACGCTCAATATTATCGCTTATTTTATTATTGAAAGCCACATCCAACATTTCAAAGAACGACGAATCATTCCCGATGGTTGGCATCGTTCCATTTTCAAAATTCTCATGGGCAAATTTCAATACAGACAATTTTTCATATAATTGACCTGCTTCAAACTGTAATTTCACTACGTCCTCTTTTCCTTTCAATTTCAAAATACGATGGGCGATACTCATCAATTCCGATTCCAGCTTCTTCTTCATATCTTTTTTAACTTTAAATCTGATTTATGCTTTTGATTTTTAATAAATTTACGCCACCTTTATGAAAAACGTGGAATGACTTCGTTTTAGTGTTAAAATTACAAAATGTTTCTCGAAAATACAGTAAATCCTAAAGAACAATTTGGGTGGATTGAAGTAATTTGCGGTTCGATGTTCTCTGGGAAAACAGAAGAATTGATCCGTAGGCTAAAGCGTGCGCAGTTCGCAAAACAGAAGGTCGAAATCTTTAAACCAACCGTCGATATTCGCTATGATGAAGACATGGTGGTATCGCATGACGCTAATCAAATACGCTCTACTCCTGTTCCTGCCGCGGCAAATATCCCGATATTAGCAGATGGTTGTGATGTCGTTGGTATCGATGAAGCACAATTTTTTGATGATGAGATTGTACGCGTCTGTAATGATTTGGCCAATAAAGGCGTGAGAGTGATTGTTGCTGGTCTGGATATGGATTTTAAAGGGAATCCCTTTGGGCCAATGCCTTACCTAATGGCCACTGCCGAATATGTGACCAAAGTACACGCCATTTGTACTCGGACAGGAAATTTAGCACAATACAGTTATAGAAAATCAAAAAGTGATGCCTTGGTCTTACTAGGCGAGGTGGATGAATACGAGCCGTTGAGTCGTGCCGCATTTTACAAAGCCATGACACGGGATAAAGTTCGAAATATGAAGGTCCATGACCCTGAACAAATTGATTCAAAATCAGATAATTCAAATGCCTAAAGCACAAGAAACCATTCTCGAAATTGATTTGTCTGCCCTAAAGCACAACTACCAATTTTTAAAATCAAAAATAAGTGATAGCACAAAATTTTTGGCGGTTGTAAAAGCATTTGCCTATGGCAATGAAGCTAATGAAATCGCCTTATATCTTCAAGATTTAGGGGTTGATTATTTTGCGGTGGCCTACACTTCAGAAGGAGTTGCCTTGAGAGATGCAGGCATCACAACGCCAATTTTAGTGTTGCATCCTTTACCGGTGAGCTTTAAAACTATTATAGACCGTTGCTTGGAGCCGAGTATCTATAACCATAAAGTCTTAACGGAATTTCTTCAAATTGCGACTGAAGAGAAACAGACCAACTATCCTGTTCATGTTAAATTCAATACTGGGTTGAATCGTCTAGGTTTTGTTGAATCGGATATTGAAGCGATTCATTCCTCTCTAAAGGGATTATCAGCCATCAAGATAAAATCTATTTTTTCACATTTAGCTGCCAGTGAAGATTTAAGTGAAGAACCATTTACGTTATCTCAAATCAAATCTTTCAAAGATATAATAGCTGCTTTTCAGTCGTCATTCGGGTTTACGCCCATGCTGCATATGTGCAATACCTCGGGCGTCTTAAATTATCCCGATGCCCATTTTGATATGGTGAGGTGTGGCATAGGTTTATATGGGTTTGGAAATTCTGAAAAAGAAGATACCAACTTCCAACCCGTTGCGAGCCTGAAGTCTGTCATATCACAAATTCACACAATTGAAAAGGGGGAATCTGTAGGTTACAATCGTGCTTTTAAAAGCGACACATTGCTTAAAACGGCAACCATCCCTATAGGTCATGCAGATGGTATCAGTCGTATTTATGGCAATGGTAAGGGATTCGTTATAATTGATGGCAAAAAAGCACCGTTACTTGGCAATGTCTGCATGGACATGATCATGGTCAACGTTACTGAAATAGACTGCGAAGAAGGCGATGAGGTCATTATTTTTGATGCCAATCATACGGCAAATGATTTAGCCCACAATGCCAATACGATTTCATACGAGTTGATTACTGCTATTTCACAACGTGTTAAACGTGTCATCAAAAAATAACAACGCTTTCCTTTTTTAACATTTGGGTATTTTTCTTATTTTAGTCACATATAACTAACTTAATACAACTATTATGTGGAAAGAATTTAAGAATTTTATTATGACTGGTAATGTCATTGATTTAGCAGTTGCCGTAATTTTAGCTGGTGCTGTAGGAATGGTCGTTAACGGATTTGTAACCGATATTATGATGCCAATCGTCGGTAATTTTGCTGGTGGCGTTGATTTTGCGGATATGAAGTATGTACTGTCCCCTGCGATTGTTGATGCAGACGGAACGATTACAAAACCTGAAAATGCGATTATGTATGGAAAATGGATTAACTCCATCATCAACTTAATCATTGTTGGGTTTGTATTGTTCATAATTGTGAAAGCCTACAATAAAACAAAAAAACCAGTAGCACCTGCGGCTCCTGCTGGACCAACTGAACTTGATGTCTTAAAAGAAATAAGGGATGCCTTAAAAAAATAATACCGTTGCACTACATATTCTAACTCAAACCCGACACGAAAGCGTCGGGTTCTTTTTTAGTCAACAATTGGTCTCTACGCACGAGTAGTAATGGACTGACAATTCCTAAACCCAAATTATTAAAATATTATTACTTTTACATTTCAAATTCAATTTAGATGAAAATAGCTGTTGTAGGTGCCACAGGCATGGTAGGAGAAGTGATGTTAAAAGTTCTTGATGAACGTAATTTTCCGTTTACGGAATTAATGCTTGTTGCATCAGAAAAATCCATTGGTAAGGAAGTCACTTTTAAAAATAAGACATACACGGTCATTGGACTTGAAGAAGCACTCTCAAGAAAACCAAATTTAGCTCTATTTTCCGCTGGTGGAGACACCTCTAAAGAATGGGCACCCAAATTTGCCGACGTAGGAACAACTGTTATCGACAATTCATCAGCTTGGCGAATGGACCAATCAAAGAAATTGATCGTCCCCGAAATAAACGCCTCTCAACTTTTAGCATCTGATAAAATCATTGCCAATCCCAATTGTTCCACAATTCAGATGGTTATGGTTTTAGCGCCATTGCACAAACGCTATCACATCAAAAGAATCGTGGTCTCTACATACCAATCCATCACAGGGACAGGATTGAAGGCCGTTCAACAATTGGAAAATGAATTCGCCGGAGTGAAAGGTGAGATGGCGTATCATTACCCAATTCATAAAAATGCCATTCCGCATTGTGATGTCTTTGAAGAAAACGGTTATACCAAGGAAGAAATGAAATTGGTACGCGAAACTCAAAAAATATTGGATGATAAAACCATTGCAGTCACCGCAACTGCCGTAAGAATCCCAACGTCTGGAGGCCATAGTGAAGCCGTTAATATTGAATTTGAAAAAGATTTCGACATTAATGAAGTGCGTCAACTATTAAACCAAACAGAAGGTGTTACCGTTCAGGATAATTTAGATACCAATACCTATCCAATGCCGCTTTATGCCAATGGTAAAGACGATGTTTTTGTAGGACGCATTCGCAGAGATGGCTCTCAACCGAATTCATTGAATTTATGGATTGTGAGTGATAATTTACGCAAGGGCGCAGCTACCAATACCATACAGATCGCTGAATATCTCATCAAAAATAAGTTAGTATCATTAGCGTAGATTCCGTTCAATCTCATCAGAATTTAGTTTAGGCTGTTTTCTAACTATAAGATTATATTCAAAAAAACGTTCTAAATAAGAACGTTTTTTTTTGATACTTTTACAGTATGCTCATCATTAAAAACCTTTCTTTTAAATACGGTCGCACCAAAGTTCTAGACGCCATTGATCTACAAATCTCTGTAGGAGAACATGTTTCAATTATTGGTGAAAGTGGGTCTGGAAAGTCGACATTACTCAAATTGATCTATGGTGAATATGACTTGGAGGAAGGAAAAATTTGGTGGAACGACGAGCAAATTTTAGGGCCAAAATACAACCTCGTCGTTGGCTATGATTTTATGAAATATGTAGCTCAAGAGTTCGATTTGATGCCATTTATCTCTGTTGAAGAAACTATAGGGAAGTATCTCTCCAATTTTTATCCTGAAGAGAAAAAACACCGCGTTAAAGAACTTTTGGACGTTGTACAACTGACAGAGCATGCCAAAGTGAAAGTCAAGACGTTGAGTGGCGGTCAGAAACAACGGGTTGCATTGGCGCGAGCCCTGGCAAAAGAACCCGAGGTGCTTTTGCTGGATGAGCCTTTCAGTCATATTGATAATTTTCAGAAACAGTCTTTAAGAAGAAGTGTATTTCGCTATTTGAAAGAAAAGGAAATTACCTGTATAGTGGCGACCCATGATAACGAGGATGTTATGGGCTATACTGATACCATGATCGTACTGCATAATTCGAAAATCATCGCAAACGATTCGCCTCAAAAACTTTACAAACATCCAGATACACCTTTAATAGCTTCGTTTTTTGGCGAATTTAATTGGATGGACAATGCTGTAGTGTACGCGCATCAACTTCGTAAATGCGATAGATCAAACATCGAAGCAACGGTTGTACAAGCCTATTTCAAAGGATCTCATTATTTAATACAGGCTCAATTTGAGGATAAGGCATTGTTTTTTCATCACCATGAATCGATTTCAAAAGGGGAATCTGTGTATTTGGAAATTAACAAAAAGACATAGCAAAAGCGCCGTAATGACCATGGTGGGTTAGGGTCAAGTAATGATCTTGCATTTTTCCGTTTATAAAGAATTGTGGAATTCCTGTTGGGTCTTTTTCAATTGAAATAGTCGCTTTAGAAACTGATTTTAATTCAGAAAACAGTTCTATAGCTTCTGACTTTAATTGGGCCGATTGTTCCGTTATGGAGGATACTTGCAGTATAGACGATCTTGAAAATTGAACTGGTGTCTCGACACTTGCTGTTGTATAGATGTAATCTTGATTCGATTCAGTCATCGTTGTCACTTTTTTATCTCCGAAGTACACGATTCCAGAAACGTCCGATACTGGTTCACAATTAAAATATTTTGGATTGAATTTTGGATGTTTTAAATGTCTCGCCATTATTTTATAGGCACTTTCCTTCATGCTCCATAAATACCAAATGTTTTTAAAACGCTGGTCGTCCTTCAATATAAATGATTGTTCATGGTGGGTAAATAAGGCATCCAGAAATCGTTGTTCCTGCCAACGAGAATGTACTCGCGCAGCTTTTAGATCGATGATGTCATTACCGATCACGACATGCTGACTTTTGAATTAATAATGTCCATCGCTGCCTTCACGGATAACATTTTTTCCATTTCATCATTTTCGATTCTAATATCGAACTCGTCCTCAACATCCAAAATAACATCTACCAAATTGGCCGAATTTATCTTAAGATCGCCCACGAAGGTCGTGTCTTCTGACAAGTTTTTATAGGCGTCTTCGTCTTGTATATATGGAGCGACGATGGCTTTTAGTTTTTCAATTAGTGCTTCTTTGTTCATAGGTTTCATAAATTCTTTTTATCCCTCAAATTAATGGTTTTTAGGAATCACTTATAGGATTTAAAGATAACACAAGCATTGACATCTCCGAAGCCAAAACTTGCTTTTGCAGCTATTTCCAGTTTTTTATCCGTCATTTTACGTGGAATGGCCTCTTCAGCAATTAAGTCTAAAATTTCTGGATGAATATCTTCACAATTGATATTTGGAAACAAAAACTGTTCTTTTAATTGAAGTACCGTGGCCACACTTTCAATACTTCCTGCAGCGGCGATGCAATGACCGACCATGGATTTTAAAGAATTGATAGGCGGAAAATCACTTCCCGATCGGTTCAGCGCTTTCGTCCAATTTTCGATTTCCAAACTGTCTTTGGACGTTGCCGTTAGATGGCCATTGATAGTATCAATATCTTTAGCTTCAATGCCAGAATTTTTTATGGCTTCTTTGATGCAGCGTTGCACCGCTTCGGCATTTGGTGCCGTCAACGTTCCACCTGCTCGTTGTCCGCCAGAATTAACATGACCACCCAATACTTCCGCATAAATAGTGGCTTTTCGTTCTAAAGCGCTTTCCAAAGATTCTAAAACCATCGCCCCGGCACCACTCCCAGGAACGAAACCACTTGCGGTTGCGCTCATAGGTCGCGAACCTTCTTTAGGGGAGTCATTATGTTTGTAGGTCATGACTTTCATTGCATCAAAACCGGCCCAAATGTAAATACCGCTATCGCTACAACTGCCGACTAACATCCGTTTGGCTTTGCCAGCTGCAATGCGTTCATAGCCTAATATGATAGACTCGGTACCTGTACAACAGGCGGACGAATTAGTCGTGACTTGGTTACCCAAACCCAAAATACCACCTAAATATGCACTGACGCCACTAGCCATAGTTTGAATGACAACCGTGCTCCCTAAACGCCTTACATCGCCAGCATCCACGTTGTAAATCGCTTCTCTAAATTTATCGATACCTGAAGTTCCAGTACCGAAAATAATACCGCTATCGTAATCATTTTTTGAGTCACTATCAATAACCAATCCAGCGTCTCTCCAAGCATCCATTCCGGCTATGCAGCCATATAAAATGCCTGTACTGTTAAAACCTCGTAATTGCAAACGTGATAAATATTCTAATTTTTTCTCTTCGGTTAGGTCAGGTGTACCCGCGATGCAACAAGAAAAAAGCGCTTCCTTCATTGTTTCGTGATGTTTAATTCCTGAAGTTCCTGTTTTTATGGCATTTTTGAACGCTTCGAGACCAACACCGTTTGGCGCTACAACTCCCATTCCTGTGATGACGACTCTATTCATGCTTACTTCCCACGAAAGTGGGAATCTCATTTTTAAAAGTTTGTAAATTACTATCCATGCTCTTTCATTTAGATATGATGAATTTTTTCCCTTGAAAAGATTCCTGCCTACACAGGAATTTGCATCATTCCAGAAATCACACCTCTACAAACCAATTCCTCTTTCTCATTAAAAAGCTTCACTTTACATCTCAATTTTCCAAATCGAAATATTTCCTTTTCAGAAACAACCGTCACTTTTTCACCAGGAAATACAGGTAAAAAGAAATCGATTTGACTTGACGTCAACGCAATTTGAGCCTTAAATTCTGTTCCGATGTCATCCTTCAGCAGAAAAATCCCCAAACATACCAAACCTATCTGCGCCATGCATTCGGTTAAAATAACACCGGGCGTCACTGGATTAGTTTTAAAATGGCCCTCATAAAAATATTCGTTTTTTTTAAATGTATAGTGACCAACAACACCATCATCAGAGAGTTCCGATAAGCCATCAACAAATAGAAATGGATGCTGATACGGTAATAATTCTATGATCTGTTTTGTAGTCATTATTAATGTATGCTTATGAGATCCGGCAACATATAACTTTAATCAATTTACGAAATATGTTCGCCACCATCGACAGGAATCACACAACCGTTAATCCAACTCGCTTCGTCTTTACTCAATAAATACACGACGTTGGCCACATCGTCTGGCAGTGTCAATCTATTATTGGGATTTCTCAAAAGTGAATGTTTGATGATGTCATCACTACCAGGAATCATCCGCAAGGATGCAGTGTCTGTTACGCCAGCTTGAATACAATTTGCTTTAATTCCGTGTGCTGCAAATTCTAGAGCAATGTTTCGGGTGATGGCTTCCAAAGTGACTTTTGCAGCAGAAACAGCAGCGTAATTTTTCCAAGCTTTGGTGTTGCCTTCACTCGTGAAACTGATTATTCTACTGTCTTCAGCGAAAAGACTAGCTTTAAAAAGAGCTTGCGTCCAATCGTA